>JACKBK010000020.1 GCA_020634555.1 Caldilineae bacterium
ATCGCAAAGGCGTGCCGCTGCGACCAGGAACTGCGTGTCTTTCAGTTCGACCCGCAGTCATGAGAGCGATGGTAAATGCCCAATAGCCGTCTTCAACAATAGAAAGATGCCCAGATCATGAGGCGACAGCATGGTGTTCCGTACATCCTTCACAACGATAAGGCCCTCCGGTTGCAGCCGGTAGATGGCGCCTTCGCCGAGGGTTGGCTTCAAAGTTTCATCTTCACTCATCAGCAAGCGATCCCGCTTGCTGAAATTGAGCCCGCATTTGGCTCCCTGATACCCGTGTGTCGCGAATTACCTACGAAGGCCGGTCCAGTGGATCTGCTATTTGTCAACAGTTTGGGTATGCTGACATTGGTTGAATGCAAACTCTGGAAGAACCCGGAAGCAAGACGTGAAGTCGTAGGGCAGATTCTGGACTACGCCAAGGAACTGAGTCAATGGTCGTATGAAGACCTGCAGAACGCAATTGGTAGATCTCACTCAGCCAGCACATCATCACTTTACGAATTGGCGTCGCAGAACTCCGAAGACCTTGACGAGAGTGATTTCATCGACAACGTGCTGCGGAATCTGCGACGTGGTCGATTCTTGTTGCTTATCGTTGGTGATGGGATACGAGAAAGTGTCGAGGAGATAGCCGGTTTCTTGCAGACCCATGCTCACCTGAACTTCAGTTTTGCTTTGGTAGAACTGGGGCTTTACAGGATACCAGAGCGCGAGGAGTATGTCATCTTCCCCAGAGTTGTCACCCAGACTGTCGAGATCGAGCGCGCGGTCTTTCGGATCGAGGATGATCGGATTGTGTCGCTTCCGGTACCAGAAACTCAAGTGTCGTCGAGTCGGCGAAGAAAGATCAGCGAGCAGGTTTTCTTTGAGAAACTCAATGCTGATCAGGCTACCAAAGCCAAGCTGGAACAATTCCTCGAGAAGATTCAAGGTCTTGGACTTTACGTAGAACCAGGACAAAACTCTCTGAAACTCAAATCTGATTTGTTCGATGCCAACTTTGGCATGTTTACAGTGCATGGATATTTCTACAACTGCGGGATAACTTCAACTACAGCAAACCTGGGAGCACCGCTCATCGGCGAACAGTATCTTCGTCAACTTGCAAACCTGTTTGACAACGGATTCGTGCGGGAAAGCACCAATCTATTTTGGTGGACCGCGATGGTGCGCTCGGGAGGAGAGGATCGGTACATTACAGCTGCTGAGCTTCTTGCAGTCGAAGGTGAGTGGATCAAGATCATTCAGAATACTCTGGATGAGATGTCCAAGTTGGGCGAATAGTTTTGGTGGAAAGCTTTGTGACGATAGCTCTGAAGATTACGCAATCGTGCCAAGTGTGAACCAGTTGACCTATAGTCGGACCTACGTATAATGCCGTCTGTATCATCGTTGCAAGCGAAAGGAGGAAGGGATGAAACTGGCGGAAGCATTGATTTTGCGGGCCGACAGCAACCGGCGGGTTGAACAGTTGAGACAGCGTTTGCTGCGCAGCGCTAAGGTTCAGGAAGGCAACCAGCCTGCCGAGAACCCACAGGAGTTGATCGCCGAGCTTGAGCGGGTTTCAGCCCAGCTTGAGCAGTTCGTACAGCGTATCAATCGGACCAACAGCAACACCATGCTCGACGAGGCGATGAGCCTTTCCGACGCGCTGGCGGTGCGGGACAACTTGAAGCTGAAGCAGGGCATCTATCAGCATCTGGCGCAAGCGGCAGTGGTCACTCAGGACCGCTACAGCAAATCCGAGGTAAAGTTTACCAGCACGGTGGATGTGGCGGCGATCCAACGGCGCGCCGACGATCTCGCCAGGCAGCATCGCGACCTGGACGCCAAGATCCAGGAAGCCAACTGGCGCACAGAGTTGCTGGATTAATCAAGCTGGTAGCCGCTGAAGCAGGAGCGTGCAGGACCGCGCAGCAAGGATTTGCTGCACCATGGATCGTGCGCAGGGCCGCACGCCGGGTTCAAACCCCGTAGACCTTACAGGGCACGCCCAGCACGGTTACAAACGCACAGGGTACTGTCACAGTTACTACCATCTGCAGGCCTGCAACAGCGGTGAGGGTGGGTCAGGGGCAAAGCTTGACACATCCAGCAACGGAGGTTTTGTATGGACGTACCGGATACCAGAACTACAATCAGGACCGCAGTTTACGAACAGGGTGCGCTGCGATTATCAGCGCCACTGTCTCTTCCAGAACACACTCAAGTTAAAGTAGCTATTTGGCAGGTTCAGGCGACAGATGATCTGCAGCGGGCAGAGGAAGCATTACTTGCCACTGGCCTGGTTACGCCTCCCGACGTAAACCTTGAACGGTCAAAGCTGCTTGAGCCACGACTGGCCGAACTCGCAGAGATCTATGCGGTTGGTGGACCATTGTCTGATCGTATCATCGCAGAGCGCGACGAACGATGAGTTCAGTTGTCTACTATCTTGATACCAGCGCGTTGATCAAGCGCTATGTCGCCGAGACCGGAAGCAGGTGGATACAAGAGACGGTTGATCCGCAAAGCGGAAACCTGTTGCTCACATCCCGATTGAGTATCGTTGAAGCCAGAAGTGCGCTGGCCCGACGCAGGCGCGAGGCATCCATTGATGCTGACGATCATGCGTATTTGGTAGGCGTATTCAACGATCATTGCCACGCCCAATATCATCTTGTTGAGGTCGAGGGCGACGTGGTTGATAAAGCCTGCGACTTGCTTGATAGGCATTCGTTGCGAGCGTATGACGCCGTCCAGTTGGCATCTGCTGTGGTCATGAATGCTTCGTTGATAGCCTCCGGGCTTCCCGGCCTGGTTTTTCTTTGCTCAGATGAACGCCTGCTTGCCGCGGCCGAAGCCGAGGGTCTCAAGTGGCATAACCCAAGCAACATGGATGTATGAAAGCGCGGCAGGTTGTTGCCAAATCTATCGGTCTGTTCATAAAGGTTGACACTCGATGCAGATCCTTGAAACCGAACGTCTCATCCTTCGCCATCCCGTCCTGTCCGATGTGGACGGGATATTTGTGTTTTACAGCGACCCGGAGGTCCGGCGCTACTTTCCCGACGGCACGCTGACCTACCAGGAAACCAGGGAGGAGGTCGAGTGGTATCTCAACGGCCACCCGCGGCACCCGGAGCTGGGGCTGTGGGCGACGGTGGACAAGGCAACCAGCCGGCTCATCGGCCGCGGCCTGTTGCGGACCATCATCACAGTTCGAGGTGGAGGTAGCCTATCTGCTGGGCAGCAGGTGGGGCTGGGCAGGGAGGCGGCTGCTGGCGATCCGTGACTACGCATTCTGGACACTGGGCCTGACGCGGCTGGTCTGCCTTATCAGCGATGGCAATGCTGCCTCGGTCAAGGTTGCGGAGAAGATGGGCATGACCTTCGAGCGCGACGGCGAGGACGAGTATGGTCCGTTCCATCTCTATTCCATGAGCCGGCCGGAAACGGCTGCGGCATGAAGCCGACGCGATGAGGACAGACATTCGTTTGGCAGCGAAACTATCGGCCTTGCTGTTTCTCACCGCGTGCCAACCGGTGCTGGTGACAGCGCCTGCACCAGTTGAATCTCTGACGGTCACGCTCCTCTTTCCCAATCCAACCTCGCAGTTGCAAATGGGCCAGAGCACACGTCTCATCGCCCAGGTGACGGACGCAGCCGGCCAACCGGTCGATGACGCCGATGTGACGTTCACTGTGGCTGGGCCGGACGGCAGCGAGATCGTTCGTTTGGCTGCCGCGGGCGACGCGCAGGGAACCTATCGCAGCAACGACTGGACCGTGGCGCATCGCGTCCCGCAGGGTGACTGGCGCGTGACGGTCGATGCCGGCGCCGGTGCTGCGGCCGGCCAGACGTCTGGCCAGTTTCCGGTTGTCAACTCGACCAGTGAAACACTGCTGGCCAAATATGGTTTTTGGCTGGACCCGCCCAGCCTGCGTGGCATTCAGGCCACCATCAGTGCTGAAGAGGGTGATGCACAAAACGGTAGGCTGGCATGGGGTGGCTTCTTGCCGGCATTGCACATCCTGCCCGCCAGCCTGGTGGAATTGGCGTGGCGAAGCGGCGACTTTCACCTTGACAGCTCTGAGGCTGCGCGGCAGTTCATGCTGAACCAGATCGGTATCCTGGGTTTTGCTCCGGTTCGTGAGATTGGACCGTTCGAGCGGACGACGTTCAAGGGTTGGGATGCCTGGCAGGCTACCGGCCGCAGCCAGTTTAGCTACGAGGACGTGGCCTGGCTGATCTTTTACACGCCCGAAGTTGACAAGACATAGTTCATCGGCACAATTGCGGTACTGCCGCCGGGCGGTATCGACGCCCACGCCGTACTGCGCGAGAGCTTCGACGTCGATCCGACCGTCCATGCGGATGTCGTCGCGCCCAGTCCGTTAGTCCAACTGCTGCCGGCGCCGGAGTTGCTGGAGCCAGCGATGGGCGAAAAGTTCAGCGGGACCGACGAGCCGGTGGTGCTGCGCTGGCAGCCGGTCAAGGAGTTAGCGCCAGACGAATACTACCAGGTCATGGTCGAATATGACTACATCGAAGGAATGTATTCGGAGAAACTGGCGACCCGCGAAACCTGGATCGAGCTACCGCTGTCGTTGTACGAAACGCCCAACTGCCAGGCGTTCGACTGGCACGTGAGGTTGATGCGCCAGACCGGGGTCAGCCAGGACGGCCAGATCCAGGGCGAGCCGGTCAGCTATGACAGCCTCATGCCGTACCTGGTCTGGGATTACCCTGGTGGTCAGCGACCGGACGACTGGAAGTCCTGCCCCAACGCGCAGTTTTGAACCAGTGGAAGGAAGGAAATCATCAGCTATGGAATCATCATCTCTCGAACGGATCAATGGCCATCGTCTTTCTGAGTTTATCTACGGGACCGTTATGGGGATGGTCGCAATTGCCGGAATCTCTTCGGAATCGCATCTGACTTGGCTGCAAGCGGCCGCTCTCATAGTTGTCGGCGCCGGCGCCATTTGGATTGCCCATGCCTACTCAGAGTTGATTAGCCAGCGCATTGCTGGAGGCAGGCGTCTGGATGGGCGTGATCTGTATGAAGTGTTAAGGGGATCCTGGCCCATTGTAGTGGCCGGTTTTGTGCTTGCAATACCGCTGCTTCCCGTGGCAGTTGGACTGTGGTCGTTGAGTACCGGGCTGTGGCTTGCCAGCGCTCTGGGTGTTGTGATCCTCGGCATCCTCGGCCTGGTGGCAGGCAAAGTTACCAACGAGGCCTGGCCGCGGCGCATCGTGTGGGCCGCCCTCACGGCCGGTCTCGGACTGGTGATTGTGGCCGCCGAGCTTGCCGTACACCACTGAGCGAGTAAATTTGATGCGGGTGATAGCGCGCTGCCGTAAACGAAACGTGAGAACTTCGCCATGGAGGTTCTCACGTTTTTCGTTTCACGTTTCATGCTCGATTTTACGGTTCCCCTTGCACACGTTTCCTGGAACCGAGATCAACTCAGCTGACCAGCCGGGCGAACTTACGCTTGCCGACCTGCAAGACGCGCGGTTCGGCAGCCGGCTCCATCTCCATCCGAATATCGGACACCGCTTCGCCGTCCAGCTTGACGCCGCCCTGCTGGATCAGCCGGCGCGCCTCGCTGTTGCTGCTCACCATTCCCAACTCGTTGAGCAGCGTGATCAGTCCCACCGGCTCGGTCAGCCGGTGCTCCGGCATGTCATCCGGGATCTCGCGCTGCTGGAACACTGTGACGAAATGTTCTTCGGCGGCCTGGGCATCCTCCTCGCTATGGAAGATGGCGACGATCTCCCTCGCCAGTTCCATCTTGACGTCGCGCGGGTGGCGGCTGCCGTCGGCCAGCGATGCCTCGACCGCCGCGACCTGGTCGGGCAGGTAGCGGGTCGCCAGCTTGAAGTAGATCGGCATCGCGCTGTCGGGGATCGACATCACCTTGCCGTACATGTCGTTGGGCTCGTCCAGGATGCCGATGGCGTTGCCGATGCTCTTGCTCATCCGAATCTCGCCGTCGGTGCCGGGCAGGATGTCCACCAGGATGGCGATCTGCGGCTTCTGGTCCATGGCGACTTGCAGCTTGCGGCCGGCCACCAGGATGTTGAACAACTGGTCGGTGCCGCCGACCTGCACATCGGTGTGCATGGCTGCTGCGTCGTAGGCTTGCATCAG
The DNA here is from genome assembly GCA_020634555.1 of Caldilineae bacterium. GTDB lineage: Bacteria > Chloroflexota > Anaerolineae > JAAEKA01 > JAAEKA01 > JACKBK01. The sequence continues at coordinate 6,153 of JACKBK010000020.1, forward strand.
CGCGTAGAAGGTCTCGTGCAGGTAGATCGGGTCGCCCTTCTCGAAGCGCAGCGCAAAGTTCTCACGGCTGAGGAACTGTTGCACGGTGAAGTTCTGGGCGATTCGGATCAGGTCTACCAGACTCAGCTCGGCCAGCCATTCGCCGTTGTGGCGGATAACGGTCTGGTCGCGGTCGAGGATCTTGAACGCCTGGTCGGTGTAGGTGCGGGCGTTCTCCTCGATCTCTTCCTGCGTCATCAGCGGTCGGGTCTTGTTCTTGTCGCTGGGATCGCCCACCAGGCTGGTGTAGGAGCCGATGAGGAAGGTGACCTCGTGGCCCAGGTCCTGGAACTGGCGCAGCTTGCGCATGGTGATGGTGTGGCCCAGGTGCAGGTCAGGCTTGGTCGGGTCGTAGCCGCAGTAGACGCGCAGCGGACGACTCTCGTGCTGGGCCTCGATCAGTCGCTGGCGCAGCTCGGCAGCCATCTGGCGCTTGGTTTCCTCGTCGCCATAGCTGGTGCCCTGCATCAGCAGGGCGACCTGGTCGTCGATGGGCATCTGGCGTGGATCGGTGGACGTGGTCATAAGGACTCTCCTGGGTTGTCATAACAAAAAGCGTGGCCATACGCGCCACGCTTCGGGAATGTCTGCGAAAAGAAGATGGGTACTGGCGCGCTCAACAGGTCCGGGCAGGGGCGTAGCCGCCCCCGGCGTACGAGTAAGTGGACAGACGAGCGCACAGGGTGATCATCGTGGCGGGATGATAGCATGGGGCAGCGGGTGTGTCAAATCGTTTGGCGCCGGGCGGCGGTCCGCCATGTCCGCCGAATGAATTCGGCGTCTGATACCAGAAGCCTGCTCAAAGCAGGCTGCCGAGGCTGATTCCGTTCAGCTTGCTTCAGCATGCTTTGGTTGTCAGGCCGTGAATTCATTCATGGCAGGCTGGCTCAACGTGATCTGGATCATAGTGCAGCGTGGGATACTGTGCTAGAATAATGCCGGTGGCATTGCAGAATGCCGGGCGGGTATGCACGCTGATGAATTTCTACGCTGCTGGCATGGGCCGGAAGACTGTGGTGGGTTTGCCGAACGATTAGTTCTTTCTAGACGGTCGATACATGGAGAGTTGCTTTCATGGACAGGTCGCACCTCAATACCGCATGTGCCTCATCATGTCTCACAACAGGCGTTCTTGTCGGGCTGGGGTGTGCCTGTGTCCTGCTGCTTTGTATGTCATGTTTTCTGGCCGACCTGGCCGACGAAAGCGATGTGACATTGGTGGAGACGGAAGTGGTTCTGTCATCTGGGGACTTCTCCGAGCTACAAACCATGGAGGATTGGGAGGAAAAGTTTGTAGAACTTCTGCACGATGTGGGATGGGATTATCGTCCTTACCTCATTTCGTTGGAGTCGGGTGTGACATGTCAAGAACCTGGTCAGGCTAATTGGTTAACTATGGTTTTTCAAGCCCGGGAGAACAAGGAACTGGTTCCGTTTCTGAAAGATGCCTATGTATCTTACCACCCGGACACAAGCATTGTGTCGATCCGCATTGAGGAACAGGCTTTGCGCTTGAAGCGCGATCCGGAAGTGCAATTGGCGCATCACAAGATTGACTTTGCTGAAGCGATCGAAATTGCCAATCTCAATGGAGGCGCCCAGTTCCAGCAAGAGCTAAATCAAGAGTGTTACATCATCGGCTATTTGCGCGGTGATTCGTGGGATATCCTTTATGCTCCACCGGGACCGAACACGGGACCCCATCTTAGTATTCAGATAGACGCAGTTACGAGCAAAGTCAAGCGGTCAAAATGGAATGGGTATTGAGGTCAGTGAAGTCACACCTTTGGTACGTGTCGGAGTTGGATCCCGACAATCGACGCGCCGAGTTTCCAACGGTGCTGCACCTCCGCTTGTTTGTTGCGCTTCCACAGCGCGAGGGCTGCTAGAGGTGATGACCTGATCGCATGCGAGCAAAGGCTGTGGTATAATGCGTTTGAGGCAACAAGCATGACATCATTGGACCCTGTGGTGATCCGTGAAGCGCTGGCCGGCTATCAGGCAGCCAACGACGTTATCGAGGCTGAACGGCGCGAACAGCTCGCGCAGACGACATCGGCTGAATCGTGGGCGCAATGGCGAGAAATGGTCAGCAGCTACAATATCGAGGTTGATTGGCCTGTGGACATCGATCGACTTGATCTATGGGAGGTCGAAGGGTTGCTTGTGATTCGCCGGGCAATGGATCTGCTGGCGGAAAGCCAGGGGTTTATCTGATACGCTTGGCCTGGAGGCCGATCCACCTGCACCGTACGGCGTCAGCCCGCCGGTCCGGTTTGCTTTGACATTTGCATCTTTGTGGCTTACAATCCAGGTGCTGCCCCAACGGGCAGCATCTACTTTTGATTCGGACGAGGACTGCCAGTCCCTACGATTGAACTCAGGAGCCGTATCCGGCATGAAACCCGACAGACCGCAGACCGCCGTCGATATCCGCCAGGCGTTTCTCGACTACTTCGAGGAGCATGGCCACACGCACGTACCCAGCTCGCCGCTGGTGCCCATCGGTGACAATACCTTGTTGTTCGTGAACGCAGGCATGGTGCAGTTCAAAGACACCTTCCTGGGCGTGGAGAAGCGCCCCTATGCGCGCGCAACCACCAGCCAGAAGTGCATGCGCGTCAGCGGCAAGCACAACGACCTGGAGGAGGTCGGCCCGTCACCCCGCCACCACACCTTTTTCGAGATGTTGGGCAACTTCTCCTTCGGCGACTACTTCAAGCGCGACGCGATCCACTTTGCCTGGAACTGCCTGACCGGCGTCTACGGCATCGCCGGCGAGCGGTTAGTGGCGACTGTGTACCGCGACGACGACGATGCTTACGGCGTCTGGCGCGACGAGATTGGCCTGCCGGCCGAGCGCATCATGCGCATGGGCGAGAAGACCAACTTCTGGTCCATGGGCGACACAGGTCCCTGCGGCCCCACCAGCGAGCTGCACTACGACTGGGGCGAGGAGTTTTGCACCTGTGGCCGGCCCGATTGCAGCGTCTTCTTAGACAACGGTTGCGAGCGCTGGCTGGAGGTGTGGAACCTGGTATTCATGCAGTACAACCAGGCGGCTGACGGCACGCGCACCCTGTTGCCGCAGCCCGGTGTGGATACCGGCATGGGGCTGGAGCGGCTGGTCTCGGTGATCCAGGGCGCGCGCGCCAACTATGACACCGACCTGTTCCGCCCGATCATGGAGCGCGTGCAACTGCTGCTGGATCACAGCGATGCGGAGCGCGACGCTCAGATCATCGCCTACCGCGTCATCGCTGACCATGCCCGTGCCATCACCTTCCTGATCGGCGACGGCGTGTTGCCGGGAAACGAAGGGCGCAACTACATTCTGCGCCTGGTGCTGCGCCGAGCGGCCCGCTACGGCAAACTGCTCGGTTTCGACGAGCCGTTCCTGGCCGAGGTGGCGCAGGTGGTCATCGAGACCATGGGCCACGCCTATCCCGAGATCCGCGATCGCTCCGACTTCATCCTCAACACCATCAACCACGAGGAAGAGCGTTTCCTGCGCACGCTGGACATCGGGCTGGCCATGCTGGAGGAACGGGTGGCTGAGCTGAAAGCCGAAGGCCGGCGCGAGCTGCCCGGTGACGAGGTTTTCCGGCTGTGGGACACCTACGGCTTCCCTCTGGACCTGACCCGCGACCTGGCCGTCGAGCATGGCATGACCATCGACATGGCCGGCTACCGCCAGGCGCTGGAGGAACAGCGCCAGCGGGCGCGCGCCGCGGCCCAGTTCGGTGCGACTACTGAAGGACGCGACCTCAGCGCCTACCTGGCGCTGCTGGAGCAGCTTCCCGACGGCGGCGTCGACTACGTATATCTCGCCGACACCAAGGCTCATACCCGTGTCGTTGGCCTGATCTTAGCCGGCAAGCTGACCGACCACGTTTCCTACGGCCAGGAGGTCGAGGTGGTGCTGGCGGCCACGCCGTTCTATGTCGAGTCGGGAGGGCAGGTCAGCGACACCGGCGTCATCGTGGAGGATGCCGAACAGCCTGGCTGGCAGATCGACGTAAGCGACACGCGACGGCCGGTGGCGGGCATCATCGTCCATCGCGGCGTCGTGGCGCGCGGCGAGATTCGGCTGGGCGCGGCGGCGCTGGCCAAGGTGGACATGGAACGGCGCATGGACATCCAGCGCAACCACACCGCCACCCACATCCTGCACAGCGAGCTGCGCTACATCCTGGGCAAGCACGTCCGCCAGGCCGGGTCGCTGGTCGCGCCAGATCGCCTGCGCTTCGACTTCACCCACCCGACCATGCTGACCGACGACGAGTTACGCGGTGTCGAGCAGGCCGTCAACGATGCAGTCTTTGCCAACTATCCGGTATCCTGGCGCTGGACCAACTACAAAGCCGCGCTGGCTGAAGGCGCCATGGCGCTCTTCAGCGAGAAATATGGCGATGAAGTGCGGGTCGTGGAGATCGGACCGCGCGGCAACGGCTGGAGCAAGGAGTTGTGCGGCGGCACCCACGTGGACAGCACCAGCGAGATTGGTATTTTCCGCATCGTCAGCGAGGGCAGCGTCGGCTCCGGCGCGCGTCGCATCGAGGCGCTGACCGGACGCAAGGCGCAGGAATTGATGAGTGAGCGGCTGGATACCATGCAGCGTGCCGCTTCGTTCCTCGGTGTGCCTGAGGCGGAACTGGACCGCAAGGTGCTGGCGTTGATGGACCAGATGTCCGGCCAGCAAAAGGAGATCACCCGTCTGCGTGAAGACCTGGCGCGGCTGGAGTTCGAGGGCCTGCTGGAGCGGGTCGTCGAGGTTCAGGGCGTGGACGTGCTGGCTGTCCAGGTCGCCGCGGCTGACAACAACGTCATGCGCCAGATGACCGACTGGTTCCGCGACCAGCTTGGCTCCGGCGTCGTAGTGCTGGGCGCGGCCATCAACGGCAAGCCGGCCTTCGTGGCCGCGGTGACCGACGATTTGGTGAAGCGCGGCCTGCACGCCGGCAAGCTGGTTCAGGCTGTCGCCAAGATGGTTGGCGGCGGCGGCGGCGGCCGTCCGAACCTGGCCCAGGCCGGCGGTACCGACCTGAACGGCATGCGCGACGCGCTGGCTGCTGTGCCCGAACTGGTGGCTGAACAGCTCAAGTGACAAAGTGACAGGCACTTTTCGAAGACTCCTGGAGCGAAGCGCAAGGAGCCGAAAGTGCCTGTCACTTCTGCGCCGCTACGTAGTTCTATGCAAACCAACGGCACCCACTCGACGGTCGTCGTCGAGACCCCTGCCAATACCTCGGCTCCGGCCTTGCAGCAGATGCTGCGCGCCTACGGCGCAGGCCGCGTCATCTTCGTGCTGACGCCGCCGCGTCGCCGCGCCGAGCCCGCGCTCACTTCAGGCTGGCGCGACGAGACGCGCGAGGCCGGTTCGTCGCCCGAGCTGGGCCTCGTCCAGTTCCAGGCGCTGCGCCGTTTAGCTGAGCAGCAGGGCACTGAGGTCGCGGTGGTGACGCGCAACGGCCGGCTGCGCCAGCAGGCATCTGATGCCGGCCTGCCGGCTTTCGGCAGCGTCGAGGGCGCGCAGAACCACGTCTGGAACTCCGGCAAATCACAACTGGGTCTGGTTCCGGCAGCGCCGCCGCGCAACAAGCACGAGGCCGCGGTGGACACCCGCTCTGGCCGCGTCAACTCGCGCTTCCGCCGGGTTCGCATCGCCGAAGGTGACACGAAGCGGCTGCCGGCCGCGCTGGAGGCGCTGTTGCTGCTGGTTGTTCTGGCCTTGGGAATCGTGGCAGTCACCGGACTCGTAGCCTTCATTGTGCCGGTTGCTACGGTGACGCTGGTACCGGCTCAGGAGCCGCGTGCCGAGACCATCACCGTCACCGCGCGTACGGATGCCGAAGCGCCCAGCTACAGCGATAAAACTCTGCCGGCCCGGCGCATCGGCCAGCGGGTCGAGGTCGAGGGCACGATCCCGACCACCGGCGCCGGCACGGCGCCGGAAGGCTACGCCGAGGGTTCGGTGGTGTTTACCAACCGTAACCCGGTGCCACAGGAGATACCGCCCGGCACGGTGGTTGCCACGTCCACCGGCAGCAACGTCAGCTTCGAGACACAGACGCCGGCCTCGCTGCCTGGCGGTCGCGGCGCACAGGTGACTGTGCCGATCAGGGCGGTAGAACCAGGACCGGCCGGCAATGTGCGCGCTTTTTCCATCAACACGGTTGAGGGGTCGCTGGCGGTGAGTATGAACGTCATCAACCCATCGGCCACCGGCGGTGGCACGGTCAAGGAGGTGGCCGTCGTGGAGCAGGCCGACAAGGACAAGCTGCGGACTGACCTGGAGCAGCAGGCCAAGCAGAAGGCGTATCTCGCGCTGGGCGAGTTGCTTAACGAGGGTGAGTTCGTGCCGCCGGAGACGGTCGGGACCCTGGTGGTGGATGAAACCTACGACCGCTTCACAGACGAGGCTGCCGACGAGTTGACACTGCGGCTGCGCTTGCTGGCCACCGCGCTGGCCGTCGATGGCAGCGCCGCCGACGAGATGGCTACCCGCGCGCTGGGCGAGGCGATCCCGCGCCGCAGCCAGTTGCTGGCCGACTCGGTGACCACAACCTACGGCGCAACCTCCCTGGTTGAGGACGGCGACGATCTGGCGATCCCCTTTGACGTGACGGCCAGCGGCGTAGTTGTGCTGGACGTGGACCCGGCCGCCGTTCGCGCGTCGATCCGTGGCCTGGCGCCCGACGAGGCGGTGGCCGTTTTGCAGGAGAAGTGGCGTTTGCAGGCCCAGCCGGAGCTTTCGCTGGGACCTGAGTGGCTGCTGCCGGTCTTGCAGCGGTTCGACTTCGACTGGTTGCCGATCCGCGTTTTTGACCGTGTTCCCTGGCTGCCTTTCCGCACCCACGTCAACGTGCGGTTTCAGGGATAATGCGGCGACGTGTAGGAGCATGAACGAAGGCAATGAGATACATTTGCCTACATGTGCAACGTGCATCGCCTTCGTTCATGCCCCTACGGATCACACCATGTCAACATCAATGCCTGAAAACGGCCGCCTGATGGCGCTGGACGTCGGTGACCGGCGCGTCGGCGTTGCATTGTCCGACGAGATGCAGATGCTGGCCACACCGCTGACTGTGCTGACCCGCCGGTCGCGCAAGGAAGATGCGCAGCGGCTGGGCAACATCGCCGGCGAGCGGGCGGTTGCCGGATTGGTGGTCGGGCTGCCGCTTCATGCTGACGGCAGCGAGAGCACGCAGGCGCGCGCGACGGCCCGTTACGGCCACCGGATCGGCAACGATCTGGGGCTGCCGGTGCTGTTATGGAACGAACATGGCTCGACCCAGGAAGCCGCTGCCCGGCTGGAACAGGCCGGTCGCCGCGGTTCATCGCCTGGACTGGACGCCGAGGCGGCCGCGGTGATTTTGCAGGATTATTTGGATGCACAGCGCGCCGAAGCCGTGCGCATCTGAGGATGCGCACTCCGCGGATATGCACTTCGCGAATATACCCCGCGGATATGCAGCCTGTGGATATGCACTCCGTGAATATGTACTCCGCGGATGTGAGGAGTAGGCATCCTAAGATGCCGGCTTGTGTACCATATACTGCGGTGGCCGGTTTGCGCGAAGCCTCCCGGAGGGGCTGACCGAACCGCCCTTCAGTCGAGCGTATTTTCGAACTGGCAAGTAACTACTCAGCCTTCACTGTTGCGTCACTCCCGCGGAGGCGGGAGTCTAGCGCCTGTGAAGGTGTGGATTCCCGCCTTCGCGGGAATGACGGATGAGCAGTTACACTGGCAAACAATATGACGACCCCGACCAAGAACCGTTTCAACCAGCGTATCGTAGGCGCGCCGCCCGACAAGGCACGCTGGAATCGCCGCGCCCGGCGTCCGCTGTACGCTGGCGAGAAGCCGGATCCGGCCAGCAAGCCGCGCTTGCCGTGGTATCTCAAATTCCTTGACCTGCGCCTCTATCTGCGTCTGGCTATCATGGTTGTGGCGATCGGTGCGGTGATGTTGATGGGCGTCATCGGACGGCAGCATCTTACGCAACAGTGGCAGGCGCGCACGGAACCGGTTGAGGGGCTGGTGCGTCCCGGCCAGACCGCCGCCGAATCCCTCAGCCTTGACAACCTGGAGGACACACTGATCGGGTTGTATCTGCGGATGCAACAGCCGGTGCTGGCAGCCGCTCCCGGTGAAAGCGACCGGCCGGTGCCCTTCACCATCGAAGCGGGCGAGCCGGCCCGCAGCGTCGCCGACCGGCTGGCCGAGATGGGCCTCATCTCAGATCCCTCGCTGTTCAGCCTCTACATGCGCTACAACGGGCTGGATCAGGGGATCGAGGCGGGCGACTTCGAGCTGGCATACAACATGGCGATGCCCGAGATTGCCCAAACCTTGCAGAACGCCATCGTGCGCGAGGTGACCGTCACCATTCCTGAAGGCTGGCGGGCTGAGCAGGTGGCCGAGCTGCTGGACGAGCAGGGCATCCTGGACAGCGACAGCTTCATGGCAGCCGTGCGCGTTGGGGATCCGGCTGCGCTGGGTTTGGGGCAATACGCGTTTCTGGCCGGCAGGCCGGGCAAGCCGTCGCTGGAAGGCTATCTGTTCCCCGATACCTACCGCCTGCCCGCCCGCGCCAGTTCGAGCGAGGTCCTGGCCGCCATGCTGAACAACTTCGACGAGAAGGTTGGTCCTGGTGTCCGGGCCGCGGCCGCCGACTCGGGCATGAGCCTGCAGGACGCCGTGACGCTGGCGTCCATCGTCGAGCGCGAGGCAGTGCAGGCCGACGAGCGGCCGTTGATCGCCAGCGTCTACCGTAACCGTCTCGCCAACGCCTGTCCTGACGTTGGCGGACCGTATTTGCAGGCCGACCCGACGGTGCAGTATGCCCGCGGCCGTCCAGGCGACTGGTGGTGGAAACCGCAGTCGATTGAAGAATACCAGTTCGTCCAGAGTCCGTACAACACCTACTTGAATCCTGGCCTGCCGCCGGGACCAATCGCCAGCCCCGGCCTGTCAGCGCTGGAAGCGGCCGTCAACCCGGCCGAAACGGTCTATTGCTTCTTCGTTGCAACCGGCGAAGATGGCCGGCACGTCTTCGCACGCACGCTCGCCGAGCACGAGGCCAACGTTGCCATCTACGGCGGGCAGTAAGTTTTCAGCAGTCTTGAACGTGTTGTACCGGCCGGTCTCAGACCGGCTGTAACCAACCAGGGATTCCCACTGTTAATCAATCGTAAACAGGTTCCACAGCAACGTGTGTTAGACTGAAGGTCCATGAAAACGTTTGCAGTGCGCTGGCTCGTCGGGCTGCTGATTGGTGCATTTGTCGTCAGTGCCTGTTACGGCAGCACCCGGCCCGTCGTCAAGATCGGATTGATCGCACCTTTTGAGGAGCTGTACCGTGACGATGGCTACGAGGTGCTGAACGCCGTCAAGCTGGCAGTCAATCAGCGCAACGCGGCCGGTGGCGTCGCCGGTAGAGACGTGGCGTTGGTCGCGCTCAACGACAACGGCCGGCCTGACGAAGCCCGTCGCCAGGCCGCCAAGATGGCCGTCGATGCCGATGTTCTCGGCGTTATCGGGCCGGTCAAGACTGGCAGCGCGGCCGCCGGCCAGGCGCTGACCGGCCACGGCGTGCCGTGGATTGCATTGACCGAACTTGCTCCCGCCGAACTGTCTGGCGGCTTCAGCCTGGCGCTGTCGCCTGAAACGCTGGGCGCGGCGGCGGTCGATGCGCTCCTGGCACAGCCGGATATCCGGTCGGTAGTCTTGCTTTCTGACTGGCCGGAGGCGCAGGCAGGCGCAGCGGCAACGGAAGCCGCGGTTCGCAGCCTGCCACTGGCGTCGGTGGATCAGGTCGTGGCGACGGCCGGAGAGGGCGTGGCCTGGCTGGGTGAGGCAGAAAACGGCGCCCGGCTCGCGTCGGCGCTTGGTTCGCAGGCTACCATGGTGGGCAGTTCCGAGGCTGGCTCGCACATGTTTGCCGGCCGCGCCGGAGACGCAGCGGCAACGGTTGCCTGGCTGAGCGCCGCGCCCGATGTTGACCAGATGCCGCAGGATTTTGTGGCGCAGTATCTGGCCCTGGCCGGGGCCGACCCTGGTCCGCAGGCTATTCTGGCCTACGACGCGACCAATTTGTTGCTGGATGCCATGGCGTTGGCCGGAGCCGGCGACGGTGAACTTGACCGCGAGGCTGTGCAGCGAGCGCTGCTACAACTTGGCAACGATGGTTGGCAAGGCTCGGTCGATATGATACGCTGGGAAACCGGTTGCCAGCTTGCCGCTGGCTGTCAACGAATGGACGAACCGATCTACCAGCACGCTGTCCGGTAACAGGAAAGGGAAGTGACGTACATGAAAGCAATGGTGCTTACCTGGGAATATCCGCCATATATCAACGGCGGTTTGGGCCAGCATGTCAAAGAACTGTTGCCGGCCATGCGGACGCTGGATACAGAGCTGGAACTTCACATCGTCGCGCCCTGTTTTGACCAGTCGCCGCCGGTCGTAGCTGTCGATGGACCTGCGGTACACTGGGTGGTTGTCGCTAAACCACGGCCCAATCATTTCTACGATGATGTCGAACATGCCAACCGGGCGCTGGCGGCGACGGCGGTCCGGGTCGCCGAAGAATGGGGACCTTTCGACGTGCTGCATGTCCACGACTGGCTCGCTAGTTGGGCTGCGTTTGCGGTGCAGGACTTGCACGACACCCCGCTGGTGGCGACGATCCATGCTACCGAGCGCGGACGCTATCGCGGCCATCTGCATGGCCATTTGTCGGAGGCAATCGACAGCGCTGAGCGCGAGCTGTGCCGGCGCGCCGATCACATCATCACGTGCAGCAGTGCCATGCAAGCCGAAGTGGAGCACTACTTTGGCGTCGAACCGGCCCACGTCACGGTCATCCCCAACGGCATTGACGGCAGCTATTTCGACGTCTTGCGCGAGACAGATCTAAGCGCCTTTCGTGCCCGCTATGCGCTGCCGCACGAACAGATTGTGTTCAACGTCGGACGGTTGGTGTACGAGAAAGGCGCCGATCTGCTGGTGGAGGCGATTCCTCTTGTGTTGCAAGAGACACCCCACACCCGCTTTGTGATCGCAGGGCAAGGCCCGTTATGGCAGACACTACAGCACCGCGTGGCTGATCTGCGCATTGGGTCGCACGTTACGTTGACCGGCTTCCTGAGCGACGAGGACCGCGACAAGTTGTATGTTGCTGCCGACTGTTGCGTCTTTCCCAGCCGCTATGAACCGTTTGGAATCGTTGCGCTGGAGTCGATGGCCGCGGGAACGCCGGTGGTTGTGACAGATGTGGGTGGTTTGGGAACGGTGGTCCAGCACGAAAAGACAGGACTGACAGCGTATTCTGAGAACGTCGATTCTCTGGCCGAAGCGATCAACAAAACGCTTGGCGACCCGGCTGAAAGTGGGAGACTGGCCGACAACGCGCTGCACCAGGTCCGCGAGTGCTTCGCATGGCAGGTAATCGCCGGCATGACGTTACGGGTTTACAAGCAGGCGACTGACGCAAAAAGTCTCGCGTAGCAGCAAATAGCAGCTTCAATAACGAAAGGCGAGGGGCACGGAAGTGCCTCTCGCCTTTGTAGTTGGAAGCCTGCTTTGAGGCTATTTCTGAAATCAGCGGACTACTGACTTTCTTCGGCGTTGATCATTACCTGGGTCGTACCGGTGGATTCGTCGGCCTGGATGAGAACCGTAAGCTTGGCGTTGTCCTTGGTGTATGCTAGCGACACCATGTCGCCGAAGCTCATCGATCCGGCGTCGTCCATGGTCCAGCCCAGCCCTTGCAGGGCGTCGTCGTAGAACTGTTGGGCTTCTTCCACCGGCAGGTCGGTCTGAACGATGGCAAACTGGGAGGTGGATGCCGTGACTGTCGCGCCTTCAGGCAACGGCAGCGGCTCGCCGCCAAAACCGGCCATATTGGTGCCGCTGATAGCCTCTTCCGGCAGATCGATGGTCACGTCCTCGTTGGCTTCGGTCAGCTCGAACTCCAGCCGCAGCGTGCCGTTGGCCAGTGTCGGGTCGAGCATGCCCGCGCCGCCCGAATCAACGGTCACATTGACAATGTACTTGGTGACGAAATCACCATCCTTGGCGATCCACACCTCGCCCTCAGCGCTGACATTGCCTGTGCCCGCGTTCAGGAAGTTGAGCATGGCACGCTCGTCGAAGGTATAGTGGCGGCTGTCGATGCCGGCGATCTTCTCATCCGGTCGTTCCCGATTCAGGCTGTCGAGATCGGTGAAGATCACGGAGCTGTCCAGCAGAAACTCACTCGATGGATCCTGGAAAGGTGATTGCTCGCCTGATATTCGGACCCAACCCGTTTCTTCGCCGCCGTACATGTACATGTCCGTGCCAATCTGGTAAAACTCGAATCCCTGAAAGCCATCGATCTCCTCGGCGTCCAGGCTCTCAAGCTGCATCGACATGTAACGCTTGTCCACGCCGGCATCATTGACATAAGCCGACTCGACGGTCACTACATCGTTGACCGGTGTGCCGTCCTCGCGGGCGCCTTCACCCTGGTACTGGGTGCGGGCACGGTAGCTTTTCAGATTATCCAGGTTGCCGAGCTGTGCCAACGGCTCATCTGCTTCCTCGACAACCGGTGTGTCTGTTGGTGGGACCGGCGTGTTGGTAGACGCGGCGGCAGGTGCATCAGCCTGTTCGGTGGCAGCGGGTTGGGGCGCGGTGGTAGGCGCCGAGGTGTCGGCCGGGGCTTCATCGCCGCCGCCGCAAGCGGCCAGCATCAAGGCGGTGATGAGAAACAGCAGCAGTGCAAGGCGTTTCATTTTTGGTGTCTCCTCTTTGATTTGTCCGTGTATCGTTTGGGTCGTTGTTGCCACGACAGCATCATAGACGATGCTACACTACTGTCATGGCTTTGTCAAAGGGCGGCTGAATGCGGCGCCTGGATCGCTTAGGACACGTCAAAAAACAACTTTCCTGTGTTGGCTCGGTCACGAGACCGGCCAAAGCGGTAACTGGCGGATAGACGTGTCCAAAGTCAAAAAAAGTCGCGATTTTAGCGCTACGTTGTGTGTGAGCGCTTGTGTGTGGATGGTTGTTGCTTCAATTTGCAGTGGGCCCGTTGCTGGCGCTGATAGCAAGCACCTGGGCATGTGCGCCGGCTGGACCGTCGTATATCAGTGTCAACCGGTTGGGAAGCAGCGCCGGCTCAAGGGTCAGCGTCTTTGCACTGGCGTCCAGCGGCCAGACTGCCAGTTCGTTGCCGTCATTGTTCAGCAGACGCAGCGTGCCTCCCTGTGCCGCGGCGGCGTCAATCGACAGAGAAAGCGGATTGCCAGCCGGGTTGACCAGCTCGAAGCTGGCCGCGGCACTGGCCGCCAGATCGCGCCAGAACGCGCCCGCCTCGTCTTGCTGCCGCGGCTGCCATTCCATTCCAAGAACGATGAAAGGCCCGCGCTCGGCTGGCTCACCAACCTCGTAGACGGTGATGCGCTCGTCGCTGTAGAGTGGTTGTTGGCCGGCGAAGATCTGGCCGGCCATGGCCTCCGTAATCTCCCGCTCGGGGCCGCCGGGCATCTTGTAGCGATCCAGCACCACCCAGCGGACGCCCAGCAGGTCGTGCAGCACTTGAATGCCCTGGCGGCCGAGGTCGAAGTCGCGGGTGTTGATGTCCTGGTCCAGAAACCAGAAATGGCTGAAAACGGGCGCGCGCTCGCGCAGCGTCCGGGGATCGTCGCGCGTCACATAACCGGTGGTGATGGGCTTGCCGTGGGTGATCTGATAGAGCAGATAGCCGGGCCGTTCGAAGTTAGCCGGCAGATTGAACACCGCGCCCTCAGCAGGGTTCTGCGCCAGCGTCGCGTACCACGCCGGTGTATCGGGCGGGCTGACGGGGAAGGGCGCGGGCAGGAACTCGAAGACGATGAGGCCGCCGGCAATCAGCGGGGTCAGGACGGTGATTGCCCGCCGCGTGCTGGCCCGTCTGCCGGCTTGCAAACGACCGACCAGCCATACCACCGCGAAGGCCGCGGCAACGCCAAGAAACAGCATCACCATCACGTCCATGCGGCTGACCGAGCGGCTGAGCTTGATGAACGGCACGGTTTCGTACAACAGACGATAGGGCAGCGGTATCTCGCCGCCGCCCGGCAACAGGTCGGTGCGACCGTTGATCTTGAGCACCGGTCCCAGCGCGAGCAAGGCAAAGAAGGCTGCACTCAGCAGATAGAAGCCCGGCCTGGCCGCAGGGCTGTCAGATCGTTGGCGAGCCGTACCGCGTTGGGTTCGTGTAGCCGCTAGAGCTATGCCTGCCAGAATCAGCACCGTGAAGCCGGCAAACACTGTGTATTCGCTGGGTGCGGCGGTGAAGACGGCGCCGCGCGCCAAGGCTGCTGCGCCCCAAAGCGGATGAAAGACCTGCGGGGTCACGAAGGCCATCAGGTCAGCCGACAGCGCGAGCGTCTCGGTATAGTCGCGCACCAGGGAGGTGCCGCCCCAGGTGTTTGTCCCCAAAACCATGGGAATCAGCAGCGGCGAAAGCGCCAGCGCCAGAAAGACTCCCGCACCGGCGACCACCCCCAGACCGCGCCAGGTTAACCGTCGCCGCACCAGCCACACCAGCAGCGCCAGGGCGGTAAAGAAGAGGGAGTACATAACATAATACCAATCGCACAGACCAACCAACGCCAGAAACAGCCCGGCTTTGGCGGCGTCTGCCAGCCACGCGGTGCGCCGCGCCTCAGGTTGGGCTGCCCGGTCCAGGCCGCGGACGAGATACAGCGCGTAGAAGGGAATCCATTGCAGCGAGATGAGCTGGAGATGGCCCAAGGTGTGGGAGAAGTGGTAGGGCGAGAAGGCGAAGATGATCCCGGCGATGAATGCGGCCGCGGCGGCGGTTCCCCTCGCGGCGCGCCCGCGCAGGGCATAGAGCGCCAGCAGAAATGCACCGTACCCGCCAACCACAAAGCTGAACAACACCGCCGCGTTGTAGGCGGGGATCAAGCCGATGGTTGTCTGCACATTCATGAACATGAAGCCGTTGAAGGGCGCCATGGTCTGGAAGCGCAGATCCGCGCCGGTGGGCGCAAAGATCATATCGCTGAAATAGGGCGAGATGTGGCGCACCAGCCACGCCTCGCGCATCCACCACAGGTTCCACAGGTTCTGCCAGCCGTCAAAGTTGTCGCCGGGGATCGCCGAGCCAAGCTGCCGGGCCAGGGGCCACGTCAACGCCAGCGCCAGGACGCCGTAACCCAGCAGGGCGATGAGGTGATGGCGGGCACGGGGAGGTGCAGCCCCGGTGGTCCATGAGCGGTGATCGGTCATCGATGGTGTGTGTTGTGTTCTGGCTTGTTTACTGAATTACCGATCACTGATCACCGGTTACCGCTCGCTGTACGCGGTCGAGGGACGCCTGGCCGGCTGCCAGGGCCTCGTGCGTGGCGGTCTGGACGGTGGTGACAAACCCGGAGTCGTCGATGCTGGGGAGATTCACCTCGACGTTCCAGACGGCGCCTTGCAGGCCGGCGAACGCAAGCAGCGCGCCGACGCCGCCGTCGGTGCGGGCGTTGACGTTGCCCTGCGCCACGACCTGTTCGGCCAGCGAGATAACTTCGGCGCACGCCTGGGCGGTTTCCAATGGGGTGAGGCTGGCAGCCTGCATGCCTGCCTGGATGGCGGCAGCGCGGGCAGCCTGTTCCCCGCCGGTGGCTTTGGGCAGGCGATAGGCCGCGCTGACTTGATTGTAAGCGGCGGCGTCCTCGTTGACGAGATCTGTCAGGCGTGCGCGCAGCGTTTCGGCCCGTTGCATGATTTCCTGCATCTGCGGTTCGGCGTCGATGTAGCGCTTCCTGCCCACGGTTAGCCGGGCCACCATCGCGACCAAGGCTGCGCCGGCCGCGCCGGCCAACGCGGCTGCGCTGCCGCCGCCAGGTGTCGGGTCGCCGGACGCAAGCCGGTCGATGAAGTTGTCAAGATTTGTAAGTGTATTCATGGGGTTCCTCGGAGTGAGAACTCTGCGGGAATGATCAGGTCTCTTACCGATTGTCATTGTAGACCAGGAACAGGGGATGTCCAAGTTGCGCTCGCCGCACCGTTGCATTAGACTTGTGTTAGACATGTGGAATTGGAGGGCGCACATCGTTCGTGGCAGGGGGCAGTTGTGGTATAATCCGCTGGCTAAAGAACATGACGTGATTATTCGTGCCTTGGAGAGTTGTATGAGCGACCGGTTGTTGTACGGACAAATACGGATGGATCGCATACAGTTGTTGCAGCAGCGTTTTGCCGCTATGGACGGCGCACGCTTTCGGCCGCCGACCGATGTCTATGAAACCGAAGATTCGATTGTCGTGATCATCGAAGTGGCCGGATTGCAGGAAGGCCAGTTCGAGATCTCGCTATCGGATGCTGACCGGTTGTTGACGGTGGTTGGACGGCGCCAGTCGCATAGCGCGGATGCCGGACGGGTCACCTTTCACCAGATCGAGATACCCTACGGGGTTTTCGCGGTTGACGTGCCGATGCCATGGCCGTTACAGGAGGCCGAGTCTGCTACGGCAGAATACAACGACGGCTTTCTGGTGATAACGCTGCAGAAAGCCCAGCCGCGGCATGTGCCCGTACGGGTAATCGGCGAGGGTGGCCGCACCTAATCATAACAAGCGACTGTTGCAGCAACAGGTTGCAGTATACAGACAGGGAGTTGAACAGTGCCTCTATTCGGCAAAACAAGAGATTCAGAAGAAGAACTTTTCGACATTGATGCGTTCGATGACGACGAGGGGATGGACGATTTCGGTGAGTTGCCCAACGCGCTGAGCCTGCCGATTCTGCCGCTGCGCGGCGTGGTGGTCTACCCGATGATGTGGCTGCCGCTGACCGTTGGCCAGGCGCGCTCGATTCGCCTGATCGACGAAGCGCTGGTGGACGCTGAGCCGCGCATCATTGGCCTGTTTACCAGCAAGGATCCTGAGAAGGACGAACCAGGCCCGGACGAGATCTATGACACCGGGACCATGGCGGTAGTCCACCGCATGCTGCGAGCGCCGGACGGCACGATCCGCCTAATCGTCCAGGGCCTTGAACGCATCCGTATCCAGGAGTTCCTGCAGACAGAGCCATACCTGCGCGCCAACGTGCTCGAACACCCCGATCTGATCGAGGATACCGTCGAGATCGAGGCGCTGATGCGCAACGCCCAGGATCAGTTTCGCCAGTTCATCAACCTGGTTCCCCATCTGCCCGAGGAGCTGGAGATGGCGGCGCTCAACGTGGAGGATGCACGCCAACTGGTCTATCTTATCGCGTCGAGCCTGCGGTTAGACATCGAGGTTGCGCAGGAGTTGCTGGAGATCGACAGCGTGACCGAGAAGCTGCGCAAGTTGAGCGGGCTGCTTACCAAGGAGCTAGAGGTCCTGGAACTGGGCCGCAAGATCCAGTCTGAAGCGGTCGGCGAGATGGAGAAGATGCAGCGCGAGTTCTACCTGCGCGAGCAGATGAAGGCCATCCAGAAGGAGCTGGGCGAGACCGACGAGCAGGAAGCCGAGATCAAGGAGATGGAGGACCGGATCACGGAAGCTGGCATGCCAGAGGAGGCCGATAAGGAGGCCCGCCGTGAACTGGACCGGATGCGCAAGATGCCGCCGCAGGCCGCTGAGTACAGCGTCATCAAGACCTATCTCGACTGGATGGTCAGCCTGCCCTGGCAGCAGAAAACCGACGACAATCTCGACATCGCCCACGCTCGCCAGGTGCTGGACGAGGACCATTACGGCCTGGAAGAGGTCAAGGATCGCATCCTGGAATATCTGGCGGTACGCAAGCTGAAGCTCGAACGCAAGGACGACGATCTGGAAGAGGTCTCGGTTGCCGACCAGATCCGGCGCGATCGTGAAGGTGTGATCATTTGTTTCGTCGGCCCGCCTGGCGTCGGCAAGACCTCGCTGGGACTGAGCATCGCCAGGGCCATGGGGCGCAAGTTCGTGCGTTTGGCCTTGGGCGGTATCCGCGACGAGGCTGAGATCCGCGGCTTCCGCCGCACCTACATCGGCTCGATGCCGGGGCGGGTCATTCAAAGCCTGCGCCGCGTTGAGAGCAGCAATCCGGTGTTCATGCTGGACGAGGTGGACAAGCTGGGCCGCGACTTCCGCGGTGATCCCAGCTCGGCGCTGCTGGAGGTGCTGGACCCGGAGCAGAACCGCGAGTTCCGCGACCACTATCTGGACGTGCCCTTCGACCTGAGCCAGGTGATGTTCATCACGACGGCCAACATGCTGGATACTATCCCGGACCCGTTGCTGGACCGCATGGAGATTATCGAGCTGCACAGCTACACCACCGAGGAGAAGGTCAAGATCGCCCAGGGCTACCTGGTGCCGCGCCAGATCCGCGAGAACGCGCTGCGGCCCGATGAGATCTCCTTCGAGGAAGATGCGTTGCGGCGCATCGTGCGTGACTACACCCGCGAGGCCGGCGTGCGCAGCCTGGAGCGCACAATTGGCGCCATCTGCCGCAAGGTAGCCACCAAGGTGGCAGAAAACGGCACCGGCGAGCCTTTTGTGATTACTCCCGATAATTTGGTCGAGTTCCTCAAGAAACCGAAGTTCTTCGACGAGGTGGCCGAACGGACGGAGATTCCCGGCGTGGCCACCGGGTTGGCCTGGACCATGACCGGCGGCGACATCCTCTTTATCGAGGCGACCCGGATGGCCGGCAAGAAGGACTTTCTCGTCACCGGCCAGTTGGGCGACGTGATGAAGGAAAGCTCGCGGGCGGCGTTGAGCTGGGTGCGCGCCAACGCAGCTCGTTGGGGGATCGACCCTGAGATCTTCGAGAACTCCGACCTGCACCTGCACATCCCGGCCGGCGCGGTGCCCAAGGATGGCCCCAGCGCTGGCGTCACCATGGCGACCGCGCTGGTGTCGCTGCTGACGGGACGGCCCGTCAAGGCCAACGTCGGCATGACCGGCGAGATCACCCTGCGCGGCAAGGTGCTGCCCATTGGCGGTCTCAAGGAGAAGGTGCTGGCCGCCCGCCGCGCCGGGCTGGACACTGTGATCTTGCCTTACCGCAACGAGAAGGACCTGGACGAGGTGTCAGCCAACGTGCGCGAGAAGATGACCTTCATCTACGCCGAGACCGTGGACGATGTGCTCAACGCGGCGCTGGAGCCGGTTGCCATGCCGGAGCCCAGCGCCAATGGCCACCAGCCGGCGCCGGCCGACCTCAAATCACCTGAAGAGGTCATAGCAGACCCTGCCTGACAGAGCTGCCACCTGCTCCCTTTGCCCGCAAAAGAAGTCCGACTTTTTCCGAAAAGTCGGACTTCTCGCTTTCACCAGTTGTGTTAGTACCAGCACAAGAGCGAGCATTTTGCAGCTCTGTAAGAGTTTGCATTCGAGAATCTTGATGTGTGGCGAGGATCGGGATATACTGTGGCATAGATCAACGGAGAAAATCGATGAGTTTCCCGCCAGAGCTATCCCAGAACGAAGAGGCTCCCCCGGCTTTGCTGTTGCCGGGGCTGCGCGATGCAAGCCATCTGGTCCTCAACCTGCGCGCCAGCATGGCTCATCACCAGGTGGTCGAGGGCAAGCAGTTGTCGCCGTTGATGGCCTATCTGGGGGCGTGGCAATCGTTGCGTCTCTCGCGCACGCACGCTGATCTGCTGAACGATCCTGAGTTCAGCCAGGCTTGCCGCTTTTTTCTGTCTGACATCTATGCGCCGCGCGATTTCAGCCAGCGCGACCATGATGGCCACCGCATATACGACTTCATGAACCGCTTTCTGCCGGAGGCTACGCTGTTGCCGCTGGCGATGGCACTGGAGGTCAACACGTTGACCCAACAGCTTGACCTGGCGCTGGCCGGCGTCATGCGCGACGAGCTTGCGGTTGCCGACCGGTTCGACACGCGCCAGTATGAAGAGGCTTATCGCCGCTGTGACAACTACGCGCTGCGGGTGCGCCAGATCGACCTGATTCTTGAGCTGGGCACGCATCTGGATCGGGTGCGCCGCTTGCCGCTTATTTCGCCGACGTTGCGGGTTGCCAAACGCCCGGCGCAGCGGCTGGGATGGCACGATATGCAGGAGTTTCTGGAACGCGGCTTCGCTGCCCTGAAGTCATTGAAGCGAGTGGATGTGTTTCTTCAGCGCATTGAGGTGCGCGAGAAGGCGATCCTGAACCGGATCTACGGTTTGCCCGGCGGTGCACCGGCCGACAATCCGTTTCTTGTCAGCGACGGCGGGCCGCCTGAGGTCGTTCTTTAGGCGCGCGCCAGCGCACCTGTATTTGACAAGGGCCAGTCAACTGCGTATACTCTTTCAGTGCTGCCAGCAGTCCGCTGGCAGCCTTGGTTTGGATGGGCTATGAGCGTGTGGTATAATCCACAAGTTAGCCGACGTAGCTCAATTCGGCAGAGCTTCCGCCTTGTAAGCGGACGGTTGCCGGTTCAAGTCCGGCCGTCGGCTCCAGGGTGATCGTCTGCTCGAAAGTCGACGCCGGTATGCGGTAGTTAACAACAGAACATGGGCAGGTACCCAAGCGGCCAAAGGGGGCTGACTGTAAATCAGCTGGCAGACGCCTTCGGTGGTTCGAATCCGCCCCTGCCCACTCTGGAACGATGATCTCAGACCTCGCGGACGAGATCGTTGTTCACTGTTCATCGTTTTTTTTTTGTTGCAATGCCCGCGTAGCTCAGTCGGTAGAGCACGTTCTTGGTAAGAACGGGGTCATCGGTTCAAGTCCGATCGTGGGCTCTTTGTAGCCACTACCTGCGATGTCGCAATATCAAAGGAAGTGCGTGTGGCCGCCCAGGTCGGGCGGCCAAATCGCGATTGTACAACTCAGGAGACAATCATGGCCAAGCAGAAATTTGAGCGGACAAAGCCGCACGCCAACGTAGGCACCATCGGTCACATCGACCATGGCAAGACAACCTTGACGGCAGCGATCACGAAGACGCTGTCGTTGAAGGGGTGGTCGAACTTCCGGGCATTCGACAGCATCGACAATGCGCCGGAGGAGAAGGCGCGCGGGATCACGATAGCGATAGCGCACGTGGAGTACGAGACCGAGAATCGGCACTATGCGCACGTGGACTGTCCGGGGCATGCGGACTACATCAAGAACATGATCACGGGAGCGGCGCAGATGGACGGTGCGATTCTGGTGGTGGCAGCGCCGGATGGACCGATGCCGCAGACGCGGGAGCACGTATTGTTGGCGCGGCAGGTAGAA
Organism: Caldilineae bacterium; assembly: GCA_020634555.1. Taxonomy (GTDB): domain Bacteria; phylum Chloroflexota; class Anaerolineae; order JAAEKA01; family JAAEKA01; genus JACKBK01. The sequence continues at coordinate 27,399 of JACKBK010000020.1, forward strand.
GTGCCGGCAATGGTGGTGTTTCTGAACAAAGTGGACATGATGGACGACGAGGAGCTGCTGGAGCTGGTGGAGCTGGAGCTGCGCGAGTTGCTGGACAGCTACGATTTTCCTGGGGACGACACGCCGATTGTGCGCGGGAGTGCGTTGCAGGCGTTGATGTCGGATAGCCAGGATGTGAATGCGCCGGAGTATGCGTGCATCTGGGAGTTGATGCGGGTGGTGGATGAATACATACCGCAGCCGGTGCGAGCGCTGGACAAGCCGTTCCTGATGCCGGTGGAGGACGTGTTCTCGATCAAGGGGCGCGGCACGGTGGTGACCGGGCGGATCGAGCGCGGGGTGGTGAAGACGGGCGAGGAAGTTGAGATCATCGGGATCAAGCCGACGGTGAAGAAGGTCGTGACGGGTGTGGAGATGTTCCGGAAGATGTTGGATCAGGGACAGGCGGGCGACAACGTGGGTTGTTTGCTGCGCGGCGTTGATCGGGACGAAGTGGAGCGCGGCCAGGTGTTGGCGAAGCCGGGCAGCATCACACCGCACACGAAGTTCGAGGGCCAGGTGTACGTGTTGAAGCGCGAGGAAGGCGGACGGCACACACCGTTCTTTGCAGGGTATCGGCCGCAGTTCTACATTCGGACGATGGATGTGACGGGGTCGGTGGAGTTGCCGGAGGGCGTGGAGATGGTAATGCCCGGCGACAACGTGAACCTGACGGTTGAGTTGATCTCGCCGATGGCGCTGGACAAGGGGTCGAAGTTCGCGATTCGCGAGGGTGGCCGCACCGTTGGCTCTGGCACCGTCACGAATATCATCGAGTAGACGGCCACAGAGCATTGCGCTAATTAATCCGGGAGAGGAATCGCTGGCAAAGCGGTTGCCTCCTCGTTAAACAGAGAAGTCATCATGGCAAAAAAAGCAGTTCGTATTGTTATTACCATGGCGTGTACTGAGTGCAAAGAGCGCAACTACACGTCGGAAAAGAATCGCCGCAACGACCAGGCCAGGCTTGAGTTGAAGAAGTATTGCCCGCGCTGCCGTTGCCACACGATGCACCGAGAGACAAAATAAGCCCATAGCGGCGCCCGCCGATCGACAAACCGGCCGGCGTTGCTTCACAGGCGTGTAGCTCAATTGGTAGAGCAACGGTCTCCAAAACCGTAGGTTGCGGGTTCGAGTCCTGCCACGCCTGCCAGCATTGAACGATCTGCCCGGGAAACCTGGTGGTCCATCCGGCAAGACACCGCACTGATGCAGAATGCGGTGTCTTCCATCCTAAGAGAGATGACTAGCGTGACTAAAGCCGAGACCGAAAAACGAGAGAATCGCCTGATAAAGTATCTGCGCGAGTCGCGCGCGGAGATGCGCAAAGTTACCTGGCCGACACGGGAAGAGGCGCTAAACCTGACAGCTATTGTCCTGGTCGTCACGGTTGTGATGTCGCTGTTCCTCTGGGGCCTGGATGTGGTATTTGACAGCGTCATGCTGCGCTTGATAGGCTAACTGGCAGCATACGCGCGCGGCAGCCCCGGTGTTGCCAGATTGGTAGAGAGAAGCAGTGGCCAAAACAGCATCCAAGACAGAGTCTCAGCCCATGGTTGAGGCCGAGGAACTGAATAACGAAACCCCTGAAGGCGGTCAGCAGATTCCCGAAGAAGCTCGCTGGTACGTTGTCCACAGCTACTCAGGTTACGAGAACAAGGTCAAGAAAAACCTTGAGCATCGTATCGAGTCCATGGACATGAAGAGCAAGATCTTTCAGGTCATTGTTCCCACCGAGGAAGAGATCGAGCTGAAAGATGGCCAGCGCCGGGTTGTCGAGCGTCGGGTTTTTCCGGGCTACGTGCTGGTGCAGATGATCATGGACGAGCAGTCGTGGTACGTGGTTCGCAACACACCCAACGTGACCGGCTTCGTCGGCATGGGCAACAAGCCAACCCCGCTGCCGGATGAGGAAGTCAAACGAATTCTGCGCCGGCTGGAGTCGGAAGAACCGAAGATCAAGGTTGACTTCAAGGTGGGCCAGAAGGTGCGCATCGTCGAAGGCGCGTTTGCCGAGTTTACTGGCCTGGTGCAGGAGCTGTATCCAGACAAGGGCCGAGCACAGGTCATGGTATCGTTCTTCAACCGCGAGACACCGGTCGATGTTGACTTCCTGCAGCTAGAAAAAGTCTAAGCTGCCAGCGTCGTCCATTACCGTCATAGACAATAGGAAACTTCATAATGGCAAAGAAAGTTCAAGCAATCGTCAAACTGCAGTTGCCAGCCGGCAAGGCTAACCCGGCTCCGCCCGTTGGTCCGGCCTTGGGCCAGCACGGCGTCAACATCATGGGCTTCTGCAAGGAATACAACGCCAAGACATCCAACATGGCGGGCAGCATCATTCCGGTCGAGATCATCATCTACCAGGATAAGTCCTTTACCCTGGCCCTGAAGACCCCGCCTGCCACCGACCTGCTGAAGAAGGCTGCCAGCGTGCCCAAGGGATCGGACGTTCCTAACCGTACCAAGGTTGGTACTGTGACCCGCGCCGACGTCCGCAACATCGCCGAGCAGAAAATGGTAGACCTCAACGCCATCGACATCGACGGTGCCATGCGGATGATCGAAGGCACAGCGCGCAGCATGGGCATCACCGTCGTAGACTAGGGTTGTTGTGTCAACACGGAGTTGAAGAGTTTTAGACATCCTGTAACTACTCATCCGTCATTCCCGCGAAGGCGGGAATCCACTCTTCACAGCCCTGGGTTCCCGCCTGCGCGGGAACGACGGGGGATGATAGTTTCACTCGTCATTCCCGCGGAGGCGAGAATCCACTCTTCACTGGCGCTAGACTCCCGCGAAAGCTGGAGTGACGTAACAGTGAAGGCTGAGCAGTTACGACATTCTTTTTGAAACCATGCCGGTGGGAGGAAGCAGACAGTCTGTTTCCGCTAACACCACAAGGAGATCTTAATGGCAAAGCACGGCAAGAAATATCTGGAAGCACAAGCGAAAATCGACCCCATGACCCAGTACGCGCCCGACGAGGCGATCCAACTGGTTCGTGAAACGGCAACCACCAAGTTCGACTCGACGATTGAAGTTCATCTGCGGATGGGCATCGATCCCCGTCATGCCGACCAGCAGGTGCGCGGAGTCATCCTGATGCCCAGCGGCACAGGCAAGGAAGTGCGCATCCTGGTGTTCGCTGAGGGCGATGCTGCCCGCGCTGCCGAAGAGGCAGGCGCTGATTTTGTTGGCAGCGACGATCTGGTGAACAAGATCCAGGGCGGATGGACCGACTTTGACATGGCGGTTGCAACCCCGTCCATGATGAAGAAGGTCGGTCGTCTCGGTCGCGTGCTTGGCCCGCGCGGGCTGATGCCCAGCCCCAAGGCCGGCACCATCGTCGAGGAAGACGACCTGGGCCGAGTCATCGCCGAAGCACGGCAGGGCCGCGTCGAGTTCAAGGTCGACAAAACCGCCAATCTGCACATGCCGATCGGCAAGGCCAGCTTCACTCAGGAACAACTCATGGCGAACATGGTGGCCGCGATGGACGCGGTGGTCCGCGCCAGACCATCAGGCGCCAAGGGTGTCTACATCAAGCGGGTCACGTTGGCATCGACCATGGGACCTGGTATCCGTGTGGATACGAACCAGGCTTCTGCCTTGAAGGTCGCCTAGTCCGTCCAAACGTGAACTACGTTTTTTAACAACTTTGGTCTATCTGACCGTTGCCGATGATAGCAGGCGCCAATCTGGCTTAATCGCTGGCCTGCCGAGGCGACAGGTTCGAGACAATCGACGCAACTGAGCAGCGTTCTGCCCAAAGGGGTGGCAACGTTTGCCGGTTGTTGTTCACGGCGCCTCGCGGTTGCCGGAACATCTGTCTGTCTATGAGCCTTCGCCCCAGCTGGAGCGAAGGCTTTTTTGTTGGCCTGCTCTAGCAACGGTCCAAGAATCAACGAAAAGGAGGTGAAAGGCTTGGCAATCACCAAATCCAAGAAGGAACAGCTGATCGATGCCTACATCGAGCAATTGACCAAAAGCCGCGCGATCGTCTTCAGCGATTATCGGGGCACCAGCGTGCAGAAGATCCAGAAGCTGCGCGGTCAAATGCGCGATTATGATACATCGATCATGGTGGTCAAGAACACGCTGATCAAGATCGCGCTGGAACGCGCCGACATGCCTATTCCGGAAGAACATCTGACCGGTCCAACGGCTGTGGTGTTCCTCCCAGACGATACGGCAGCTGCCGCCAAGGCGCTGTTCGAGGCTGCCAGGGAGGTCGATAGCTTCAGCGTCAAGGGCGCCATTCTGGAAGGGCAGGTGTTGGACGCCGACGCCGCCAAGGAACTGCGCAACCTGCCCAGCCGTGCGGACGTTCTGGGTCAACTGTTGGGCGCCCTGCAGGCGCCGGCCAGCGAACTGGTGCGCACTCTGGAAGCGCCCGCCAGCGAGCTCTATCGTACCCTACAGGCGCCGTTGCGCGAGCTGGCGCTCACAATTCAGTCCTATGCCGACAAGGGTGCTCAAGCAAGCGCCTAAACTTGAACGCTGCCCGCTAACGGCAGTGACAAATCAAACTTGTAAACAAACAACCATTCAGGAGGATTTTCATGTCTGAAAAGATTGCACAGGTCAAAGAACTGCTTAACTCGCTGACACTGCTCGAAGCTGCTCAGCTTGCCAAGGAACTGCAGGACGAGTGGGGCGTGAGCGCTGCCGCTCCCATGATGGCTATGGCCGCCATGCCGGCCGCCGGCGCCGCTGCCGCTGCTGACGAAGAAGTTGTGGAACAGACTGAGTTCGACGTCGTGCTGGCTGAAATCGGCGACAACAAGATCAATGTCATCAAGGAAGTGCGCAAGATCACCAGCCTGGGTCTCAAGGAAGCCAAGGAACTGGTCGAGAGCGCTCCGTCAACTGTGATGACGGGTGTTTCCAAGGAAGCAGCCACCGAGGCCGCGGCAGCTCTGGAAGCTGCCGGTGGCAAGGCGCAGATCAAATAAGCATTTGCCGATCGATTGCGGGACGGCCGGTGTCCATCAGTGATACCGGTTGTCTCCCGAAAAAAGCCCCTGCTGTCACGACGGCAGGGGCTTTTTTCTTGATCGGCGCAGTGGGGAGCATCGATCTGAAAACAACCGGAATGTCTGAAAGTTCGCCAATTCAGGTGACTGTCACCTTGCTCGACGCGTGATTTTCATCCTCTGTGCCGGATCTCAACCCAACACGCGGCGAACGTCCGGTAGCGCCAGAAAGCTGGCGCGCAGCTCTGGCGTAGGTGTATGATCTGCCAGATACGCGACAACCGCCGCCGCTTCCTGCCGCAATCGCGCGGCTTCGTTGGCATCAGGTGTGATCTCGGCCAACTCGGCGAAAATCTGCCACAGAACTCGACGACTCCCCAACTCACGGGACGACTGCAAAGCCTCGTTGAGACTTGTGCGTGCTTCCTCCACGCGATCCAGCGCCAGGAGAGCATGGGCTTTTTCCAGAAGGCAGTCTGGCAACGGTGCTCTCAGACCCATCTCAAGCAGCGTCGCAATATGCTTGTTCGCAGTATCCAAAGCCAGCGACGCATCCCCGGTTGCCAGGTGGTAGCGGATCATCGTACCGACTCCATGCACCATGCCCCACACGCCGCTCTCTTCCAGACTGCCGAGGTCGCTGCCGGATAGCCTGGTCACTGCTTCAGCGACCAGGCCTTCTTCCAGCAGTGTTTCGATCCAGGCGACGTACGTGAAAGCAATCGATTCGGGAAAAACCTGCGTTCCGCTGACAAGAAGCGGCCTCAGAACCTCCCTCGCACCGACGAAATCTCCCAACAGCGCTAGCAGCAAAGCCTTCTGCGGAGACACCATCGTCGGGGGGACCGGAAAACCGGCCTCTTCCCCTTTCTCCAGTGATTCGTTCATCGCCGCCCAGGCCCGATCCAGTTCACCGGTTTCCAGATAAACCAGCCCCGTGGTCATACGGCTGAAGGACTGGCCCCACACGTTGCCAATGCGCACGCTGATCTCATGGGCCTCGTCCGACGCAGCCAACGCCTGATTAAAGTTACCCATCGCGTACTGGCTCCATACGGTGGCCGCCAGGCTGTCGGCCAACATGGGCTGATTGCCTGCATCACGCCAATAAGCTGTCGCCTCGGCATTGACCTCCACCACGCGTGTCTGGTCAATAAACCCCTGGAGGATGTAGGTCATGTCGTTCAACACGTACGCTGCCTGTTCGCGCAGGTCAAGCTCGCGGGCGATGGCCAGCGATGCCTCGCCGTCCTTGAGCGCCTGGTCCTGGTTGCCCGACAGCCGGTGAAGATTCATGCGAACCCAAAGGATTCTGGCCATTGATGCCCGGTCACCCAACTCCTTCGCCAGCGCCAGTGCGCGCACAACCAGGTCACGACCGGCTTCGGCGTCGAACAAAACAGTTGCCGTACAGCGCAGGAGGGCTTGGGAGATGACAGCGGTCAACTCCATATCTCGGAAACCCAGCGCCTGTGCCTGCCGTTCCATCTGCTCATACCCGGCCAGTGCCTCGTCGTGATGCGAAGCCAGTTCCAGCGCCCGGCCGCGTTGTTTGTAGAGATACATCAACTGCTTGCCGGCCGGTTGGGAACCGGTCAGCGCTGCACCGATTGCCTGCTCGTAGTGCGCCACAGCTTCAACGGTGGCGTAGACGCGCAGCGCGGCGTCCCCGGCCCGCTGGCTGTATTCCAGCAGCTTCTGCTGGTCGCCTGCTTCTCCATAGTGATAGGCCAGTACCGCCGCGTGCTCGTCCAGTCGCCCGGCGAACAAAGTCTCGTAGCACTCGGCCACGCGCTGGTGAACTTGCTGGCGCTGGCGACGCGGCAGCGAGCGATAGGCAGCATCCTGCGTCAGCGAGTGTTTGAAGCGATACAGCGCGCCGAGATCCTCCTCGCCGGCGAGGCCGAGGCGGCGCAGAATCTGTGCCTGCTCCAGCGACGTCAAGGTTGTGCCGAGGGTCATCGCAGTTCCTCCTCTGCCAGCACGCTCTGGAGAATCCTGGTGTAGAACTGGCGCCCGATGACCGAGGCGATCTGCAAGACGTAGCGCGCCTCCTCGGACAGGCGGTCGATGCGCGCGGCCAGCACACCGTTCAACGTATCGGGGATGTCGAGACTCTCGATCTCGCGGGCGGCTGTCCAGTTCCCGTCCCGGCGGACGATCAGTCCCTGGTCGATGAGCATGCGAATGACCTCTTCCACGAAGAACGGATTGCCCTCTGCTTTGGCCAGGATGCGGGTCCGCGTCCCTTCTGGCAGGGCGTCGATCTTCAGCAGGTTGGTGACAAGTTGTAGGCTGCCGGCCTCGGTCAGCGGAGAAAGGTGCAGTTCCAGCGCCCCCAGGCCGGGCAGCTCCCTGGCGCGGTCGATGAGCCGCCAACCGGCCGAATCGCGCTCCGGACGGCTGGCGAAGAGAAAGAGCACGGGCGTCTCAACCGCGACCGACACCACCTGCAGCCACAGTTCCACCGAGGACGGGTCAGCCCAGTGCAGGTCGTCGAAAACCAGAACAACCGGCATTTCCTGCGTCAGGCTCACCAGCAGCGCACGGCAGGCTTCAGCGTAGCGGGCCAGCAGCGCCGGGCCGTCCAGGAAGCGCACTGTCATCGCCTCGTCTTCGTCCAGTGGAACACCGAGCAGGTGCGCCAGGTATGGGTAATGTTCTCTGCCTGTCCCGACCGTTGACTCCCGCAGCGCCTGCCCAGTGGCCTCGCCGTCGGCGTCAGGCGGCGCGCCGATCAGGGCGAGCAGGGCTTCGATGCTCAGGAAATGCGGCATGGCGGTGCTGTATGACAGGCTGCGCGCCTCGCGCCAGCGCAGTCGCTCCCCGGCGATTGCCGCGCGCGCCTCGGCCAGCATCCGGCTCTTGCCCAGTCCGGCCTCGCCGATCAGGCTGACCACGCCGCCGCGGCCGTCTTGCAACGCATCCAGGGCCTGGCGCAAGGCCGCCATCTCACGCGCGCGGCCGACTACTGGCGAGCCGATACCGTGCGACTCTAGCCCGCGCACGCGGCCCGGACGCGCCCGCTGGCGCAATGGGCGGTAGGTGTGCAGCGGTTCCGCCTTGCCCTTGATCTCAACTGTCCCCAGGTTCTTCCACTCGAACAGGGGCGCAACCAGCCGCCAGGTCTCCTCAGCGACCTGCACCGTGCCCGGCTGTGCGGTCTGTTCCATGCGCGCGGCGATGTTGATGGCGTCGCCCAGCGCGGTGTACTCGGTGCGCATGTCGGAGCCGACCTCACCCACCAGCACCAGCCCGGTGTTGATGCCGATGCGGACATCCAGCGGAAGCCCCCAGCGGCGCTCGACCTGAACGCCGTAGTCCTCGATTCCCTGAACGATCTCCAGTCCGGCCAGCACTGCCCGCTGCGGGTCATCCTCGTGGGCGACCGGCGCTCCGAAAAAGGCCAGAATGCCGTCGCCCATCAGCCGCGCCACCGTGCCTTCGTAGCGATAGACTGGGTCGATCATGTGTCCGAACGCGCCGTTGATGATCTCGGCCCACTCTTCAGGATCGAGCTGGCTGGCGGCCGCGGTGGAGCCTTTTACGTCGCAGAAGAGGATGGTGACAATGCGGCGTTCGCCCGCGCCTGCGTGTGCGCTGCGCGCTGCCTCCAACTTGACGCGCATCTCCGGCGGCAGGTAGCGGTTCAGCGCATTGACAGGCAGCGCGGCCGCCTCGGCTGCGGCTTGCGCCGCGGCCAGCTTGAATCCGCAGTTGTTGCAGAACTTCGCACCCTGTGGGTTGACCTGCCCGCAGTTGGGGCAGGACAGTGGCAACTGTGTGCCGCAGTTGTTGCAGAACTTGGCGCCGACGGGGTTGGCGGTTTGGCAGTTTGGACAGATCATGACAGATGCACCCTATGCAATCAGGGGATGCGCCTCTTTCAGGAACAGGGAGCGCAATTCGGAATGGGGCAGGCACTCTGCAATGTGAGCCACCAACTGGCGAGCCTCGCTTCGATGAGATTCTGCCTCATCTGCCAGACCGAGGTCCGTTTCGATCCGGCTGAGCGCTGCGAGCGCTGTCCACAGGCTGCGCCGCGATCCCATGCTGCGGGCGACAGCGATCGCCCGGGCAAGCTGCTCGGCTGCCGCCTCAGGCTTGCCATGACGTAAAAGCGTCTGGGCGTTCAATGAATGGGCGTCAGGCATGAAGACACGGATCGACGCTCGCTCAAGATACTCTGCCAGTGCAGCGGCTGCCGCGCCGCTCCCTGCCAGGTCGCCTTTCGCCAGGGCAAGATGGCCGCGCGCCAGGCTGACAGAGACGCCGACGTAAGGCAGGTAATTGCCAACGCGGCCGCTGTCAAACATGGAGTCGACACGCGCCATCACCGTAGTTGCTTCGGCTATGCGGCCAAGTTTTAGCAGCAGTTGCACCTCGATGCTAAGGGGCCATACCAACCAGCCCTGCAGTCCTTCCTCGGCCAGCCGCTGCACGTCGTGCGCCTGCTTGATCCCTCTGTCAATGGCCCCAATGGCGCCGTATACAAAAGCCATGGACGACCCGATGCCGACTGCTGCGCCGGTAAAGCCTGCCCGCGCAGCCAGATCAACGCACTCGCGCATGCAGTCGATGGCCGCTCCCCATTGACCTCGCTCGAACAGGACATCACCCACAGTCCATTGGCTGTACGACTGTCCCCACAGATTCGCAGTCTCCTGGCTGATCGTCAGAGCTTCCTGCGCGGCTGCATCCGCCTTGTCGAAATTACCCAGCAGGAAGTGGATGATCGCAGAGCTGCTCAAGTTGTCGGCCTGCATGGGCCGGTTGCCAAGCTCGATCCAGAGCGGCCGCGCCTGGCTCAACGTCCTGAGCGCATCCTCAACCCTGCCGGCATCGACGTAGGCGAAGATGCCAAGGTCGTTGAGGGTGAAGGCCATCTGCTGGCGGAGGTTATGCTCCCGTGCGATGGCCAGCGATGCCTCGCCGAAAGCGATCGCCTCGCTGGGTGTTCCTGCAAACTTGCTGGCCAGCAGCAGGTTCCACAACAGCCGCGCCTCGGCCTCGTAGTCGCCTACCGCGCGTGCCAGCTCCAACGCCCGTTTGGCCAGTTCTCTGGCGCGCGCCGGGTCATGGATGGTCGTTGGTATCGCGTACAGAGTCGCCCGTCCTGCCAGGCCGGCCAATTGCATCGACTGATCACCCAATTGGTCTCCCAGCCCCTGCAACAGTTCGTAGTTCTCGGCAGCATCGGTGTAACGACCGAGCATCTCCAGCGAACGCCCCCGGCTGCGATACAGGTGCAGCATGTCCTGCGGGGGTATGTCGCGACCGCGTGCCAGCTTCAACGCCTCGCTGTAATGGCTCACAGCCTCTGCGTTGGCATACAGGCTCGCTGCTGTGTCACCCGCCTTGGTATAGCAGGCAACGGCAGCCGGCACATCGCCGCCTTCGGCAAGGTGGTGCGCCAGAAGCGCTGCAAACTCGGTCTGCCGATCGGGGAACAATGTCTGCAAAGCTTCAGCAACCCGCAGGTGGAAAGTACGCCGCTGGCTGCGCAGGATCGACTGGTACACGGCATCCTGGATCAGCGCATGGCGGAAGGTATACACACGTTCCGGTGCAGGCGCGGTCTCGCGCACCAGCTCGTGCTGCAACAGCGTGGCCAAATGTCGGTCGATATCAAGCGATGACTGCACAATGGCCCGCAGCACCTTGCGGTGGAACTGGTAACCGATGACCGACGCCAACTGGACCACGTAGCGCGCATCAGCGTCGAGACGGTCTACCCGCGACAGAAGCAGGGCCTGAAGCGTGTCGGGAATCTCGATTTCATCGTCCGATTCGCGGGCTTCCTGGCCAGGTAGCGCCTCGCCGTGCTCACCGCCTTCTTCGAGAATCGACAGCACAAGCTCCTCAACAAAAAGTGGGTTGCCCTCGGTCTTGCGCACGATCTGTCGTCGTAGCGGAGCTGTGAGACCTGTGGGACCGGCCAGCGATTCCATCAACTGCTCGCTGTGGATTTGAGACAGCGCATGTAGCCAGATCTCGGTGTACCGTTGCGAGTACTCTTGGCGGGCAACGGCAGTTACCTGCCAGCCGGGCGACTCGCGCTCGATCCGGGTCGTACACAGGAAGAGGATGCAGGTCTGATCCGCCAATTGGAACAGATGAATCAACAATTCAATCGACGCAGGGTCGGTCCATTGCAGATCATCCAGCACCAGGACCATCGGCCCGCCGGCTGTCCACGTGCGCGTCAGTTGCAGAAGCGTGGCGAACAGCGCCGTCTTGAACGCCTCACCCTCCAGCGTGTGGTTTCCATTGGCCGGCGGAATGCCTAGTATCTGTTCAAAGACCTGCCGCGCTTCCGGTTGCTGATCGTCAGGGAATGCATCGACGAAGATCGAAAGCTTGTTGCGCACGACATCCGCACCGTCTGCACCGGCAATACCGGCACCCTGGCGCAGCAGACGCTGAAACTGGGCGTAGGGCACGCCGGCTTCATAGGACAGGCTGCCAGTGATGTACCAGTGATCTGAATCCGTCGAACGCTGCCAGAACTGCGCTGTCTCGTTCAACAGACGGCTCTTGCCCATACCCGCCTCGCCCACGACGCAGACAATGCCGCCCTGTCCTTGCAGAACCCGTTCTACAGCTTGCTCCAGCGCGCGCAGTTCCCAGTCGCGGCCGATCAGGGGCGTTTGGGCAAGCGACATATGGCGCCGCCGTAGCGATGCCATCCTGGGCCGCAGCACGCGGTACGCCTCAACGGGTGTATCCTTGCCGTGCACCGCGATTTTTCCCAGCTCCTGCACCTCGAACTGCTGCGCTACCTGTTCGTATGTTTCTCCGGATATGCGAACGGTGTTGATCTCGGCTGTCTGTTCCATGCGTGCGGCGATGTTGATGGCATCTCCCATCGCCGTATATTCCATCCGCTGAGTCGACCCGATCGCGCCGACGACGACCAGGCCGGTGTTGATGCCAACCCGCACGCTGAATTCGATGCCCCAACGGGCGCGTATCGTCTCGCCGTAGGAACGCACGCCATCGACGATCGCGAGCCCGGCCAGCACGGCCCGCTGAGGATCGTCCTCGTGGGCAACCGGTGCGCCGAAAAAGGCCAGGATGCCATCGCCTGTCAGGCGTGCGACCGTGCCGCCATACGTGTAGACCGGCTGGTTCATGTACTCGAACGCGCCGTTGATGATCTCGGTCCACTCCTCAGGATCGAGTTTCGACGCTGCAGCCGTGGAACCTTTGATGTCGCAGAAGAGGATTGTCACGATGCGCCGCTCGCCCTCGACGCCGCCGTGGGTGCGGGAACTTTCGAGGCGCGACTGAAGCTCTGCGGGCAAGTAAGGGCGCAGAGCTTCCAGTTCTTTGGAGGGCGCGGCCGGAAACGGCGTAGTTAACGCGGGCAGCGTGGCCGAAGGTAGATCGGACAGGTTGTGCCCGCAGTTGTTGCAGAACTTCGCCCCCGCCGGGTTCGCGTGTCCGCAGTTGGGACAGCCTGCCGGCAGCCGCTGGCCGCAGTTGTTACAGAATTTGGCGCCATCGGGGTTGGCGGTTCTACAGTTGAGACAGATCATGGGTTGATTTCTACCGGTGCCGGGCTGGCCACATGTCGTTCGTTGCCGTGCAGTCGTGGCAAAGATGGGCGCCCGGTGTGACTAAACTTCAATCTGTTCAACGTGGGAGCTTCGCTTTTCTGCCAACTGGCGGTGAAGCGGAGGCGGTAACACCAGATTGGTGCCCAGAGTTGGGCCAGCATCGGCACCTGGTTCATGCAAGTCTCAGTCCTGCCAGCACCACGATTGCCGTTACCAGAGCAACTGCTGTGTCTGTGGCCAACGCCCGGCCGCGATAGCGGCCCGACAGATAGGGCAGCGGCACGGTTACAGCTGCCATGGCGCTATGTAGGCCCAGCGCGCGTCCTATCAACAAAAAGAGCGCCAGCCACAGCCCGCGCGCCGCCATGCGCGTCCAGCGCTGCTTGTTGACCTCCGCTAGATACCCTGCCTGGAGCCTCACCAAAATGCGCTCGGTGATGTACCAGGCGTAGGTGGCCGCGAGGAACCCGGACGCGTAGATCATCCAGGAGCCGTAGTGCGGGATCGCGTCCGGCGGCAGGGCAGTGTTGATCCAGACCGTCACAACCAACAAGGAAATCAGATGTAAAAACTGATCGAAGATGTACGATTCACTGATGAGTTCTGGCCGTACCCGGCCGAGCCAGTTCTTGAACGCATCGATGGCAAAATGCATGGCCGCCAGAGCTATCAGAAACGGCCACAGCACCGGCCGTCCCGTGCCGGCCAGCAGAAGCAGCAGCGCAAGATGTACACCAACGTGCAGCGTCAGGCCGGGCCATGTTTTCTTCGCCTGCACCATCCAGTCAGGCTGCAAGGGATAGTCGCCGATAAGATGCGCCAGCAGCAGCAACCAAAAGACGTTGCTCATTGGCAACGACTCGAGTGGGATCGACAGCCTTTGTCTCCTAAAGCGTGACCCCCCAAACGTTTCAGCAACTCTATAGGGAGCGTAGGACAGTCAGTTCTGGCGGGTGAGCTCATTCGCCGGAGCTGCCAAACAGGCGCCGGTGTGCAGCGCGCATACACATATCCATCACAACGTCCAGACCAGCCGCCAGCGCCGCGTTGGCGGCCGTCTCGTTGACGATGCCTTCCTGCATCCAGATCACCTTCGCACCGATCTTGAGGGCCTGCTGGACAATGGGCAGCACCTCCTCGCTGCGCCTGAATACCTCGACCACGTCCACCGGCTCAGGAATCGACAACAGATCAGGATAGGCGCGCTCGCCCAGCACCTCCTCCAGGTTTGGATTGACCGGGATGATGCGATAGCCATGCCGTTGCAGGTAGGCAGGAACCGAGTAGCCCGGCCGGTCGTGCCGGCTGGAGATGCCGACCACAGCCACAGTCTTGACCGTTGATAGAATGCGGCGCAGATGGGCGTCGTCGTTGGATGCCAGGGCTGGCGCGGTCCGAATTGCTTCGAAGTTGACCGGCAACTCGATCTGGAAACAGGTGGAGCCTGGCTGCGAAAACACCTTGAGGTCGCCGCGATGCTTGTTGACCACGATGTTGTAGCTGATGTCCAACCCCAGTCCGGTACCCTGGCCCGGCGGCTTGGTGGTGAAAAAGGCGTCGAAAATGCGCGCCTGGATCTCATGGGGAATACCGGGGCCGTTGTCGATGATCTGCACAGAAATCCAGCCATCTGTGTGGCGGGTGCGGATGATGATCTCAGGCTCGGCGGTGCGGCCCAGCGCATCAGCCGCGTTGTCCAGGATGTTGGTCCAGACCTGGTTTAGCTCGCTGCCATAGCCCTCGATCTTGGGCAGGTCAGGATCATATTCGCGGCGCACAGGAATGCCGCTCAGCTTGCTGCGCAGGATGAGAAGTGTGTTGTCCAACCCCTCGTGGATGTCCACCGACTGCACGGGCGCCTGGTCGAGGTAAACGTAGGATTTCAACGCCTTGACGATCTCGGAGATGCGAGTGGCGCCATGGCTGACCTCGGCCAGCAGGCTGTAGACGTTGTAGGTCGCGCCCAGCCAGGTGATGACGGCCGAAAGCTGCGGCAAGTCGAACGTCCGCGCCAGCTCTGTCAACTGGTCCTCGTTGTATCCCAGATTGACCAGCGTTGGCGCCAGTTCCCAGGCATCCTCGACTCCGTGGTCGTCAAGCCATTCCTCCAAAGCATATTCCTGGTCGCTCCGGCTCAACGCGTCGATGTCCAGCGGCCGGGCGGCCAGCACGCGCGCCTCGCCGGCCAGCTCGTTGAGTTTGGCCCGCTGCGTTGAGCTGAGAGAGGTCTGCGCTAAGACTGCCCGTGATTCGCCAAAGGCCAGTTGCGTCTCCTCCAGTTGCGCGGCGCCGCGCTTGACCGCCGCTGCCGGGTTGTTCAGCTCATGGGCAACGCCGGCGGTCAACGTGCCGAGTTGGGCCATCTTCTCGCTCTGGCGTAAGGTGTTTTGGCCGGCCCGCCAGCGCGCCAGCACGGTGTTCAACAGCACGCGCGACGCTGATGGGCTGTTGTTAAGCAGGTTTTCGAACTGCAACTGACCAATCTCGTAGAGCACGCTGTCGCTGCGAGCGCGTACTGTGGCGCTGCGCGGCGAGTCCTCCAGCAGCGCCATTTCGCCGATGACGTCGCCAGAGCGGCGTACGGCCAGCAACACCTGCCGGTTGACAGAGGTCTTGATAATCTCCAGTTCACCGGACTCGATGATGTAGGCGCTGTTGCCGCGGCTGCCCTCGGCGAACAGGTCTTGGCCTGCCGGCAAACGCACTTCTCTCACCATTTCGCAAAGGCGGTCAAGGTCCTCGTCGGGCAGGTTGGCGAGCAGAGGGACTTTACGTAAGAAGTCGTACATGAATCGCTCTTGTTTGTTGGCTGACGGCAGATGGCAGATAGCTGCTGGCTGATGGCGAGGGTTGGGTGACAGGTGGCAAGCGGCAGGTGTCGGGCTGCCCCTCTGCCCCTCTGCCCTTCTGTCTCTACACGCTCTTCAAATACTGGTGTACCAGACTCACTGCGATAGCGCCTTCCCCAACGGCGGATGCTACGCGGCGCACGGCGCCCTGGCGAATATCGCCGGCCGCGAAAATCCCCGGCACGCTGGTCTCCAGAAGGTAAGGATCGCGCTTCAGCTTCCATCCCTGGGGGTGCTTCCCGTCACGCATCAAATCCTGGCCGGTGAGAATGAACCCGGCGCTGTTGCGCTCCACCACATCGGCCACCAGATCGCTGTGAGCCAGCGCGCCGATAAACAGGAAGAGTGCTGCCGCGGGCACGGTGGTTGTCTCGTCGCTATCGCTGTTATGGAGGGTCAATGCTTCCAGCCGGTCTGTACCGTGGGCCTCGATAACCTGGGTGTGCAACTGCACATCGATGTTCGGTGTGTTGCGGATTTGGTCGATGAGATAGGCCGACATACTGGCTTCCAGTCCATGGCCGCGCACCAGCATCGTTACCTGACTGGCATAGCGTGAGAAGAACATCGCGCCCTGGCCGGCTGAGTTCGCCCCGCCAACCACGTACACATGCCGGTCGCGATAGTTGGCCGCCTCAGTGAGCGCCGCACCATAGTAGACGCCGGCGCCGGTCAACGGCTCCACACCCGGCGCGTCGAGCTTGCGCACCGTCACACCGGTTGCGATCACCAACGCTTTGCAGCCGATCTCGCTGCCGTCGCTCAAGGTGACGTAGCGATACGGATCTTCGACACGAACGCTTTCCACGCCCTGCGCAGTCAGAATCTCCGCGCCCAGACGGGTAGCCTGTACGGTGGCGCGCTGAGCCAGCTCCGCGCCGCTGACGCCTTTGGGAAATCCAAGGTAGTTCTCGATGCGCGAGCTGGTGCCGGCCTGTCCGCCCGTCGCCTCGCGGTCGATCATCAATGTGCGCAATCCCTCTGAGGCGCCGTAGACGCCCGCGCCCAGCCCGGCCGGCCCCGCGCCGATTATGATCAGATCGTAGAAAGGCAAAGAGGCCTGCGTCTGCAAGCCGACCTTCTCGGCCAGCCCCCGCAGATCTGGCTGGATCAGCGCCTCGCCGCCGGGCAAGAACACCACCGGCAGTCTGTGGCCCACCTCTTCGATGGCTTGCTCCTTGTGAAGCACCGCCTCCACCAGCTCGCGCGCCACGGCGTCGCTCTCGATATCCTGCCACAGGTAAGGAATCCGGTTGCGCGCGAGAAAGTCCTTGACGTCGTGGCTGGCCGGAGACCACAGCGTCCCGGCAACGCGAATGCCGTCATAGGGCGGCGGGGCTGTCTGCCACCAGCCGCTCAACAGATCGTCCAGCACCGGGTAGAGATGTTGCTCCGGCGGATCCCAAGGCTTCATGAGATAGTAGTCGAGGCCGATGCTGTTGATGCTGTCGATGGCGGCCTGGGTGTCGGCGTAGGCGGTGAGAAGTACCTTGCGGGCGTCGGGATAGAACTTGATTGCCTCTGTGAGAAACTCGGTGCCGCTCATGCGCGGCATGCGCTGGTCGGCCAGGAAAAGCGCCAGCGGGTCACCGCGCTGGACAAGCTGACGTGACACGTCCAGCGCCTCCGCGCCGGAACCTGCCTTGATGATACGATACTCGTTGCGGTAATGACGGCGCAGGTCGCGCTCGATTGCGTTGAGTACCTGTGGTTCGTCGTCAACTGTAAGGATGATTGGCCGGGTCGCCATCTGTTTCAGAATCCTCCTGTCGAATGATGAGCTGCACAGCTGGACTCGCGCCAGGTGCTGAACTCGTGTTGTTGGAAACCGGGTTGCAGAAGCTCATTATGCGTGCAAAAGACATTCAACGCAAATGCGCAAAAAATGAGAAAGCTCTTGTGCAACGATCTTGCCGAAATATGGATTCGAGTGCAGAATTCCAATGCAGGATTCGTTTATCTTTATAGAGCGTGAGTGCAGCGGGCATGGCGTTCTCTGTTCAGCCAGTACCAGTATTGAGACTTCGGAAGTCGCCGCGATACAATGAAAGGCACGATCTCCGGTGTAAAAGCCGCTTCGATCCTGTGCCGGCGACTTCCGAAGTCTTGGGTTGAACAGTTACCCATGACAAGACAATTCGCTACCGGACACTTCTTGCGCTGTTACCCTGAACGGGTCTGACGCCCAACGCACACATCAACAAGTCGTCAGTGAAGTGTCTCGACTTACCGCGTCAAGATTCTTCACTTGTAACTCTGGAGGATTCTCAATGGTTCGTAGATCACTATTCCTTGTACTACTTGTCGCGCTGATCGCAACCCTGGCGGGATGTGGCGGCGGGAGCAACAACAACGTTAACAACCTGTGGTCCGATGTGCCCGGCTTGCCGCAAGCTGAAAAGGCGAACATCAAGCTGCCGCTGCCGCTGCGGCTGGTCATGGAGGCTGCGGTGAAGGCATCCGCCTCAGACGGCAATGTCAATCTGGATAAGTTCGACGTGGTTGGCTACACAACCAGCATGACACCGGGCGAGGTGACAGACTACTACAGTCAGGAACGGATGGCTGAAGCGGGCTGGAACGTGGACAACCAGATGGGATGCTTGAGCGGGCCAGATACAGGCGGGGCCGGCGGCGGCATGTGCATGTTCGGCAAGGATACCGGCGATCAGGAGTCGTTGCTGGTGATTCTGCCAGCCAGCGACGGAGATTCCGGCAAGACCCAGGTGTTCTACGTGCGCTTCGATGGACAACTGAGCGGCAATTAAACCTGGCAAGAAGACCAGGTCGCGTTGCTCTGATTGGGTCGAACAGTGACGTTTACTTCAGCGAGTGGTCAATGCAGCGTCTCACGTCCCAAGCCGGACGAGACACCTGGGTAGCGACCAGCCAGCCACCAGAACCTGATTTGCCCGCTCATCCCGGATGGGTGGCTGCTTACTGGCAGTCGTGGCGCGGTAGCCAGCGTTTCGCGTGGGCCGACGACGCGCTGGCACAAATCCGCAGGCTGGTGGCCGATGGACTGCACGATGACGCGTTTGCTGCTGCGTGCGGCTACATGGCGCGCGCAGCAGCAAACGCGTCAGACGCGGGTAGTCCGCCAAAGCTGGCCACTTCGTGGCCGGCTATCGCCACCCTGTTAGTCGAAGAGGTGATCGGCGTTACGTGGTCCTCGGAGGGGGTTCACTGGAACCTGCGTCTGGAGCCACCCGTCGGGTTGTACTGTCTGACGATTGATGGCAACACTCTCAGCCTGGCCGCGGAGGCTGACACGGGCGCCGGGATCGTCGTGCGTGTCCAGGCGACTGTTCCTTTTGACCTGACTATAGACACCGAGCTCACCATGTTTCAAGAGCGGGTGCCGGCCGGCGAGACTCGCTACCTCCTCACTTACCTGGACCGGACCGACATACTGACTGAGAGGGGATGATGCGTAGTGCATAGTACACTACGCTGCCATTTTGGCCGTTGTTCAACGGCGGCTTATAATTGACGTAGCTATGACACAAGCATCCTCTTTTCCTGCGTCGCGCGCCACCGTCCGCCCGGATCGGCTGGCGCTTTATTTTCTTGTCGCGTGTACCCTGCTTTCCACTTTGTTGGTCTTCAGCAACAGTTTACCGATCTGGCTGACTGTTGCCGCGGTCGCAGGGTTGCTCGCCGTCTTCGTCTGGCGGGCAGCCGTGACGCGGGCTTTCCTGCCTCCCACCGCGGTCGATTGGCCCAATCTGTTGATGCTGTTGTTGCTGCCGGTTGGTCTCTGGGCCAGCCACGATCCGGCAGCAAGCTGGCCAACTATCGCCAAGGTCATTGCAGGGTTTGGCCTGTTCTACGGGCTGGCCGGGCTGGCCGGCAGCCGCTGGGCCGATCTGCTGCCCTGGTTGTTTCTGGCCGCGGCCGCACTGGCCAGCCTGGCGGTGCTGGTCGGCACCCGTTGGTTTACCTCGAAACTGCCTTTCGTGCCCGACCAGATCTACGCGGCCCTGCCGTCATTGTCGTCCGACAACCCGCTGGCCGGCTTCCATCCTAACCTGGCCGGTGCGCTGATGGCGTCGCTCTTTCTGCCTGCGCTGGCGTTGGTGCTTTGGAGCAGAGAGCGGCGCTTGCGGGCTGCCGCGGTGGCCGTTGCCCTGCTGACCGGCCTGATGCTTTTTCTGACCCAATCGCGCGGTGCGTGGGCCGGCCTGGGAGTTGGTTTGCTCGTCGCCCCAACGCTGCGTTACCGCCGCTGGTGGATCGTGGTTGCCGTCGTTGCTGTTGTGGGCGCAGCGGTCGCGGCGGTGCTTGGTCCGTCGTTGGTGAACAACATGATGCTGGCGCCGGTCACTGATGAGACGGCCATCAACACCCTGCCCGGCCGGCTGGAGTTGTGGTCGCGCGCGCTGGCCATCCTTGGCGACGCGGGCCTCACCGGCATAGGTCCGGGACTGTTCGAGCCGGTGGTGATGCGCCTCTATCCACCCTTTTTCACCGGCGTCCAGGGCGGCTTTTTTCATGCCCACAACGTCTATCTTCAGAGCGCAGTGGACTTTGGTATTGGCGGTGTGGTGGCGTTGGTCGCGCTGGGACTGGGGCTGGGCGCCAGTCTGATAACGGCCACTCGACGTGTGCCTGACGCGACTCAAGCCGGCGGACGTCGTCTCAGCCAGCACAGTATGGCAATCGGCTTGTTCGGCAGCCTGGTAACAATGGCTGCTCACGGCCTGGTGGATTCCTCGCTTTCCCCGCCGCGCGGTTACATGCTGGCTTTTGTTCTCTTCGGCACAGCGACGGCACTGGTGAATCATCTGTTGCGCCAACCTGCTGGCAACGCGTGAGACCGAACAGCGATCGACCGCCCGCGACAAGCAAATCCGCAACATGCTGTGCGTTCGCTCCTTGTGCATCTGACGCGACTGTGCTAGAATCGTCCCATGACAACATCGGTACAAGAGAAAGAAGTTGTTGGCACACCAACGGCAGGAGGCACAAGACTGAACTCCACAGAACTGGCCCATAAAATCGTCGATCTGGTCGAAGACAAGCAGGCGTCGGATATTGCTTTGCTGGATCTGCGCCAGGTATCGGTGCTGGCTGATTACTTCGTCATCTGCACGTCAGAGAGCGATCGCCAGACAGCAGCCATCGTCGATTCGGTTGCTGTCGACCTGAAGCGTGATGGGCTGTTGCCGCTGAACCCTGCCGAGGGTGGCAAGGGAGCCGGGTGGACACTGCTGGACTACGCCGATGTGGTAGTACATGTCTTTGATCCGCCAACGCGCCAGTTCTACAGTCTGGAGCAACTCTGGAAGGACGCACCGGTGGTGCTGAAGATTCAGTAACCTGCGTCGAAAAGAATCAAAACGGGCGCCAGAGGGTTTTCCTCAGCGCCCGTTGTCTTTAAGAAGTTCGACTTCTTCCGAGAAGTCGAACTTCTTGTTTTTATTCGTAGATCCAGGCGTCGATCACCCGACTGTAATTGACCAGTTCATCGTCGCCAAACCAGAGAGCCAGTTCCTGCACGGCTGTCTCGGCGCCGTCGGAGGCGTGTACCAGGTTGAAGCCGATGTCCATGCCGAAGTCGGCGCGGATGGTACCGGGGGTTGCTTTGCCGGGCGCAGTGGCGCCGACGGTCATCCGGGTTATGGCAATGGCATCCTTGCCTTCCAGCGCCATCACTACCACCGGACCGGATGTGATGAACTGAATCAAGCCATCGAAGAAAGGCCGGCCTTCGTGTACGGCGTAGTGCTGGCGGGCCAGCGCATCGCTGACCTGCAAGAGCTTCATACCGGCGACACGCAGGCCGCGGCGCTCAAAGCGCTCTATGATAGCGCCGATCAGGCCGCGCTGCACGGCGTCGGGCTTGAGAATAACCAATGTGCGTTCCATAAGTGTTCTCCTGTCTGTTTGAAAAATAGCTGGTTGTTACGTAGGCCGATCGCTGACCGCGCCAACTGCTTTCATCTGTCTGAGTACCGGGTTTGTCTTCGCCCGGCGGCTGCGCTGGAAACCGTTCTATCATCAGCTTAGCCAGAGCGATCCTTTTCGTCAAATTGAGAGAGACTGATTCTATCCAATCTTGATTGGATAGAAATGAAACGGGTTATTCGAGGGTTTCGATTACATCGACCAGTAAAGGCCCCATTTCCTGGTTCAACAGATCGTATGCTGCCGAATTCAGATGAAGCTCATCGACATACAAGTCTTGTGTGGTAGTCTCATTCGATAACACTTTGTAGGCATCGAGGATAACGATGTCATGACCTTCCAGCGAGGCAATGTACGCATTGACATTGTCTATGGCCATGTTGACTTTCGGGGACCAGAAGGGGCGTCGTGCTAGCGGAATCTCGCCTACAGGGAATACTGTTGTCAAAATGACTTTGGCATTCATATCTCTTGCCTGTGCAACGATCTCCGCGATATTGCTCTTGACACGCTCAACAATCGCATCCTCCTGATCTGGGAAAAGCGGAATCGTTTTGAGGTCATTTATTCCGACCTGCAGCACGATTACATCCGGTTGTATCAGTCCAACATCGTGGTCGAAACGATACCGGACCTGTGCCGAAGTTTGTCCGTCGATTCCTCTGTTGATAAAACGAACGCCAATAGGCAACGAAGGGGGAAACCAAGCGGCTGCCCTGGAATCGCCCAGAAATACGACCGTTGGTTCACCGGAGTCGCCAGGTCCTGGCAATTCAACCAGTGGGTGAGACTCAAGCCCCAGCGGGTCAAGGCGTTCCCTGTTTAGATCAAGATAATACTTTTTTGTTTGATTGAAGAGAAATACGTTCAGCAAGACCGATACACATACAAGCCCAAGCAAGATCGCTACTAAGACACGATATCGACGCATGGTTGATCGTTTTCCTCCGCCACCTCTTGACTCATGACCATACGCGTCTCTTGAATTGAACGCTAGGCGGCCAATCTGAGGTCAGTCTAACTCGTGAAGGCTGCGAACCTGCGAGATGACATTGCCGGCCTCCCGTTCATCCCAGGGACATGGTCCCAGCGGATCACTGATCTCTTCAAGCTGCCCGCTGATCTGGCGTGTTGTGTTTAGCACCGAATGCGCCAGGACTTCCAGGTGATACCCTCCCTCCAGAACAAAAACGATCCGCCCCCTACATAGCTCGTTTGCCATCTCCAGCAATCGTGCCACCAACGCTGCGTAGCCGGGGATCGTGAGTTGCATGCTGGCCAGCGGATCGTTCCAGTGGGCATCGTAGCCGGCAGACACGAGGATCAACTGCGGTGCGAAACGGCGCGCGGCCGGCCAGAGCACCTTGTCGAAGACTTCTGTGTACCCTGCATCGCCCACGCCGGCCGGGAAGGGTACGTTGATCGTTGCTCCGCTGCCCGTGCCGTGGCCCGTTTCGCGCCAGTGGCCGGTGCCGGGATAGAACGGGTACTGGTGCGTGCTGAAGAAGAGCACCGATCCGTTATCGTAAAAGGCGTCCTGAGTGCCGTTGCCGTGATGAACGTCGAAATCGACGATCATCACCCGCTGCACTCCGTGCTCGGTCTGTGCAGCTCGGGCCGCTACAGCTACATTGTTGTACAGGCAGAATCCCATGCCTCGGTCAGGCGTGGCGTGGTGGCCTGGAGGGCGGATCAGCGCAAAGCCGTTCCTTGCCTTCCCGGTCAGCACCGCGTCGACGACGTTACACAGGCCGCCGGCTGCCAGCCGCGCCGCTTGCTCCGAGTCGGGGCCAACATAGGTATCCGCGTCGAGATGTGCGCTGCGCTGCGCCGCCAGCGCGACAGTATCCAGGTGTTTGCGCGAGTGAACGCGCAGCAGCCGTTCGTCGCTGGCCGGTGTGCATGGCACGTCAAGCATGGCGTCCAGAGCGCCGCTGCGTCCCAGCAGTTCCCATGTGCTGCGCAGCCGCTCGCGGTTCTCCGGGTGGCCGGGCATATGGTGGCGCAGGTTGAAGGGGTCGTAGCAATACGCTGATGGCGGCGCGAGCAGAAGGTCGTGGTCCGACATGATGGCTCCGTCCTGCAAGCAAGTGACCGGCACTGCGGAAAGTGCCGGTCACTTTTTATTCGAGCGTGTCAGGTCTTCCGGCAGCTAGACCGATTGATCGATGATAGCTTCCGGCTGACGTTTGCTGGCGCGTACCGCGAAGTACACCGTGACCAGCAGGATGGCTGCGATCACGATCAGCACCACGTTGTTGGTTTTGTAGGCAACGATGATCGGCGCCAGCAGCAGGCTGACCAGGTTGATGACCTTGATCATCGGGTTCAGTGCCGGGCCGGCGGTGTCCTTCAACGGGTCGCCTACGGTGTCACCAACGACCGACGCCTTGTGGCGCTCGGATCCCTTGCCCAGGTTGTTGGCGGGATCGGTCGGTTCGTCTTCGATGATCTTCTTGGCGTTGTCCCAGGCGCCACCGGCGTCCGACATGAACACCGCCAGAAGCTGGCCGGAGACTATAACACCGGCCAGGAAGCCGCCCAGCGCCTCGACGCCGAGCGCGAGGCCGACGATGATCGGCGATGCCACAGCCAGCCAGGCCAGGTTGATCAGCTCCTTCTGAGCCGCGGCGGTGGTGATGGCGACCGGGCGGGCGTAGTCAGGCTTGGCAGTGCCTTCCAGGATACCCGGGATGCGGAACTGGCGGCGCACTTCCAGCACGATCTGGCTGGCAGCGCGCGCCACAGCCTTGATGGCCAGGCTGGAGAAGAGCCATGGCACTGTGCCGCCGATCAGGAGACCAACAAACACGATGGGTACCGAAACGCGAATTCCCTGGGCCAAGACCTGTGCATCAACCCGACTCACGTCGGTCAGGAACGAGCCGAACAGGGCGACTGCGGCGATAACGGCAGAGCCGATCGCAATACCCTTGGTGATAGCCTTGGTGGTGTTGCCGACGGCGTCCAGGTCGGCCATGATCTGGCGCGCTTCCGGTTCCAGGTCGGCCATTTCGCCGATGCCATTGGCGTTGTCGGCGATGGGCCCGAAGGAGTCCATCGCAACGTTGTTGCCGGTCAGCGTCAACATGCCGATGCCGGTAAGAGAAACGCCGTAGAGCACGTAGGCGAACTGCTCGGCAGGCACATCGCTTACACCCTGGTAGATCAGGACGGAGACCAGGATCGCGCCGGCGATGACCAGCGTGGCGTACACAGCCGCTTCCATGCCGACACCCAGGCCGGCCAAAATGGTGGTCGCCGGGCCTGTGTCGTGTCCCCGTTTGATTTCCAACACGGGCGTGCCTTCGGTCCCGGTGAAGTGGTCGGTCAGGCGGTCGATGACAATGGCCAGCAGCACGCCGGCCGCGGTTGCCAGGAAGGGCCGCACCCAGCCACCTGGCACGTTGCCCATGTAGACAAAGGCGACAATGCCGAACAGCACTGTGGAGATGGCAGCCGAGGTCAGGAAGCCGCGGAAGATGGCCGACATTGCGTCGCCCGACATGCCTGGTTCACTCTTGACGATGTAGGTGCCAAACATAGAAGAAAGCACGCCGATGCCGCGTACCAGCAGCGGATAGATCAACCACTCGTTGTTGCCCGTCAGACTGCGCAGCGCCAAGCCGAGGATCAGGGCCGAGACGATGGTGACTTCGTAGCTTTCGAAGATGTCGGCGGCCATGCCGGCGCAGTCGCCTACGTTGTCGCCCACCAGGTCGGCGATAACGGCGGCGTTACGGGGATCGTCCTCAGGCAGGTCCTGCTCAACCTTGCCTACCAGGTCCGCTCCCACGTCGGCCGCCTTGGTGTAGATGCCGCCGCCCACGCGCATGAAAAGCGCCAGCAGCGTGCCTCCGAAGCCGAAGCCCAGCAGAGCATCCGGAGCAGCGACGCCGAAGATGATGAAGATGATGGTGCCGCCGAACAGCCCGAGGCCGTCGGTCAACATGCCGGTGACGGTTCCGGCCCGGTAGGCGATGCGCAGTGCGCCGTTGAAGCTCTTGCGCGCGGCCTGGGCGACACGGACGTTGGCCTGCACTGCCATGCGCATCCCGACCTGGCCGACGATCAGGCTAAAGAGGGCGCCCATGATAAACGCACCGGCCCGGCCCAGTCCGATGACCATCTTCAACTGGTCGTCGGTCAATGTTGGAAACCGTTCATGCGCTTCCAAAGTTGGCGGCACGATGTAGACGCTCAGGAAAAGGGCGACTGTCAAAATGGCAATGAACGGGAGGATTGAGCGC
This sequence comes from Caldilineae bacterium, assembly GCA_020634555.1. Lineage (GTDB taxonomy): Bacteria > Chloroflexota > Anaerolineae > JAAEKA01 > JAAEKA01 > JACKBK01. The sequence continues at coordinate 52,988 of JACKBK010000020.1, forward strand.
AACTGGCGTCCAAGATACGCATCCGCTCCCGTGCGAATGGCATCCCAAACTTCCATCATGGCAGTTGTGCCGGTGGGCTGAGCCAGGACTTGGCGGCGCAAAAAGATGGCATACCCAAGACCGACCAGGGCAATTACCAAGACCACCCAGACGGATATGGTCTCGGCCGTTGTGAGGTGCATCATTGACATTGGATTCTACTACCTCCGGGGATGAGTTTGTGGCGCCGAAACCGGTGTGCAAATCATGGACGCGCAGCAATACGATGCGAGATTCGACCTGGCTTAAGGTATCGACGACGGGATGAGAATGGCCGGGCAAGACGCAAAAAAAGAGTCTGCGATTCGCTGGGAACTGCAGACTCCACCAAGACGCTCTGGCCACCGGGGACGGCCTTGCCAAAAGCGCCATCCTGGCGCCTGCTCGATTGATTGTGTATTGTATCGCAAGGATTGGCATAAGTCAAACATCTACGCCAATTGACATCTGTTTGGAACGCGGGCATAATAATTTGGCGTCAAGGCTCCCGACCGAAACACCGTTATGAACGCGCAGAAAGACCCTCATGAGCGTTTCCGCCATTACTTATCAGCGCATGACATGGGTGAACATCATCAACCCAGTGCCCGAAGATGTGGCCTATTTGCGCAAACATTACGCGTTCCATCCGTTGGACCTGGAAGACGTTCTCAGCCAGATCGAGCGCCCCAAGATCGACGAGTATGACGATTACTTGTTTATTGTCATGCACTTTCCCGTCTATGACGAGACACGCCAGGTCACACGGTCCAGCGAGGTCGATTTCTTCATCGGTGCGGGGTATCTGATCACCATCCACGACGGGCGTCTCAAACCACTGGACAATCTGTTTGCTGCCTGCCATGACGACGGGATTGCCCGGTCCAAACATCTGGGCCGCGGCGCCGGCCGCCTGCTGTACTCGATTCTCGACGGCATGGTGGACCACAACTTCGCGATGCTGCGCAAGCTGGACGTCAAGATCCGCGACGTCGAAGAGAAGATGTTCACCAACGATATGCGCGGCATCGTGCAGTCGATCTCGCTGATCCGGCGGGACATCATCGCGCTGCGGCGGGTAGTCAAACCGCAGATCGCCATCGTCAGCAACCTGGAACGCAAGGAGCGCGCCTTCATCCAGGAGGAACTGGACGTCTACTTTGGAGACATCGCCGACGGCTTCTCCAGAGCCTGGGACATCCTCGAAGACTATCGCGAGGTGATTGAGGGGCTGAGCGAGACCTCTGACTCGGTTACGTCATACCGGATCAACGACGTGATGCGGGTGCTGACGGTCATCAGCGTGGTAATGCTGCCGCTGACGCTGATCTCCGGAATCTATGGGATGAACCTGGAGTGGCTGCCGGCTGCCGATACACCGTATGGCTTCTTCGTCATCGTCGGCTTTATGGCTCTGGTCGCCGGCGGCATGCTGTTCTATTTTCGCTGGCGGGGCTACCTGTAGCGGTGCTCAGGACTGTCGGTCCTGGCGTGTAGATACCAACAAACAATGAACAAAGCTGTTAACAAGCCCCATGCGGGCACGAGAGCCGGGCATGAGCTTTCATCGGTGCCGCGGGCCACTCTCGTTACAAATTCGGCTGGCATGGAGCAGTTTATGGAAGCTGCCCGCGGCGAGCCGATCATCGCTGTAGACACAGAGAGCAACAGCCTCTTCGCCTACTATCCTCGTATTTGTCTGATCCAGATCTCGTTTCCTGGGGCAGATTACGTGATCGATCCCCTCGTTGTGGATGTGGACCCACTGGATGAGATCTTCGCCGACCCGGCCTGCCAGAAGATCTTCCACGCGGCGGAAAACGACATCCTGGGGTTGAAGCGCGACTTTGGCTTTTCATTTACCAACATCTTCGATACCATGATGGCGGCGCGTATTCTGGGTTGGCAACATGCGGGCCTCGCGGCGATTCTGGAAAACCTGTACGGTGTCACCCTGAACAAGAAGATGCAGCGCACCAACTGGGGCAAGCGGCCGCTGGACGCCCAGCAGCTTTCCTACGCACAGTTGGATACCGTTTTCTTGCTGGACCTGAAGGAGAAACAGGAGGTCGAACTGCGCCAGCGCGGCCGCTTTGAAGAAGCACAGGAGAGCTTCGATCGCCTGCCGGATTTGGAGTATCAGAGCAAGGATTTCGACCCTGATGGCTTCTGGAGCGTTCCCGGCGCGCGCGACCTCTCTCCCAAGGAACTGGCTGTGCTGCGCGAGCTGTACATCTTCCGCGACCAGCAAGCGAGCCACGAGGACCGGCCGCCCTTCAAGATCTTTGACAATCGGGCCATGATACGTGTGGCAAGCACACAGCCGAACACACAGTCAGAGCTGGACAAGAAAGCCCGGCTGGCGCCTTCGATTGTCCGCCGTTACGGCCCCGACATCCTGAACGCCGTCAATCGGGGAAAAAACGCTCCTCTACCCGTTTTTAAACGTACTCGCAACAGCAACGGCCGGCCCGATCCCAAGGTTTCGACCCGCTACAATGCGCTGCGCAAATGGCGCACGTCGCGTGCCCATGAACGCGGCGTTGATCCGGATGTGGTGCTGACCAACGACCAGTTGATGGTCATCGCTCGCGAGAGGCCCGGCAACCTGCAGGAGCTGGCCGCTATCGGGGCTATTGGAACGTGGAAGGTTCAGGAGTATGGGACAGACATTCTTGCCCTGCTCGACCGCATGGATTGACCTGTTGATAAAGGAGACACTGTGAAGCTAACTTTCTGGGGCGCGGCGCGTACTGTTACTGGATCCATGCATTTGCTGGAGGTGAACGGCTACAGGTTGCTGCTCGACTGCGGACTGTTTCAAGGCAAGCGCCAGCTCACCTATGAGCGCAATCTCAACTTCCCATTCGATCCGGCATCGCTGGACGCTGTCGTTCTTTCTCACGCTCACATCGACCATTCGGGCAACCTGCCCAATCTGGTCAAACAGGGGTTCGCTAACTCAATCTGGAGCACGCCCGCGACGCGCGATCTGTCGGTGGCTATGCTGCAAGACAGCGGACATATCCAGCAGCAGGACGCGGAATACATCAACCGCAAGCGCCAGCGCGATGGTCTGCCACCAATCGAGCCGCTCTATACCCGCCTCGACGCGGTCGAGGCCGTGCGGCAGTTCATCACCGTCGGCTATCGACGGCCCTTCCTGGTTGTGCCGGGTGTAACTTGCCAGTTCCTGGACGCTGGCCATATTTTGGGCTCGGCCATTGTCGTGCTGGATATCACCGAGGGATCTGAGACGCGGCGGCTGGTGTTCTCCGGTGATCTTGGACGGCCAGGCATGGCGATCATCAAGGATCCCGAGACTGTGGCCGAGGCGGACTTCCTGATCATGGAGTCGACCTACGGCAATCGCCGCCACGAAAGCCGAGATGAAGCACAGCAGATTCTGCGCCGGGTGGTGAACGAAACCTATAAGCAGCGCGGCAAGGTGATCATTCCCGCATTCGCTGTCGGGCGTACTCAGGAGCTGGTCTACAACCTGCACGTTCTGAGCGAAGCCCAGAAAATACCGGTGATGGACATCTTCGTGGACAGCCCGCTGGCGGTTGACGTGACTGAGATCTTTCGCACGCACCCTGAGTGCTACGACAGTGAAACCCTGGCGCTGATGGAGCACCGGCGCGACCCCTTCGGCTTCCGCCGCATGCGCTACATCCGAGATGTGGAGGACTCCAAGTCGCTTAACTTCCTGCGTGATTCGGCGGTCATCATCAGCGCGTCCGGCATGTGCGAGTCGGGGCGCATCCTGCACCATCTCAAGAACAACATCGAGGACAGCAATAACACAGTTCTCTTCTCCGGGTTTCAGGCCGAGCATACATTGGGACGACGCATTCGCGACGGCAACCAACGCGTGCGTATCTTTGGTGAGCAGTACGATGTGCGCGCCAATGTCGAAGCGATCAACGGCTACAGCGCGCACGCGGACAGCGAGGAACTGCTGGACTGGGTACGTCCCTTCGACCGGGAGCGTCTACAAAAGGTGTTCCTGGTGCATGGCGAACTGGAATCGGCGACCGCGCTCAGCGGGCAGCTTTACCGGTTGGATGTGCGCAACGTGGAGATCCCCGAGCGCGGCCAGAGCTTTGATCTGTAACAAGTTGGGTATCCTGCCAATAGACTGAAATCGACCACCGACTCGTCGGATTTGTTTTGATTCTGTATCCACGGACGTTTTTTTAACGTCCGTGTTTTTTGTCGGTAAGTATCGTTTTTTGTGGAGTTCTAAAAAACATCGGTTTTACACTTGAAACCGGTTCGTTGATGTGATATACTGCCTCACGTAACACCCACCAGTTTCGCACACAACATCGTCCCCATTCTGGTAAGAATAGAAGAACGCCGATCAGTTCGTGCCTCGCCTACGACCGCGGGGTGGTTGGTTGGCGCGACAACTTGGATTTTCAACGGTTCGCGTGATTATTGGAAACACTGCGCGACCTTTTTTCGCTTTTTGCGTCTTGTAGTTAAGACGGAACAAACAAAGTCATATTCAAATTCAGTAACGGTTAGAGACCACAACGGAAACCTACAATGCAGCACATACCAGGCAAACGGCAAGCAAACAAGCAACGACGCAAGGAAGACCTATATTCTGTAGCCATGGACCTGTTTCGACGCCAGGGCTTTGATGATACGCGGGTAGAAGAGATCACACAGGCAGCCGGCGTAGCCAAAGGAACGTTTTTCAACTACTTTCCCACCAAGGAAGATGTTTTGTTGTACATCGGCGAGCGACATATGAGCCGGCTGGGAAGCGCCCTGAACAACGGTACCGGCAGACGGCTTTCGGAGGAGCGGTCGGCGGTGGCGGCGCTCAAGCTGCTCTTGCGCACCCTGGCGCTCAGCCTGCACGACGACCGCGATCTGGTGCGGCTGGCCGTAGACAAAGCGATGAAGATCACCCACATGGCGCCGGCCAGTGAAGGGCGTCGTTTCGGCTTTCAGGCGCTGGTAGCCTTGTTGATCCGCCGCGGCCAGCAGACCGGGGAGATTCACCCCGCTGCTGACCCGGAGCTGGTTGCACAGATGATTGAAGGACTCTACTACCAGCAGCTTGTCATCTGGTGCCAGGAGAATTTCAGCTTTGATCTGGCTGAGCGGCTGGAACAGGTCGTGGACCTGCTGATTGTCGGTATTGGCGTCAAGCATATCCAGCCTGCCGCGGACACGGTAAGCCACTAAGGCCGCGTCCAAATACAACCTCCTGTGTTGGCTCGGTCAGGAGACCGGCCAAAGCGGTAACAAATTGATAGACGCATCCTAAATCGATCTCCTCGTGTCGAAAAGGAGGAGTTCGATGACAAGTTGGAAAATCGTTCTACGACGATGCGCCGTCGTAGAACGATTTTCCAGTCATGATGTAACTGCAACTAAACGAGACGAGCCGCCGGACTATCCGACGGCTCGTTGTTCCAGGCGCTGATGGGAGTTAGGTAGCTACGGGATAACCAGTTGCTGCCCGGCGTTTATCAGGTTGGGGTTGGATATCTGGTTGGCTTCCATGATCGACTGAACAGTCACCCCGTATTGGACGGCGATACTGGACAACGTGTCACCGGCTTTGACGGTGTGGGTTTGCACTTCTGTCGTCGCGACAGGTGTTGCAGTCACGCCGGGGATTACCAACTTCTGGCCCCGGAAGATGGTGTAATTCGGGGCTTCGATGTTGTTCACCACGGCGATATCGCGCCAATCCACGCTGAACTGATCGGCAATGCCTGACAGGTTGTCGCCAATCTGCACAGTGTACAGGAACCCTGGGGTCGGAGTAGCCTCGATCACCGGCGTGCCGTCGCCGGTGCTGGGTTCTGCACCACCCGTTCCTGGCACCATCAACACCTGGCCCACCTGGATCGAGTCGTCAGGGAGGTTGTTCAGGCTGCGAATAGTCTGGACGTCGGTATCGTAGGTCAGGGCAATCGAGGACAATGTGTCACCAGCCTTGACGATATAGCCGAACGTTGGGCCGGCCGGCACAACCACTGTCTCGACTGTCGGCGTGGCGACTACAATGGCGCTCTCGGTAGTTGCCAGAGGCGTCCCGACCACGACAGCGCCAGGCGTCGTCGTGGTGATAACGCCTATCACGGTGGTTGTTGCCCCGACCACCGGAGTCCCTTCAGCAACCCCAGTGGCGGCAGGAGAAGGCGTCACGTCCCAGCCAGGCTCTTCAGGCGCGGGTCGATCGCGTTGACAGGCAGCCAACAGACCAAGTATCAAAATCAACGATAGAAGCACGAATGACGTGCGGCGCAAGCTGGAATTCATGGAACCACTCCTCGCCCGAAATCAACGGTGCACAACGCAGGGCGCGTTACGCTTCGCGTCGATCTTACCACAAGCCCCGCGCGCCGTCAAGCAAAAAAGAGGCGTTTTCACGCGATTTGCCAAAAATCATTGCTAGATGCTAGATTGTCAGCCAACGAACACGATTTATTTGGTCTACAAGCAGAAAGATATCACTATGAACGACTCCCCCGCTGTTATGCAGGACTTCGTCTTTGGCGCGCTGGAAAGCGACGCCAACACACTGGATGCGCAGCGCCGCCAATGGTCTGGCCTCCGCCACATGCACGCCATCGACCCGCTGGATCCCCAGCCCGGCCAGCCCGTTACTCTCACCGTAACCGTGGGCCGGGACGCGGCAGTCGATCACGTCGCCGCTTACGTTACCGTTGATGGCAGTATTCCGGAGGGCAGCCGCGGGCAGGCAAGCAACGGTTTTACCGTTGATTTCCAACGCACCGCGACTCTCTGGCAGCCGCTCTATTGGGACTACGCGGAGATATGGCAAGGCGTCATCCCCGCCCAACTCGATGGCGTCTTCGTTCGTTACCTCATCGAAGGCTGGCACTCCGCTTACCCTCACCCCCTACCCTTCTCCCAAAGGGGGAGGGGGGCTGGGGGTGAGGGCGAGTCCTCGTCACCCCCTACCTCTCTTTGGGCCAACGAACTTCGCATTGACGGGACATCCGAACCAGCCACCCTCTACGGCTATTCGGTCGATCGTTTCGAGACGCCGGCCTGGGCGCGCGAGGCTATTGTCTACCAGATCTTCCTCGACCGTTTTGCACCGGTGGAGAGTCGCTGGCTGGAACCGGAGGAAATGGAAGTGTTTCACGGCGGAACACTGCGCGGGGTCATCGATCATCTGGACTACATAGCCAGCCTTGGCGTGACCACCGTCTGGCTGACACCGATCTTCAAGACCGGCAGCTATCACGGCTACGACACCATCGACTACTTTGAGGTCGATCCGCGCTTTGGCGACAAAGCCGATTTGTTGGAACTGGTTCAGGGCGCCCATGCTCGCGGCTTGCGCGTGCTACTTGATTTCGTCGCCAACCACAGCAGCGACCAGTTTGCGCCGTTTCAGGCGGCGCTGCACGACCGCGACAGCGTCTATCGGTCGTGGTTTTCCTTTGGCTCCCAGTACGACCACGGGTATCGTTGCTTTTTTACCGCCGCCACCATGCCACAATTTGATCACGATGACCCCGGCGCGCGCGGCTACCTGCTCGACGCTGCCCGCTACTGGCTGCGCGAGTTTGGCGTTGACGGCTACCGGCTCGACTACGCGGCCGGTCCCAGCCACGACTTCTGGAGCGCATTTGGCCGCGCGTGCAAGGAAGAAACCCCCGACTGTTGGCTGTTTGGTGAAGTGACGCGAGGCAGTGACTGGCTGCGCACCTACACCGGCCGTCTCGACGGTTGTCTTGACTTCAGCTTCGTGCGCCAGATTCGTCTGCTGTGTGCACCGGGGAAGGCCGCCGCGCCGCTGGGCAGCTTTGCCGCGTTTTTAGATCGCACGCAGCACTTCTTCCCGGCCAGCTACACGCGCCCTGCTTTCATCGACAACCATGACATGAACCGGCTGCTCTGGTCGGTAGGCGGCGACAAGGGCCTGCTGCGTCTGGCAGCCGGCTTGCTGATGGCCTTTGGCTCGTCGCCTATTCTCTATTATGGCACCGAGGTTGGATTGGGGCAGCCGCGCGCTAAGGGGCATTATCGTGAGGAGGCGCGCCATCCCATGTTGTGGGGTGACGCGCAGGACCGGCAGCTACTGGGTTGGTTCCGCGACTTGATCGCCTTTCGCCGCGCCCATCCAGCGCTTGTTTATGGGCCTGTGACAACCCATTTGCTGGACGACGCGAGCGGCCTCTGGTTAGCAGAGCGGGCGTGGCAAGGAGACCATGTCCTGATTGCAGTCAACAACGGGACACACCCGCATCGAATCGCGCTGCCGCAGGGCGCATTTGTGGATGCAGCCGCGCACCAGGAAACGGGCGAAATCGAGCTGGCGGCGCGCAGCATAAGGCTGCTGGCGATGGTGCGATAGCCGCCTTTTGCATGGGAATGCGCAGCGATAAGGGGGGTGTGGAACGCGATACACACCCGGCATCCAGGCGGCACGCCAAGAAAAAGAACCCCGGTTTCTTTCGAGATACCGGGGTTCTTTTTCTTGGCTACAAAACACTCACCCGCCCATGTCCTTCAGGCGGCCTTCCCACTTCTCGTAGAGCTTGTTATAGGTCGCTTCACTGAGCTCACCGTTGGCCAGCCGGGTGTCCAGATTGTCCAGCAGTGCCTGAACCTCGGCGGGTGTGGTGGGGTTGGACGGCGGAGCGGCTGCTGCCGGCGCCGCCTGTCTCGGCTGCGAGGACTGGGCCATGGCCTGGCCGATTGCTCCGGCCATGGCTGCGCCCATGCCAACACCGGCGCCCATGCCGACACCAGCCTCGGTCAAGCCACCGCCACCGCCCTGGGCTGCGCCCTTACCGATGTCGCCGATGGCCATGCCGGTCTGGTACTCAACGAAGGACTGTGCACCGACTGCGCCCATGGCAGCCCGCTTGTCGATGGCCTGCTGGGTCTCCTCGGTGGGGCTGATCGACTCGATGATAAACTGCTTGACCTGGACGCCCAGCAGCTTGAAGTCATCCATCACCTTGACGCGCACCGCCGCGCCGATCTCGTCGAACATCGCGGGCAGGTCGAACAGGCCCTTCTTGCTCTCGCCCAGCACATCCGTCAGCTTAGAGATGATGATCCCGCGCAGGAAGTTCTGAATCTGGCTGGTCTGATACATGCCCTGGGTGCCGACGATCTTGGCCACGAACATCTGTGGGTCCTCAACGGCCATGGAGTAGCTGCCGAACGCCCGCAGCCGCGCCAGCCCCAGGTCTGGGTCGCGCAGCGCGATTGGCTCCGGCGTGCCCCACTTGTTGTCGAGGAAGTCGATGCGGTTGACGAAGTAGACCTCGGCGGTGAAGATGTCCTTGCCGCCGGTAAGCAGGCCCAACAGTCCCGACAGAATCGGCAGATTGGCGGTGGTGATGGTGTGGCGGCCTGGGCCAAACGTGTCCAGCGCCTTGCCGTCGCGGAAGAAGACCGAGGTCTGGCTCTCCCGTACAATTACCTGGGAACCCAGGCGGAAGTCGCCCGCGCCGTATTCCGGCACACGCACGACCATATCCTTCGGCCCCTGGTTGGGGGCCTCAATAACGTCGATTACTCTAGGCATCGTTCAGTGTCTCCTTCCGATGATTGTGCTGATGTAACTATTCACTGGTTACGAGTTCGGTGCTGTCCGCGGCGCTGGCCGAGCTGGCTCCGATGATGGCCTCACCGCGGTGGCCGAAGTCGGTGTTCATGGTGTCGAGGGCAGTGATCAGGGCGCGGATGCTCTCGGCCCAGTCCTGCTCAGGCCGGCCTGCCAGCGTCGTCAGGTTGTCGATGATCGCTGTGACGCGGCTGACATCTCCGTACAGCGCCTCATCAAAGCGGGCCAGCGCGTCCAGCTCCGCTTCCTTGACTCGCAGGTCGTCGAACAGCGGCGCGTAGCCGTAGCTGGCTGTGCGGATGCGGTCGGCCAGCAACACCAGCTTGCGGTCGGCGC
>JACKBK010000021.1 GCA_020634555.1 Caldilineae bacterium
CCTTGCCCGAAGCACAGAGTCTGTACAACCTGCGCGACGAAGTGACCGAGGTAACGATCAACCTGCAGAACGTTGGCCAGGAACAGGCGGTGGTGCCTGTTTTGCAGGCAGCCCTGCCCAACGTTGAGATCGACACCTTCGACACGCTGCGCCCGGAGATCCGCGAGACCATCGCGTCGAAACTGGCTTTCACCAGCTTCTTCGGTCTCATGGTCATCTTCATCGCCAGCATCGGCATCCTGAACATCCAGATGATGGCGGTGTTCGAGCGGACGCGCGAGATGGGCGTGCTGGCTGCGCTGGGCATGAAAGGCCGCCAGATCATGGCCGTGTTCCTGGTGGAGGGAACGTTGATCGGCGCGTTGGGTGCGTTGGTCGGCGGCATCCTTGCCGTGGCGCTGCTGCTCTGGCTGGGCCGAGTGGGCCTCGACATGTCCTTCACATCCGGCTTCGGCAGCATCACCGCGTTGATGGGCGACCGGCTCTATCCCAGCGTTTCGCCGACCGCCCTCGTCAGCCGATTGATCACCGTCGTAGTGATCGCGGCCATCGCATCGCTGTACCCGGCGTGGCAAGCTTCGCGCAAGCAGCCGGCCGAGTCGCTACACCACGTGTAGTAACGATCTACGGAGGATTTCCCATGGCACTCGGTAAGCTGTGGACCATCGCCTGGCGCGACCTGGGCCGCAACCGGCGGCGCACGCTGTTCTCGATCGTCGCGGTCGCGCTGGGCCTGGCACTGCTCATCATGATGGACGGCTTCGTTGCCGGCATTGTGCAAGACTCGCTGGAGAACACCATCCGCTTCGAGACCGGACACGTGCAGCTGCGCGCCGATTCCTACGACAAGGAAAAAACCAGCCTGCAGTGGAAAGACCTGCTGGCGGACCCGGAGGCGCTGGCCGCCCAGGCCAACGCGATGCCCGAAGTGCGGGCCGCGGCGCCTGTGCTGTGGGCCAGCGCTGTTCTCAACACGCGCGACGAATCGACCGGCCTGCAGATCTACGGCATCGACACCCAGTCGGCCCTCTACGACCCCTTCCGCCAGGCCATGGTGGACGGCGAGTTTCTGGCGCCGGACGACCGCAGCGGCGTCCTGATGGGCAAACGCCTGGCCGACAGTCTGGGACTGGGCGTCGGCGACAAGATCAACGTGGCTGTCGTCAACGCCAACGGTGAGCCTGACGACCAGGCGTTCACCATCCGCGGTCTGTACGCTACCGGCTTCTTCACCTACGACGACGGCTCGTTGCTGATGCCGCTGTCCAAGGCGCAGGCATACACCGCCACCGACGGGCACGCCAGCGCGGTCGTGATGATGCTCAACGACGAACAGTCTGCGGACATGGTTGCCGCGGCCTTCCGGCAGCCGGGCGTCTCCGCCCTGACCTACCTCGACCTGAACGCGGTCTTCCTGCAGACCATGGAGGCGGCCACCAGCTTCTACGTCATCCTGTACGGCATCGTGATTTTGGTCGTGGCAGTGATCATCGCCAACACGCTGTTGATGGCTGTCTTCGAGCGCGTGCGCGAGATGGGGATTCTAGCGGCGTTGGGCATGAAGGGCCGCCAGATCGCCACCATGTTCCTGCTGGAGGCCGGCATCATGGGTGTGATGGGTGCGATCCTGGGTGTGATCCTGGGCGCCGCCAGCGTGGCTTACCTGGCTACTGCCGGCATGAAGATCGCCGATGTGGGATCCATGGTTCAGGGCATAGCAATCGGCACCACCGTGCGCGCCACCTTCAATCCTGGCGGCATGGCGTCGCTGGCGCTCTGGACGTTGATCATTACCCTGTTGGCTGCGCTTTACCCCGCTCGCTATGCGTCCCGGCTGGAGCCGGTGGACGCGCTGCGGGCACTTTAGGACGCGTCTAATAATTTATTACTGCTTTGGCCGGTCTCCTGACCGAGCCAACATCAGTAAAGTTGTTTGTGGACGCACCCTTAGTTTATGGCTTTTCGGAGCATCGCAATGGAAATCATCCAACTTGAAAACGTCACCAAGACCTACACCATCGGCGAGGTCGTCACGCGCGCCCTTTCTGATGTCAGCCTGAACATCGATGAGGGCGAGTTCATGGCGTTGGTCGGTCCTTCCGGCTCGGGCAAGACTACCATGCTGCAGTTGATCGGATGCCTGGACAAGCCTGACAACGGCGCGATCCGCATCAACGGCCAGGATGTCACCGGCCTGAGCGCCAACCAGCGCGCCGATCTGCGCAAACACGAGATCGGCTTCATCTTCCAGTTCTTCGCTCTCGTCCCGGTCCTCAGCGCCTATGAGAACGTGGAACTGCCGCTGCTGCTGACCGGCATCGACGCCAAGGAACGGCGCGAGCGTGTGCTGAAGCTGCTCGACTCGGTCGGGCTGTCGCACCGCGTCGACCACCGGCCCGACCAGATGAGCGGCGGCGAGCAGCAGCGCGTTGCCATCGCCCGCGCGCTGGCGCCTGAACCGTTGATGGTCCTGGCCGACGAGCCGACAGCCAACCTCGACACCGCCAACGGCCAGCAGGCCATGGAGATCATGCAGCGCCTCAACCAGGAAACCGGGACGGCGTTTATCTTTGCCACCCATGACCTGCGGGTCATGTCGTTTGCGCGGCGTGGTCAGAATGCGCGACGGCCAGATCGTCGAAAACGGAGAAAGCCAGTGAACGGGCACATTTTGCGCCAACGTAGGCTTGGCGCCGCGGTTTTGGTACTGGCGTTGACAGTTCTGCTGGCTGGCTGCACCTCACAGCCAACGCCGGCGCCCGCACCCGCCGTTACTGCCGTCCCAACCATCCCTCTTCAGACGACCAGCGGCAAGGCCACCGCCTCCGGCGCCATCGTTCCGCGCACAAAGCGTCATTGGGCTTCACGGCCGCCGGCCGTGTCCAGTCGTCCGCTGTCGCCGAGGGCGACCAGGTAGAGGCCGGCGCCCTGTTGCTGACGCTGGACCAGGCAAACGCCAAGCCGCCGTCGCCCAGGCCGAGAGCGCCCTGACCCAGGCCCAGGCGCACCTGGATGAGTTGCGCCCGGCGCGCGGCCCCAGGAGATCGCCGCCGCCCAGGCCTGCGTCGAAGCGGCGCAAGCGCGGCTGACCCAGGTCACCGAGGGCGCGCCGGACGAGGAGATCGCGGCGCGCGAGCTGCGCTGGCTGCCGCACAAGCAGCACAGCAGGAACTGTACCGCGGCCTGGCGAGCAGGACAAGATCGCTGCCCAGGCCGCGCTGGACAACGCCACTGCGGCCGTGCAACAGGCCCAGGCCGCCTACGACCGCGTAGCTGGCAACAGCGACATCGGCGCGGGCCGGAAAGCCGGCAGTTGCAGGAAGCCACCAACAACCTCACAGCCGCCCAGGCACGCTACGATGCGCTGTTCGTCCCGCCGGACGCTGCCGCGGCCGCCGCGGCGCGCGCCCAGATCCAGCAGGCGCAGGCCGCGCTGGACCAGTTGCAAGCTCCCGCCTCCGCCGGCCAGGTCGCCGAAGCGGAAGCGCAGGTACACAGCGCCCAGGCCGACCTCGATCTGCTGGCTGCCGGCGCGCGAACAGGACATCACCGCCGCCGAAGCCATGGTGGCCGAAGCGGACGCCGCGCTGAAGCTGGCGCAATCGACCTCGACAACACCGAACTGCGCGCCTTTTGCCGGCACCGTCACCCAGTTGACGGTCGGCCAGGGTGAAATGGTGACGCCGGGGCAGGCAGTCCTCACCTGGCTGATCTGAACAGCCTGCAGGCCGAGACCACCGACCTCAGCGAGCGCGATGTGGCCCGCGTGGCGGTCGGCCAGCCGGTCAACGTGTACGTGGAAGCGCTGAACACCGACATCACCGGCACGGTGCTGCGCATCGCGTCGCAGGCCAACACGGTTGGCGGCGACGTGGTGTACACCGTCGTCGTCACCTTGGACGAGCAGCCCGCCGGCCTGCGCTGGGGATGAGCGTCGACGTAGACATCGACCCTTGTAGACCTCGAGAAAAGAGTTGCCAACTTTCCGAAAGTTGGCAACTCTCTTGTCATCTCGCGTTAAGACCTGCGAAAGTGACTGTCACCTGAAACGCCACGGGGCAATCACCTCACCCGCTAATCCACTCCACCACCGTCGCCTCTCCCTGGCCGACGCCGACGCAGAGAGTCGCCAGGCCGTAGCGCACCGGCTCACCGGCCGTATTGCGCCGCTTCATCTCGTGCACCAGCGTCGTCACCAGCCGCGCCAGAGCAGCCCAGCGGATGTCCCAGCGCGATCGCGCCGCCGTTGACGTTGGTGATCGCCGGATCCATCCCCAGCTCGCATACAGGCCAGCGACTGTACGGCAAACGCCTCGTTGATCTCGATCAGACCGATGTCGTCCATGGTCAGCCGGCCGCGCCAGTGCCTTGCGGGTCGCCGGCACCGGTCCCAGTCCCATGGTGCGCGGATCGACGCCCGCCGCCGCCGAAGCTACGATCCGCACCAACGGCTGTAACCCCAACTGCGCGCCTTGTCTGACGATGTCAGCAACAGCGCCGCTGCGCCGTCGTTGATGCCGCTGGCGTTGCCCGCCGTTACCGTGCCGTCCTTGCGGAAGGCGGGCCGCAGCCTGGCCAACTGCTCCAGGCTGGTGTCCAGCTCCACCTCGCCCGCGGCGTTGCGCCGGTAGCGGGGTGTTCATCGGTATCGACGATCACCGGCGCTCCCTTGCGCTGCGGAATCTCCACCGGCGTGATCTCGTCGCGGAAGCGGCCGTCGCGGATCGCAGCCACAGCCTTGCGCTGGCTCTCCAGGGCGAATGCGTCTTGTTCCTCGCGGCTGATGGGACCGCCGGCCAGCGGCCCGGTCGCGTCGCAGCTCAGAGCGTAGATGTTCTCGGCAGTCTCGCCCATCTGCTCCAGCGGGAACATGGCCTCCATGCGCGGGTTGGGGAAGCGCCAGCCCAGCGTCGTGTCGTAGCCGGTGATGTTGCCCCACGGATAGCCGCGCTCGGCCTTGGGCAACGAATACGGCGCGCGGCTCATGGACTCGACGCCGCCGGCGATGAACACGTCGCCTTCGCCTGCCTTGATGGCTCGCGCCGCCTGGTTGATCGCGTTCAGCCCGGAGGCGCAGAGGCGGTTGAAAGTCACCGCGGCTACGTGCTGCGGCAGGCCGGCCAGCAGCGTCGCCATGCGCGCCACGTTGCGGTTGTCCTCGCCCGCCTGGTTGGCGCAGCCCAGGTACACCTCTTCCACCAGCGCCGGATCGACGCCTGTGCGGCGAACCAGCTCGCGGATAACCAACGCCGCCATGTCGTCGGGGCGAACGGCGGCCAGCGCGCCGCCGTGCCGTCCTACGGGCGTGCGCACCGCGTCGATAATCACTGCATCGTGCATGGGAAACCTCTTTGCGGAGTTATAAACTGCAAGTCGTGAATGGCCGATAGCGGAAGCTGTCTGGCTTCCTTTCGTGCTTTCCGTCGTACTGCTCACCTGTCATTCCCGCGGAGTTCCCAATGCCCTCACAGACGGAATGCGCCGTGGCAAGAAACTTCTTCACTGTCATTCTGAACAGGTCGAGCACGCGTCCTGCACAAGGTCGAGCCGCTAGTGAAGAATCTCTCCGTAGTCGTTTCTAGGCAGCCAGGAATCCAAGTCTGTGAGGTGTGGATTCCCGCTTGCGCGGGAATGACAGGTGAGTAGTAACTTTCCATTAACCCTCTGTTCCGTCCCACGCGAGCAACTCGGCTAGCTCCTCGATGGTTGTCGTGCCGCGAACGCGCAGGCGCTGGAGTTCGAAGAGATCGTCGGAGCGTTGCACGCTGCCTTGGCGCGTGGTGATGCCGCCCCAATAGCCGTCGGAGGCGAAGAACTGGGCGACGCGCTGGTCGTAGATGCCCGACGGGTAGGCGACGAAGCGTGGACGTTGCCCCAACTGGCTCTCGATCATCTCGCGGCAACCCAGCACCTGCCAAATCAGGCGATCGTCGTCTATGTCGGTTAGGTCCTCATGGACACGGGCGTGGCACTGAATGTCCATTCCCGCGGCTTGCATCTCCCGCATCTGTTCCCAGGTCATGTAGTCGTCGGCATAGGCTGTGCCGTCCGGTTCCGTCATCCCGGCTGAGGCGCGCTCGGCCAGCTCCGTCACCACGAAAAACGTGCCTGCGAAGCCGTATTTCTCCAACAATGGGAACGCGTTGGTGTAGTTATCGGTGTAACCATCATCGAAGGTAATAATGATCGGCCGCTCCGGCAGCGCCTCTCCCAGCGCCAGATGGCGCAGCAACTGCTCCAGGGAGATGCTCTGGTAGCCCTCGTCGCGCAGGTAAGCCAGATGCTGCTCGAACAGCGCCGGCGATACCGACAGGTCGAGGCGGTAGCGGTCTGCGCCGCGCGGGGGGTCGGACAGGTAGTGGTACATCAGGATCGGCACACGCGCCGAGCGAGTGACGCCGTCAGGAGTAGGCAGCGGCGTTGGGGTGGCGGTGGGCGTGGGTGTTTCTCTGGGTGTCGGCGATGGTGTGGCCGTTGGTGTCGGCGAGGGCTTTGTGGTCGGCGTCGACGAAGGGATCGGCGTCACGGTCGGCGCGAGCGTGGGCGACGGCGTACGGGTCGCGGTACTTAGGGCTACGGCCTGATCAACAACGGCGCTTGCCGGCTGAACCGTGCCGGGAACAGGCTGGCCACAGGCAGCGATGCCAACAGCGATAGCCAGCAACACAGGTCCGATAGCGCCCAAACGACGACGAAGCAAGGCGAGCAAGTTAGTCTGTCCCGTCCGTCTCGGTCAGCTCGCGCACCAATAACGGCACACGCCGGCCAACGCGCCGGAAACCGAAGCCCTCGTAGAGGCGCAGCGATGCCTGATTGCTGTCCTGGGTGTTGATGGAAACCAAGCGTGCGTCGCTTTTCTGGCAGTAAGCCAGCGCGTCGTTGAGCAGCATTCGTCCGATGCCGCGGCCGTGCAACGCGGGGTGGGCGGCCAATCGCATGATGTGTCCTTCGTCGCCGGTCACGTCGGCGGCCACGTAGCCGGCCAGTCCGTCGATCCCATCGACCTCAGCTACGGCGAAATGGCCGCTGGTGACCAGCAGTTCGATCAGCTCGCCGCTCTCCAGTTGAAACGGTGGAGCAAAAGCAGCCTTGTCCAGCGCACCAAGCTGGCCCAAATCATGGGCGGTGACCGGGCGAACCCGGACGCCTGCGACTGCTTTCAGCGCCAGCGGCCGCGGATGCCGCTCCAGCATGGCAATCCACTCAAATTGCCGGAATCCGGCCCGCTGCAACGCCGGCACAAGCCACAGCGCGGTGCCGTAGGCAGCCAGATGGGTCGCGCCGCGTTGGCTGAGCCGCTCTTGCAGCGGTTCCAGCACGGTGGCCAGCGCGTCGTCGATGCGCCAACCGTTGACGATGGCCGCGCCGCGCAGGTAGGCCCAGCCGGAGCCGTTGAGTGCGACGCAGAGAAAGCCCCACAGCCTGTCGTCAGCGCCGGCAACCATGCAGTTGCCGCGCGTCAGCAGATGGGGCAAGTCTTCCAGGCCAAAGGCGACAAAGCTGCGCCGGGCTTCGTTTAGCAGCCGGACGATCTTGCCTTGATCACGGGTTGACGCTTTGTAGACTTGGAGTTGAACGGTCACAACGGATACCTCAGCGGCGAGTATGCCACAGGCCGTTGGTGGCGTCAAAGCCGCTAGCGCCGGATGCACAACTCACCCAGCACGTATCGGGCGCCAGTCAGCGGAGCAAGCGGCGCGTTGTCGCCGGTCAAGCTCTCACACGCGTAGCCGTTCTCCTGGCTGAACACCTGGGCGTACCAGTTGGGCTCGGGCAACACGGCCGTGGCCGCCCGTCCCCTGAGGTAGGGTTCCGAGATGTCCGCCTGGTAGCGGGTCAGGACATCCTCGACTGCCGGGTTGGAGCGCGCGGCCAGCAGGATGTCGCTAAACGCCGATGCCTGGAAATGCATCGGTTGTCCGACCATGTCGAGCAGATAGGCTGCGGTGGGAGCGAAGATGGGCGCTGGCGCCTGGCTGATCTTGTCCAGCGCCCGATAGCCGGCAGCCACGTCGTCGGCTGACGGTATCTGGTCGCGCGGATCGTAGCGCGAGACGCCGAACTGAAGCCAGACCAGGGCGAGGGTGATGGTCAGTACGACGGCCCGTGCCCAGCGCGGTGAAACCGGGGTTTCCAGGGCGTAGAAGACCGCCTCCGCACCGGCCAGCGCCAGGCCAAACGCCGCCGGCAAAAACCCGTTGACGTAGCCCCACTGCTTGGCCAGCGTCAGATAGGACATGATCAGCAGCGGCAAGACGAGCAAGGAAAGAGAAATCAACCGCGGCATGTTCTGGCGGCGGTGTTGAACCGCAAGGGCGAGGATTGCGCCAAATATCGCCAGTGCAACCAGGGGCCAGAACGACGGCGCCAGGAGTATCTGCCACGTTACCGTGAATCCCGACAGCGGTGACGGCGCCGACATGGGCAACGTAAGTAAATAGAACTGAAACCAGCCTTCTGTGGTCACATTGGAGGCTACGAAAAAGAGCCCCATCAGGATCGCAGCGCTGACACCAAAGGCCAAGGCTTTTTTCAGCCGTCGTTCGAGTAACAGACAGGCGACAAGGAATGGGTAGGCCACCACGGCCTGCTGTTTGGCTGTGAACGCCAGAAACAGCGCGGCGCCGGCTGCAATTCCGATGAAGACCTCGCGTCCCGGCCCAATTGTCACCAGCAGATAGGCCAGGAGCAGCAATGCCAGGAACAACATGTCTACCCGGCCGATATCGAACCAGAAGCCGGTGGCTTTGTAGGCGGCCACTGCAAAGCCCACCGCCAGAAAACTCAGCGAGCGGGGAAGCTGGCGGGCGCGGCCTACACCGTACAGCATCGCAAAGGCTACCAACGATGACCCGACGGAAACCAGGCGCATCGACAGCATGATGTTGTGGATCACGGAGGCCAACGGCGCGGCAACGTAGTAATACAGAGGCGGGTACATCATCGCGATGAACTCGTAGCTCGGCGCCGCGTACAACGGTTTCCCTTGCAGAACTTGCAGGACGTGCAGGTACGTCCCCGATTCCATCCACTCCAAGGCGAACGGATAACTCATCCGCGACGCCGCCACGAACAGAAAGCCGGCCAGCGCCGCAACCGACGGCACTATCAGGCAAATCCGATACAAAGAACCTGGTGAGAAGAAGTTTTTCATTCGCTCTTTCTGCGCGCGAGTAACCACTCAACCTTCACCGTTGCGTCACTCCCGCCTCCGCGGGAGTTTAGCGCCGATGAAGAGGTGGATTCCCGCCTTCGCGGGAATGACGGGTGAGCAGTTACCATGGCCCAGTATAAATGGAGCGTTGCAGCATGTCAATCGCCCGGTGTTGCCGCGAGCGTGACCGGACGCCGCGATTTGCTCTCCGCCGCGTCGCCGGTGGTATAATGGGCGGCCTATGGAACAAGCGACCTACATCCCCACCGTGCAACTGCGGTCGGCCACACAACCGGTCATGACTATCGAGGATGTGACTGTTGGCGTTCCCCGCCCGTATGGCCGGCCGGCACGCGATCCGCAAGAACCGGCCGCGCAGCCGCGCGGCGACAGCGTGAGACTGCGCGGCCACCTGTCGATCGCATCTACCCAGGCATTCGACTGGCTGGTTGACCACTTTCAACCCCTTGGCTACACACCCATCCTGCGCAAGGATGCTGACGGTGAGCGTGATGTGGTGTTGGCCATGCCCGGCATGTTTTCCCCGGCCCGCCAGCGAATCGGCGTGGCGGCGGTTTTGTTCGCGGCGACTGTGCTGTCATGCATCTATGTGGGCGCGCAGCTATCGGCTGACACCTACACTACCCGCATCAACCTGCTGGATGGCGTGCCCTATGCGGTCAGCCTGCTGGCTATCCTGTTAGCCCACGAGCTGGGGCACTACGTTGTCGGCCGGAGGCTGCGTGCGCCACTCAGCCTGCCTTACTTCCTGCCGTTGCCGGTGCCGCCGTTGGGAACACTGGGCGCGGTGATCACCATGAGCGGTCCGGTGCGCAACCGGCGGCATCTGCTGGCCATTGCCGCGGCCGGCCCGCTGGCCGGCCTGGCTGTCGCGATCCCTGTCCTGCTGATCGGCTTGAGCATGAGTTCCGTCCAGCCGTTGCCAACCACCGGCCAGTACATGGCAGAAGGCAACTCGCTGATCTATGCTGCGCTCAAGTTCATCGTCTTTGGCCAGTTGCTGCCGTCCAACGGGATCGATGTCGTTATCAGCCCGATCGCTTTTGCCGGCTGGGCAGGCATTCTTGTCACCGGTCTTAACTTGATCCCGGCCGGCCAACTCGACGGCGGCCATATCGTCTACGCGCTCGTCGGCGCTCGCGTGGCCCGCTACGTGTTGTGGGCGGTTCTGGCAGCATTGGCCGTGCTTTCGATCTTCTGGCAGGGCTGGTTGATTTGGATTGTGTTGATCTTCCTCTTTGGACGTACGCGGCTGGCGCCGTTGGATGAGGTGACGGAACTGACGCCGCGGCAGAAGGTGTTCGCTGCGGCGATGCTGGTCCTGTTTCTGCTGGTTTTTACCCCGGTACCGATGGCGGTAGTAGGAGGATGAGGAAGAACTGGCCGCCAGCTCTCCCACATCCTCCTATGGACCGTCAACCGGCGTCACGATGCGGAAGCCGATGTGGTGATCCTGGTACGTGGGCCGGTCCTCGAAATGGCGATAGGCTGAGCGAGCCACGAAGGGATCGCTTCCCCACCAACCGCCTTTCTCCACTTTCAAGGAACCGGTCTCCGGCCCCTGCGGATCGATGTTGACGTTCTCGCGGTAATAGCGCAACCCCAGCCAATCCTGCGCCCACTCCATGGCGTTTCCGGCCATGTTCAGTGCCCCGACCCAACTGGCGCCTTCGGGGTAGCTGTTCACCGGCTGCGTGCCGGTGCTGTCCACTACGTTAGCCCGGCTGCTGTCCCACTCATTGCCCCAGGGGAAGATGAGCGACTCGGGGCCGCGCGCGGCGTATTCCCATTCCGCCTCGGTCGGCAAGCGCCCACCGCGCCAGCGCGCATAAGCCTCGGCCTCGTACCAGGTGACGCAGACGCGCGGGTGGTCGGCGGCCTCCTCGCCCTCGCACGCCACCGGCAGGTTCTCCGCGTCCTGTTGGCTGAGCCACTGCCAGCCAGCCTCGGACCAGAATTCCTGCTTTCGATAGCCGCCGTCATCAACGAAAGCCTGAAAGTCGGCGTTGCTGACCTCGGTCTTGTCGATCCAGTAGCCGGTCGTCAGTTGAACTTCGTGGGCCGGCTTCTCCCAGTCCAGCTCGCGCCGCGCCCAGGCAGGCGCCTGCAAGCCGGCGGTGTCGTCGCCGGTTCCCATGACGAAGGAACCGGCCGGCACGTAGACCTGCTCGATCCCATGGGCATCGACGCGGGGCGTACCAGCCTCTGGCAGCGGAGTCGCGACCGGTTGCGGTGTCTCGGTTGCAGTCGGTTGGGGCGTTACGGTGTTGGTAGGTTGCGGAGTGTTGGTGGCTGGCGGCGTTGTGTTCTCAGGCGCGCCGCAGGCGACAATGACAACGACGGCAGCCGCCAAGCTGGCAAGGCAGACGAGTTTGCGATACGTCATGGCTCTCCTTGTCTCGCGAGAAGATCGGATCCAGGACCTGGCACGTATGCAACATCTCACAGCTAACCGTGTGGCTGGGTTCAACGGGTGAAGCCGATGGAAACTTTCAGCCGAGATTTGGAGGGGATCAAAAGTTGATAGCTATGCCCAAGATTTCGGTTTTGGGAGATGCTATACAAGCTTCAGGCCAGGAGCCGCGCTGCCGCCGCGATCACGTCGTCCACCATTGCATCGCGCACACAGCCATGTTCCGCCAAGGTCTCATCTGGCCAGTCAAGCCGGTTGCAGGGGATGCACGGCCAATCTGACGTGAGGACGACATGCCGTCCCGGATCGCCCCACGGGCCGAAGGTTCGCCGGTCTACCGGACCGTAGAGGTGGATGGTCGGCGTGCTCACGGCCACGGCCAGATGCAACGGCCCGCTGTCCGGCCCAACCACCAGCGCACAGCGCCGATACACCGCCGCCAGTGTTCCCAGATCGGTAAGTCCAGCCAACGAACAAACGGAGCCGGCCAGGCTATCGTTCTCTTGCAGTGCTGCCACAACCGGGTCGATCAACTCAGCCTCTCCGGCTGATCCGGTGAACACAACCTGTGCGCCGTGCTGCTCGATCAACGCGCGCGACAGCGCGATCCAGGCCTCGGTTCGCCAGCGCTTCACCGACGCGCCACTGCCGGGATGAATCGCCACCAGCAGCCGGTCATCAGCACTTTTCCCGCGCAACAAGTCTCCTGCCGTCTCCTCATCCGCCGGCGACACCGGAAAACGCAGCTTTCCCGGCTCCCCGGCGTCTGTGATCGACCCTGACGAGCCATATTCTGCCATCACCAGGTCCATGTTCTGCGCCACTTCATGTCGGCCGGGAACATACGAAACAGCGGTCGTCAGGAAGGGGCTCGTCGAGGGTACGTCGTATCCGATCCGCCGGGGAACGCGCGCTTCAGCCGCCAGCCATGCGCCCCACCAGTGGTCGAAACGCAAAATAATCGCCAGGTCGAAATGGAGCGCTGCCAGCCGGCGCGCCTCGCTGCGTAGCAAGCTGTAAGGCGCAACGGGACTGCCTTTCGCCTGGCGGGTAAAGCCGGGGAAGGGACAGGTCAACAGCTCGTCGATGTCGTTGTTGACTGAGAGGACAGAAACACCCCAGGACCCTACCAGCGCGGTGATGGATGCGTCGGGGAAGCGGCGGCGAAGGGCGTGCAGCGCGGGTGTAGCGAACAGCAGATCACCCAGGTGATCGGGGCGGATAACCAGGATGCGCCGCGGCAGGGTATCCGCGGACGGCTGGCGCCGGCGATAGCGTTGTCCGGCCAGTCGCAGCGCCGTGAGTCTGAGTCGCTCGCGCCGCGTGCCGCCGGCTGATTGTGCTAGCGCCTGACGGTGCTTCTCAGCCAGCGCCGCGCGTTGGTCGGAGGAAATGCCGTGAGCCATCGCAGTTCGTCGTCGTATACTCGTACTCCTATTCCTACTCTTCCTCTTCCTCATACTCCTGCTCGTCCGGATTTGAGAATGAGTATGAGTAGGAGTATGAGTAGGAGTAGTAGGAGGAGGAAATGGAGGTGGGAGATCAACCGTTGCTGCTCAACGTATCGTACACGGCCCGCAGCCGCGGCACGATGGCCGACCAGCCGTAGTTGGCCTCCACGAACAGCCGCCCCGCCTCGCCTTGCCGGGCGCGGCGCGCCGGGTCGCGCAGCAGTGCGACCGTTGCATCGGCGAAGGCAGGTGCGTCGTCGGCGAAGGTGATGATCTCCTGTCCGTCGAGCGGGAATCCCTCGCAGCCCAGCCGGGTCGAGACTATGGCGCTGCGCATGGCCATGGCCTCCAGGACCTTGAGCCGCGTGCCGCCGCCGATGCGCAGCGGCACCACATAGACCGCCGCCGCCGCGATGTGAGCGCGGATGTCGGGCACCCAGCCGGTGACGGTTACTCCCGGACGGCTCGCCAACTCCTGAACGCGCGGATGCGGTTCCTTGCCGACGATCACAAAGCGTGTTTCCGGTTCCGCCCGTTGTATCAGCGGCAGCACCTCGTTGGCGAACCACACCACCGCGTCGATGTTGGGGCGAAAATCCATCTTGCCGGTGAAGACCAGCGCCTGCGGACCGTAGTCCGGCGCCTGCGAATCGCGCTCCCGGCTGTAGGCTGCGTAGTAGTCGAGATCAACACCGTTGGGCACTACCGTGATGTTCAGAGATGAGTCCAGCGCGCGCAGCGAGTCCCGGTCAGCCTCAGAGACAGCGACCACCCGGTCGGCCTGCTGGCAGATCTGCCGCTCGTAGCGTCGCAGCTTGTTGACCTGAATCGCAGAATAGGCGGCGGCATGCCAGCGGGCCGGGCGACGCACGTCAGTCTCCCAGGCGCGCTGCTGCAGGACATACTCAGCGTTGTGATCGTCGAACACCAGCGCCGGCCGGCCGATGGGAATCCCCGGCAGGTTCTCTTTGACACGCGCCGAGCGCCACAGCGGATGGTTGGCCAGCCACAATCCATAGGGCGCCATCTCAATGCCCTCGATCTGTACGATGTCGTAGCGGTATTGCTCTAGCAGTGCGCCCAGACGTGTCTGGTAGGTATCCGAGGCCAGCCGTAACGCCATGTCGGGCAGCCTTGATGTGACCGTGGTGATTGCCCGTCGCGTTGTTGAACGTTTGGGCGCGGGCGTCGAATCGACCACTGTCAACAGGCGCGGCAAAGGCGTGTTGCCCACAGGATCGTCGCCCTCCTGCTGAAAGCAGAGCAGGTGGACCTCGTAGTCCTCGGCCAGGTTGGCCATCAGGTTGTAGTTGCGAATCGTGGTGCCCTGGTGCGGTGGGTAAGGCACCTGGGGAGCGAGAAAGAGGAGGCGGCGCGGCATGGCTGCTTCGGGCCTCAGCCTGCACCAAGCGCGCGCTGATAGATGTCCATGGTCTCTTGCGCGGCTCGTTGCCAGGAAAACACCTGTGCGCGTGCCAGTCCCTTGGCGCGCAGCGAGGCGTGCAAGGCATCGTCCGTCAGCAGGCGATGCAACGCGACCGCCAGTTCTTCCACGTTGTTGGGATCCACCAGCAGGCCGGCGTCGCCTACCACTTCGGGCAGGCTGGAGACGTTGGAGACCACCACCGGTGTGCCGCTGGCCATCGCTTCCAGCGGTGTCAGGCCAAAGCCCTCGTACAACGCAGGATGTGCCAGGCAGCGCGCCAGGTTGTAAAGATAGAGCAGGTCGCCGTTGTTGACGCGCCCCAAAAAGGTGACGTATTCGCCCAGTTCCAGCAGCTCCACTTCCTCGAAGATCTGGTCGCTCTGCCAGCCAACGCCGCCGGCCAGCACCAGCCCGGCCGTGACACCATAACGCTCGCGCAGCAACGCATAGGCCCGCAGCAGCGTGACGATGTTCTTGCGCGGCTCGATAGTGCTGACGAACAGGATGAACTCATCCGGCAGAAGATGCTTGTCCTTGTACGACGCCAACGCTTCCTCTCTGGCTATCGGCCGGTAGACGGGATCCGCTGCCTCGTAGACCACGGTGATCTTCTCAGGCGGCGCGCCCAGCATACCGATAAGGTCGTCACGTGTGCTCTGCGAGACGGCGATGATGTGATCGGCGCGCTTGACCGCCTGATCCACCTGGCCGTAGTAGCGGGCACTGTCTTCCGTCAGGAAGTGGGGCCAACGCAGGAAAGCCAGATCATGAACGGTGATGATCGATTTGAAGGTGTTGAGTTGGAGCGGCGGGATGAAGTCGGTACTGTGCAGGAGATCAAGGCCGAGGCGGCGCGCGGGAAGCTCCATCCGCAGGAATTGTTGCTCGAAGCGGTTATGGCTCGGCGTCCAGATGCTGACGCGGTGAACATGCGGCCCATGCACCAGGTGGCGACGGTCTTTGCGGCTTTGCAGCAGCACAAACTCGTCTTCCTGGCTCAGCTGCGCCAGCGCCTTGGCAAGATGAATTGTGTATTCGCTGATGCCCCCGCCCGTGTAGTGGGCTATACGGGCGTCGATACCGATGCGCATCGTGGGAGGTCCTTGGTGTTGCGCCATATCGTCTCGCCGAGGTCGAGGCCAAATGAGAAGATATCCTGCGCCCAAATAAAAACCTCCATACCTGGCCGCAATGGTCTGGATGGAGGCAACGCCGCCTGTCAACGTCGGCACTATACCATGGGTGCAAGTGCGGGTCAAGTTCAACCCAGCGGCAGCAGCGCACCCTCCATTTCCAGCATCCGCCGCTTGGTCTCGATGCCGCCGCCGAAGCCGGTTAGGCTGCCATTCTTGCCCAGAACCCGGTGACACGGCACGATCGGCGGCCATGGATTGGTGGCCATGCAGCGCCCCACCGCCCGCGCTGAGGCCGGCCCTGCGCCGACGGCCGCGGCCAGCGTGCCGTAGGTGGTCGTCGCCCCGCGCGGCACGTTGCGCGTCGCCTGCCAAACCTGTTGCTGAAACTCGCTGCCGCGGCTCATGTCCAGCGTCTCGTCGAATCGGACATCTTCGCCGTCGTAGTAGCGGCGCAACTCGTCGAGGGTCGCTTGCAGACGCCTGTCCGTGTCCGGGAGCGTCTCACCGGCCAACGACTTCAGCAGCGCCAGCGCGTCAGCCTCGCTGGGCTGTGGTAGCGTCACCGCCGTCAGCCCAACGGCGTTGGCGGCCACCGCGACCCAGCCGAAGCTGGTGTGAGAGGTGGCACGAACTTGTGTGTTCATGGCGCGATTCAGACAATGACCCTTTTCTTGTTACGCCGAGTTCAGATACTCGCTCAGTTCCATGCGCGTAAACAGCCGCTCTTCCGCATCGGCCGGCATCGACTCGACTGGCAAGCCACGGTAGAGCAACACCGTCTTGCGCAAGGTGTCTACCACGACCTGGCAGTTGTCGCAGTCCGCCATGTGGGTCTCGATCTCCACGCAGATAGCCTCGTCCAGCGTTCCGTCGATGTAGTCGCTGAGGCTGCCCAGGAGGTCCTGGCAGGCGCCGCTGTCGTGAGAATGTTCGCTCATGGTGTCATCTCTTCTTGGTGGCCAGCCAGATAGCCGGCCAGGCTTTCCCGCAGTTGTAGCCGCGCCCGGTGCAATCGCACCTTCAACGCGCTTTCACTGATCTCCAGCGCGGCCGCCGCCTCTTCGGTGTTCAGCCCCTGGATGTCTCGCAGCACGAAGGCTGCCCGTAACGTGGGATTCAGATCCTGTACAGCCTCTTCCATGACCTGTCGCAGTTCGGATGTCAGCGCCTCTTCGCTGGGTTCGACCTGCCAATCGCCCAATTGACGCGGCAACAGGTCGCCATCTTCCATCAGTTGCGGCTCATCCAGCGAAACTGTATCGCCGCGCTGCCTGCGCAGCCGCATCAACGCCGCGTTGGTGGTGATGCGGTACAGCCAGGTGCTTAGCTTGCTGCGGCCCTCAAAGGTGTCCACCTTTTTGCAGGCGCTGATGAAGGCCTCTTGTACGACTTCCTCAGCCTCGTCGCTATCCCCGACGATACGCAACGCCACCGCGTACATCTGGCTGCCGTGGTGCTTGATCATGCAAGCGCAGGCGTATTTGTCGCCTGACTTCAGCGCCTCCAGCAGCGCTGCTTCGTCCGGGTAGATGTCAAGATCGATTGCCAGTCCTGGCATGTTAGATGGAACTCCTGGTTATCTGGTTACAATTGTGCTGCCCGGCACGCTGCCGGTTGAAACCATTCGGCGGGCGAATGCATCGTATGACCAGAGACTATGAAACTCACATATCAAATGGAGAAACTACCAATGAACGCACCAACCAACCCGCTGGGCCTCACCGCCGTCTTGCCCGTGGGCTACGAAACTGCTATCGACGACGTGACCGCTGCACTTAAGGAGCAGGGCTTCGGCGTGTTGACTGAGATCGACGTCAAAGAAACGCTCAAGAAAAAGCTGGATGTCGATGTTCGGCCCTACGCCATCCTCGGCGCCTGCAACCCACCGCTGGCGCACCGAGCGTTGAGCGAGGATCCCATCGTCGGGCTGATGCTGCCATGCAACGTGGTGGTCTACGACAACGGCGACGGCACGACCACTGTGTCCGCCATCAACCCGATGACGGCCATCGGCGTTGTCGGCAACCCCGCGCTGAACGAGGTAGCGAAGACTGCCACCGACAAGCTTAACATCGTCATGGCAAACCTGCTGCAAAGAGTGAGCGAGCCAGCCTGATTTTTGCGGTGCCTCCAAAGCACTCGGTCGATGACCGGGTGCTTTTTTTGTGTCAGTTCGGCCATTGTATCATCTGCCATCGGCACAGCCAAGAGACCGTGCATGGTTGCTTGCGTCTCGTAACGCCATAGGTATAATATGCGTAGTCTCAACCTTCGTCGTCCCCAGTGTGACTCACACTGGACATCACCTTAGTCCCCCTGGAGGCACCTATGGATCTGCAAACCTGGTTAGCACTGAACTGGCAGCCGCTGCTGATTGGCGGCATCCTCGGATTGATCATTGGTTGGTTGGTCACTTACTTCCCCATGCGCGGTCGCTCACAGCGCGCCGAAGCCAGCATCGCGTCTCTTAACACAAAGGTTGCTGCCGCCGAGAAAGCAACCAAGGAGGCCGAGGCGAAAGCGCAGGATCTCGAGTCCGATCTGAGCGTACAAAAGTCGCGCTACAACACAGCGCAGAGCCAGATC
Source organism: Caldilineae bacterium (assembly GCA_020634555.1). GTDB lineage: Bacteria > Chloroflexota > Anaerolineae > JAAEKA01 > JAAEKA01 > JACKBK01. The sequence continues at coordinate 18,188 of JACKBK010000021.1, forward strand.
GCCTCCCTTCAAGGTGACCTCGAAGCCGTCACCGGTCAGAAGGATGCAATCGACGCCAGCCTGCTGGAGCGCTCGCGCGAGCTTGAACTGGTGAAAGCAGACAACGCGAAGATGCTGGAAGGCCAGGCCGCGCTGCAGGCATCGTACGACACCCTCGCCGCGGAAGACGCGGCCACCAGGGTCACCCTGGACGGCGTTGTTGCGGATCTGGCGGTTGCCAGGGAGCAGGAGGCAGAAGCCCTGGAATCGTTGGCCAACAAGGAAGTCGCGCTGAACGAAGCCTATCTGCGGGCTGTCCGCTTGCAGCGCGAGTTGATGGAACACCAATCGTTGCTGGCCGACACTCAAACCGAGCTTGCCGAAGCACGACGCAACGTCACAGCCCTCAGCGGCATCAACTCTGATCTGGACAACAAGCTGCAGAACGCCCGCGGCGACGTCGCCGGTGAACTGGCATTGCTTACCTCAACCATGCTGCGCATGAAGGAGGAGGCTCTGAACCAGGCCAACCACCGCATAGCCGCCCTTACGGCTGAACTGGAGGCCATGCGAGCCGGCAAGGCGTCGGCGCGCTGATGGGGAACCGGGAACCATCTTCATCCCTTGCCACACAAGCTATCGAGGAAGGTTATTCTCCGGTAGTTCACCGTCCTGTGTAGGAGGACACACATGGAACAAATACCCCAATCAGCCCATGACGAGACCGAAATGGACTCGGTGAGCAAGATCCTGGCCAGATCTGACCCTGCCGACATGCCGGCCATGCGCACCAGCCTGAGCTTCCTGACCCATGCTGGCGCCGAAATGGCAGGCGCGCTGGAGAAGCGCAACCAGGAATATGACGAACTGAAAGCCGTGATGTCGGCCTTTCCCAAGGAATGGATCGAAGCGGCCCGCGGCGGCGGCGACCTTCCGGACCTGGGCGCCCTGCGCGCTGAACTGGAAGCCGCCAGGGATCAGCGCGTTGACCTGCAAGCACAGCTTGCCGAACGTGAGCAGGAATTGGCCGATCTGCAAAACCAGTTGGCCGAACAGCAGACTCTGCTGGAAACCCAGGTTGTTCGGGAGGACGAAGCTGAGGCTGCTGAGGATCTCGCAGCCCGCGTCGTAACTCTGGATGCAGACATTGAAGCGGCGCAACTGGCAGTCGCCGCCGCCGAAGACGCGCTGCGCGAGCGGGACGCCGAGTTGGACGACCTGGACGTGCAGTTGTCGGCGCTGAACGATGAGTTGACGGCATTGCTGCCGCCGCCAGCCAGCCCGGTCGAAGATCAGGTCGTTCAGGCAGAAGTCGCCGCCGCGCAGGACGGCGCGCAGTTGCTTGAAGAAGACGCTTCGGCCGCATCCGAAGAAGCACCCGTCACCGCAGAGGAGCCGGTCGTTGCCGAGGAGCCATCGGCACCGGTTGAGCCGCCGCCTGAAATCAACGGGCGCGAACGCCGGGCCATCAAGCTGGGCACGCTCTTTGCCTCGGTCGCCGCAGTTGGCCAGCACAACCAACAGATCGTGCAGGCGCTGGGAGTCGCCGGCGAGCAGGTGGATACGCTGAAGGGCCAGCTTTTCGCGGTCCAGGCCGACCGCATGGCGCTGGATGCCGACCTGCAGGAGAAGAAACAGGGTCTGGCTGATTCCCAGTCCGAAGTCGAGACCTTGCAGACGGAGCGGGAGAGCCTGACCGCCCAGATCGATGACCTGACCACGCAAAGCGCCGCCGTGCAAACGGATCTCGACGCGGCCAACACGTCTCTGGCGGAAACCCAGGAACAACTTACAGCCCGCGAGAACGAGCTGGCCGAACTGAACTTGCAGATCGACAGCCTTTGCCAGCAATTGGGCGTGACGGCTGAGGAAGATACCGTCGCGGCCGCTGATGGAGAAGCATCCGATGACTCGGAAGCCGCGATTCCGGAGGAAGCGCCCGCCGCGGAAGCCGAAGGTGAACAGACAACCGGGGACGCCAGCCAGGAAGCCAGCACCGCACCGAAGCTGATGGGAATCGGCGCATTGGCAGCCGGCGTCAAATCGCTCAGCGACACGGAACAGGCGCAGGTGGCGCAAATCGCCGGCCTGACGGCGCAGGCTGAAAGCCTGAGCGCGGAAAAGGCTGCGCTGGAAGAACAGATCGCCCAGCAAGAACAGACCATCACCGACCTCAACGGCCAGATCGATGCCCTGAACGCGACGGTGGCTGACTTGCAGGCCGAGCTTGATACCAGCCAGGCTGAGTTGAAGGAACTTAACGACCAAGTAGACGCCGCTCACGTGGCGTTGCAGGGGGTCGCGCCTGCGGAAGAAGAGGCGGAAACTGACGAGGAAGGCCGGCCGGTTGCCAAAGCTGCGGGGCTGGCCGCCTTGGCCGGCGGTGCAGCGGCCGCAATCAACCGCAGCAAGAGCCAGGAAGATGATCTCCAGGCTCAGATCACGGCCTACGACACACAGACTCAGGAACAGGCTGCTCAGATCGAAGCGCTGACCGCGCAGGTAACCGACCTGCAGACAAACCTGGATGAAACGACCACCGCCAGGGATGACCTTGACTTCCAGCTTCAGAACAAGGAGCAGGAGCTGGCAGACTACAACGAGCGCTTCCTCACCTTGCAGGGAGAGGTCAACAGTCTGGCGTCCGACAAGTCCGGCCTGGAAACAGCTCTGCAGCTCAAGGATGAGGAACTTGCACAGCTTCAAGCGCAGCTTGATGCCAACGAAGCAGACCTGGCGCAGGTGCAGGAGGTCGTCACACAGTCCACAGGATCGCGCATGGTTGGTGTTGCCGGCATCACAGCAGGCGCGGCCGCCGCGGCTGCGTTGCAGGACAAGGACGAACAACTACAAGAGGCATCGACACAGCTTGCCGCCTTGCAGGAGCAGCTTGCTGCGCAGTCCGGTGAACTGGAAGAGACCCGCAGCCAACTGGCCTCCGCCGCGCCGTTCCAGGAAGCGGCCCAGATGTCCGACAAGCTGGCGCAGATGCCACCGATCAAGCGCGGCGCGGCCACGGCGGCGGTTCTGGCCGGTGTGCAGCCCTACTTCGTGCCGGGTGTTCAGGCGCTCAACGACATCCACGGTGTTGGGCAGGCGTTCCAGCAACGCTTCTACAAAGCGGGCATCGGCACCTATTGGGAGGTTTCGTGCCTTTCCAACCAGGGCTTGCAGGAAAGCTTGCAGATTCCTGAGATCCAACTCGACCGGGTGGACTACAACGGTATGCGCGCCAGCGCCTACCAGTGGGCCAGCGAAAGCGACACCATCGGCGCGTTGTGGGACATCGAGCGGGTTGACGACTTTGAGGAGCTGCCCGGCATCGGAGCCACTTTCGAGAAGCGTCTCTACATGGCCGGCATCTTCACCTACGAGCAATTGGTCGCAGCCGGCCGCGACCGGTTGGCCGAAATCATCGACGCGCCGGACTTCCGCCAACCAGACTTCAACCAGATCATCGAGGTTGCCCGCAGCCGCGTTCAGCCGGAAACCGATGAAGCGGCGGATGAGGCCACCGAGATCGAAACCGGGACGGAAAGCGAAGTCGCAGCCGAATCCGAGGCCGAGGTTGTTGAGACCGTGACCGAAACCGTGGCCGAGGCAGTGGTCGACGCTGATGCAGCGGAGGCTGACGGCGCGGCCGAGGCACCCGTTGAGGAGACCGGCGGCGAGGAATAGCGCAGGATGGGGTAAAGGTAGTCATAATGGACGAGGCTGACGAAGATCAAGAAAATAGTCTGGTAATAGACTGGCGAAAACCGCCCGACCGTAAACGGATCGGGCTACAAGGTGAAAGGCCCTGCGATCCTGGGCTTCGCAGCCCTGAAAGGGCTTCCACTTTGTAGCCGGGAGGTTTTAGCTCCCGGCAGGCGTGTCGAGCCAATTACCAACTTAAATATTCTTAAGCCTCATCAACGCCGTCCATTAACCGGATCAACGAACAAGACATGAGTCATCCCGAATTTTGAGGGGATGATAGAAAAAGAGAGACCTCCTGCGGTAGACTTCAGGTTGTGAAACCAAGAAGAAGGACTACCAAAAGGAGGTCTCTTTGTGATAGAGGATAATCTACTTCAAGCGGGATTGCAAGCGTCAGCGACAGTTAGTGAGGAATTGAGCCAGCAGCTGTTGTCGTTTGTCTGGCCATTGCTGTTGACCCTGGATGATCAGATTGATAAGCGACTGGTGAGGACGTTCTTCAAGACGTTGCAGGTGATCATCCAGTTTCGCCACCGGGCGCAGGGGTTGCTATTGAGCGAGTTAGGGGGATACATTCTGGCACCGCATCAGGCACCGGCAGGGACCAAACGATTGAGCAACCTGTTGCGTTCCCACAAATGGAACCACATGGTGATTGATCGGTTTCTGTGGCGTCAGGCTAGTGCTCTGTTAATTAGATTTCTGGCATTGTCATCCTGAGCCGAAAGCGAAGGATCTTAGACCAATGAACGGCGAGATTCTTCCTCGCTTCGCTCGCCAGGATGTTGTTCTTTTAGGACTGGATACAGACGTTTGAGTTTGATGCGAGCATCATCGGTCGTGAACTGCCAGTCAACGGTGACGTTGGCATTGTTTCGCCCGGTGGTCCAGGCGTCGACTTCGATCACCAAAGTGGAGACGTCTGGAATCCGACGCTTGAGACATTGTCTTGTCAGTGCCGACAATTCGCATTCGGCGATGTTGAGCCAACTGCCGTGCTCAAGCGTGAAGTGCCATTCGATCTTTTCAGCGATGCGACGAGCTTCTTCCGGTTGGAAGTGCTCGTAGAGTGCAGCGGGATGGTGGGTGTTGAGATTGTCTACCACCAACACAATGGTGTCCGCATCGGGATAGTCTTCATCCACGATGGCGCGCAACACCTCGGCGAAATCGTGACCGGTTCGCTGGTTGCGCACGCGTACCTGACGCCGACCGCATAACGGCTCAATCGACAAGAAGAGATTGGCTGTGCCGTGGCGCTGGTACTCGTAATCCTGGCGCATGCTCTCTCTTGGTCGCATCGGGATGACACCTCGCGGTGTGCTGCGCAGGACTTTGCTTGTTTCGTCCAGGCAGATGACCGGTCGATCAGGATCATAGGGACGCTGATAGACACTGAGGACATCTTCCATCTTGGCCACATAGTGCGCCGACGGCTCGCTGATACACCAGCTCCTTACTCGCCAAGGCTGAAGGTCGTTTTTTTCAGGATCTTGCCGACGGTTACGTGACTGATCCCATCGACATAGTCGAGCGCAACCATCTGGTCAGCCAGGAGCCGCAAGCTCCAGCGTGCATGGCCCGTCGGCGGCTCACTGCAAGCCAACATGGTCAACTTGGCTTCTACTTCACCGGTGAACGTGGGCGCCGCACCTGGTCGCGGCTTCTCGTACAAGGCCGCTTCCACACCGCCGGTCAGAAAGTTGCGTTTGATATTGCGCACAGTGCTGACACTGCAAATGGCGCCTTCTGCCACACGCTCAAGGCTACGCTTGTCGCCCTGACTTCGATCCAGCAAGAGCAGAATACGAGCTCTTGTTTGAACTCTTGCCGGTGAGTGGCCGCTATGGATCAGTTGCTTCAGCAAGATGCGCTCTTCTTCTTCCAGGTGAATATGTTCGTGTTTGCTCATAATCGACCAGAATAACCATTATGAACATACTGTCAACTTTCTCGTTAACGAGGCACTAGCTGACCTTGTACTGGAGGACAGAGAGTGATCTCGTATTTCGACACCAGTGCGTTGGTGAAACGGTATGCGTTGGAAACAGGTTCCCAAGCCGTCTACGAGGCAATCGCGGCATCCCGATTGGCTGGAACCGTGTTGATAACCAGAGCAGAGGTTGCAGCGGCATTTGCAAAGGCCATACGCACTGCTACCCTGACAACAGATGAGGCTGTTCTTTGTCTAAGTCGCTTCCGGGGAGACTGGCCTCGTTTGGTGCGATTGTCGGTCAGTGAAGCAACTGTTGCTCGTGCGGAACAGCAAGCCTGGCAATCTGGCTTGAGAGGCTATGATTCAGTTCATTTGGCCGCAGCACTACTTTGGCAAGAAGCTCTGGGCGTAGCAGTAACAGTCGTGACCTACGATCGCGCGTTATGGATTGCCGCTGCCCAGGCTGGGTTAGCCAACTATCCGGCAGACCTTATCACCGCCACATCTTCCTGACGCCGCCGCGCGGCAAGCAGGAACACGCCAAACATCGCCGCGGCCAGCAGCGTGCCGGCCAACAGCAGCACGACGATGCTCTGCGGGCCGCGCTGATCGAAGGCCTGTCCCATCAGCCACGGCACGGTCATGCTGCCCAGGCTGCTGCCCACCAGGAACGCGCTGGTTACCCGCCCCGTGATCGGCACCACCGTCTCGGCCATGATCATCAGCGTCGGAAAGACGTTAGCCATACTCAACCCGTAGCCGGCCGCGGCGATCCATACAACGCCCGGCACGTCCGCCCACCCCAGCAACAAAAGTATAAAGAAGACCAGACCCACCAAGTCCATGGTCAGCATCACGCGCGGCTGCAAGCGAGCCGCCAGTGGAATCGACAGCAGCCGCCCCAGCGTCAAGAGTCCCCAGAACAACGAAGTCAGATAACCGGCGGTAACGGCGTTCGCGACGCCCATCTCCAGACCGTAGGTGTAGATCCAGCCGCCAAAGCCCAGTTCGGTCCCAACGAACAGAAAGAAGAGCGCCGCGATCAGCCCCACCAGTAACCCGCTTGTCGGCCGGTTGTCGGGCGCTTCGCTGTCCCGAGGCGCCACCGGGCTGGGCGTGCGGGCGTAGACAATCGCAGGAACCAGCGTCAGCGCCGCCAGCAGCCAGTAGGTCCCGTTGATGTCGCCGGTACGATTGATGACCTGCGCCACCACCAGCGGCGAGATCAGCGCACCCAGGCCGAAGAAGAAGTGCAGCGCGTTCATCCGCGGCCCGACAGCGTCGCGATAGACCCAGACCAGCAAGGTGTTGCCACCGACGTCGATGGAGCTGGAGAAGAAGCCGGCCAGGAAAAACAATCCAGCCAGCGCCGCCAGCAGCGAGCTCAATGGAATCAGAGCGATCACCAACGCCATCAGCGTCAGCGCAGCAGCCAGATAGGGATGCGCAGGCCGGCGGTCGAAGTACCACCCGCTGAGCAACGAACCCAGCAGGTAGCCAAAGGCCTGGGTCGTGAACAGAATGCTGATCTGGCCGACAGTGGAGCCGGTGTGCGCGGCCAGGCCAGGAATCGTTGGACCAAGGGCAGCCGCGGTCAGACCAAGAACGATGAACGAGAGAAAGTAGGCGTTGGATTGCCGGCGTTTGAGGCCCTGGCTGGCTGATGCAGAGGTTGAGGAATTGGTTGTGGACATAGGTTCGTCGCCTTTACAAGGACATGCGGCGGAAGCGCCCGGCGCTTCAGGCACCTGTGGTAATGTTTGCTTCTTCCATCGGTCCCATTATAGATCAGCCGCCGATTGCCTTCCAAGCCAGGGGGTGCGCGAGGTGGTTTGAGAATTTTCCAATATATGTTAGAATAATCGGTGCCCGTCGTTGTCTGCAATCCAGCTCATCCTCTCATCCTGTAGTTGATTTCATTAGCTGCACGGATACCGTCCTCTGTTTTGTCCTGTTCCATCCCGTTTTAGGAAACGGACAGGCTATCGAGTCGAGCGTAGCTCGAAACACCAGTACAGGAAGGAAGTACTCTCATGTCTCGATTCTCTCTCCCGCGCCGACGACGCCAGCCAACGACCTGGTCCCTCGTCACACTCGTCGTCATTGTTCTCCTCTTGATAGCCGCTCCTATGAGCGCACTGGCTCAGGAGGGCGACTCGCCAGCCGTGGCCCCGCCATACATCGTCACGCTTCAGCCAGGCGAGTCGACAGAGATCCCCGTCTACGGGTTCTGCCTGAATTACAGCCTGCCGTTCCCCAACCAATTGCTGGACCCGACCGATCTGGCCAATGAGCCGCTGAGAAACGCCGCGATCTATAGCCTGGAGACCGGCTACGTGGACACCAACACCTGGGATGTCCAAAAAGCCATCTGGTATCTGTCCGATGAGACCCGCCTTGAGGATCAGGACTACACCATTGCTGACGAGATCATCGAACATGCCAACAGCGGCGTGACACCCGTGGATGTGGTCGAAGGTGTTCCGCACATGATTGACCTGATCAACGAGGGCGTTCTCGAGGCCCAGGTGAACGATTTCGTCAACATCGCGGAAGACCTGGGATCATTCTTCGGCGGCGGCACCCTGGTGATCACCAACGTCAGCGAGGAAGCGCAGCAGTTCGTCGTCTCCTACGGGACGGTCGGCCAGGACGACTCTGAAGGGGTGAACCAAAACATGTTGATCTTCCCCTCGGAGCCCGCTCCCGAGCAGCCAACCACGATGCAGGAAACGGTGACGACCGAAGTGCCTACCACCGGCGCCCTGCTGCCGCCGGCCGGCTTTGCAGCGCTGGCGCTGATCGGTGTCGTGGTAGTGCTGGCAGGTTTGGCCGCCACCCGAACACGCCGTCGCCCCACCAACGCGGTATGATTCGACGCTTGCCGCGGGTCGTGGTTTTGCTTGCGCTGGCTTTGTTGTTACAAAGTCAGGCAAGCATGGCCGCGCCCATGGCGCCCGCATCCACCGGACCTACCCGCCTCGAGATTCCAGCTATCGATCTTGACGCGCCGGTGGAGCCGGTGAGCTACAGTCTGGTCAACCGCAAGATCGTCTGGCAGACAGCCGATCGGGCGGTTGGCTGGCACCGCTCCTCGGCCATGCCCGGCTATCCCGGCAACGCGGTCATGTCCGGTCACAATGCCACGCGCGGCACCAAGGTCTTTCGCAACCTGGACAAGGTCAAGGTCGGCGACACAATCATTGTGACCGTTGGCGGCGAGCGGCTTGAGTACGTCGTCACCGAGCGGGTGATCTTTCTCGAGATGTTCGTCACGGAAAAGCGGCGTGCGGAGAACGCTCGCTGGCTGAGCCAGTTCGGCGACGAGCGGCTGACGCTGGTGACATGCTATCCGCGTTTCACCAACACACACCGGCTGTTGGTCATCGCACACCCGGCCGGTTCTGAGGCTGACAATGCAGTAACGCCAGCCGCCGACCTCCTGTTCAGATAAACCCGCAGATAGCTTCAACCTTCCCGGACCCGTCATTCCCGCGGAACTTCAGCACGACAAAAGAGCCGGCCAAGCAGGCCGGCTCTGCTTTTCCCCGTAATTTGAGTTGCACGCTCAGCCTGGCGGCAGCAACCCTCGTTGCGCAGCCACCGCGATGGCTGCCGCGCGCGAATCGACCCCGAACTTGTTGTAGACGCTGGTCAGATGGGCTTTGACCGTCCGCTCGGTGATGCTCAGGGCGCGGGCGATCTCCTTGTTACGCAACCCCTGCGCCGCAGCCAGCAGCACCTCCAGCTCGCGTTCAGTAAGGTCCAGTGGTCCGCCCACAGCCGTCGCGGAAGGCGCGGTGGCGGTGTGCGCCAACACACGCTGCATGACATCCGGCGACAGCATGGTTTGACCGCGCGCCGCCGCGCGGATTGCGTCCAGCAGCGTTGCCCGGTCGGTGTCCTTGAGCAGAAAGCCGCGCGCGCCGGCCTGCAGGCCACGCACCATCAGGTCATCCTCGTCGTATGTGGTGAGGATGATGATGGCCACGCCGGGCATCTGCTGGCGGATCAGGCCGATCGCGGTCAGGCCATCCATGCCGGGCATGCGCAGGTCCATCAACACCACATCGGGAGCCAGCTCCCGGCAGAGCCGGACAGCCGCGGCGCCGTCGGCCGCCTCGCCAACCAGTTCCATGCCGTCAGCAGTCTCCAGGATCAGGCTCAACCCCTCGCGCACGATCAGGTGGTCATCCACAACCAGCACGCGAACGTTGGAATCAGCGGTCACTGTCATCGACCTCCTCTGTAGGCACACGCAGGTCAAGCTGCACAGTCGTTCCTATACCGGGCGCGCTGACAACGTCCAACGTTCCATCTGCCAGCCGGGCCCGCTCGCGCATGCCTACCAGCCCGAAGTGGCCCGTCCCGAATTGTTGCCCATCGACATCAAACCCGACGCCGTCGTCCCGCACCGTAATCACAATCTGGTCCTCCTCCTGCTGCATGACGCTTACCCAAACCTGGTCGGCCTCAGCGTGCTGGGCAACGTTGCTCAACGCTTCCGACACGATGCGAACCGCGTGTTCGGTTGCGCGTTGCGGGAGGGTAACTGACAACGAGAACTGCAACGCACACGGAATGCCGGTCGCCATGCTGAAGCGGTCCACCTCCCGCCTGACCGCCAGCCCCAGATCTTCTGAACGAGCCTCCGTATTACGAAGGTCGCCGATTGCCTGGCGCGCCTCACCTAAGGTTGCCCGCGCCCGAACCATCGCTTGATCGATGATCTCGCCTGTGCGAGTCGTCCGGCCCGCCTCAAGCTGCGACTTGGCCGCCTCCAATTGAAGAATCAGGCCGGCTAATCCTTGCGCCAGCGTATCGTGCAGCTCGCGTGCCATGCGCTGGCGCTCGCTGGCCAGGGTCAGATCTTCGACCTGCACAGCATATTCCGCCAGTTGCTCATGCGCGGTCTCCAGTTCGGCCAGCAAGCGCTGCGCCTCGGCGCGCGCTTCAGCCTGGCGCATGAACAGCAGGACGTAAACGACGACAAAGAGGGTGAGGGGGATGGCAACGACCAACCAGTTCAGAAGGCCATCGATGCCATCTATCGATAGCGCCGAAAATACCGACAATGCCAGCAGGATCAACACGGCAACGGCTGCCGTTAGCCGATTGCGAATCGTGCCAACGGTAATGCCGATGAGTGGCGCAAAGACGCCGAAGCTGACCGCCAGGTTCTGCGCCATCACAGAAATCAATACCGCCAGAACCGTCTGGACGGCCAACATAGCAATGGGCCAGCGGGGATTCGCCGTCCTTCCCTGGAGCGCGATCTGCACCAGGAACGAGGCCAGGTACAGCACCATCAGGATGGTGAACGCCGCCAGGCGGAGCGGCTCGTGCAGGTCAGCGCGGCCTGAGAGCGCCACCCAGTAGAGCAACGCCAGGGCAGCTGTGACGATCACCAGGAAGGGCCACGTGTCGCGCGCCTCGCTGCCATCGGCGGGGACATACCGGCTCAGATTTCCGCGCCAACCGAGTCTGCGTTCAGGAGTATCGCTCATGATGTCTCCATTGTACACACCGGGAGTACTTCTGTCATTGTTCTTTCGTACACTGTCCGATTGGACCGGCCGGCTATGGCGGTATGGCCGATGACAGGGACCTTCGCAATAACTATACTGAAGTCGTAATGCGTAAGAATTGACCTCACAAGACGACAGCAGTCTTACGCTCTCACGTTTCACGCAGCAATGCCACTGGCGGCCTGGCCGGGGACCGGCCACAGCGGCCTCAAAGTTTATCGAGATCACACCACGAGATGATCGGAGAAACCCTCATGAACAACGCTATGATAGAAGTCAACGATTTTCGCAAGACCTACGGCGATTTCGTCGCGGTAGACGGCATCAGTTTTCAGGTGCAACGTGGCGAGATCTTCGGTCTGCTTGGCCCCAACGGCGCCGGCAAAACGACGACGTTGGAGAGTCTGGAGGGGCTGCGAGTGCCAGACGGCGGCACGCTGCACGTTGGTGGCATCGATCCCACACGCGACGCACGAAAACTGCGCGGCGTAATTGGCGTGCAGCTTCAAGCATCCGGCCTGCCGGAGAGCATCAGCCCGGCCGAGGCGATGCGCTTCTTCTGCGCATATCAGAAGATCGCACCCCGCTACGACCTGCTGGATCGAATAGGTCTGGCCGAGAAGCGCAACGCAGCCTACGGTGAGCTCTCCACCGGGCAAAAGCGGCGCCTGTCGCTGGCGCTGGCCGTTGCCCACAATCCAGCAGTACTTTTTCTGGATGAGCCGACAGCCGGCCTCGATGTGGCCTCGCGGGCTGAGCTACACAGCATGCTGCGCGAAATGCGCTCCGCAGACACCACGATCCTGCTGGCCACCCACGACATGGCCGAGGCCGAGGCACTTTCCGACCGCGTCGCCATCCTGTTGAACGGCCAGATCGCCACGATAGGCACACCGATGGAGATTACCGCCACCGGTTCGGGCCTGACCAGGGTGTCGGTGCACACGGAACATGGCTGCCTGAAGGACGCCAACGGAGCCATTCCCGCGGTGCAGCAACACCTCTTCCGGGAGGAATACGCCGTGTACTTCAGCTCCGATGTCGGATCCACCGTGTCGGCTATCATCGCGCTGGTTGACGCCCAAGGCGACGCGCTGGTCGATCTGCGGGTCGAACGCCCATCTCTCGAAGACCGTTTCCTGGAAATCACCAATGGAGGCACGAAATGACCGCTCTTGCTACCCACACACTGATCGAGCTGCGCGGCAGCCTGCGCAACCGCCAGCTCCTGTTCCTGACCTACGCCTTCCCGCTGGGCTTCTACGCGCTGATGGGTCTGGTGATGACTGGCATCAATCCGGCGTTCAAGGCATCCATGATCCCGGCGATGGTCATCTTTGCGATCATGATCACCACCCTGATGGGACTGCCCGATCCGATCGTCAACGCTCGTGATGCCGGCATCTTCCGCAGCTACAAGATATTCGGGGTGCCGGCAGCCAACGTCCTGTTCGCACCCGCGTTGACGGTAAACCTGCATATCGTCGTCGTTGCCAGCATCATCACTCTGACGGCAGGGCCGCTGTTCGGAGCGCAAGTGCCGACCAACGCCTTCGGGTTTGTGTTGGTGACAGCAGTAGCGATGTTCACCTTTAGCGGGCTTGGCGTACTGATCGGCGTGGTCTCGTCCAGCGCCCGGGTTGGGCTGCTCTGGTCGCAACTGATCTTCCTGCCATCGATGCTGGTGTCGGGTCTGATGATCCCGTACGAAATGCTCCCCGCCTCGGCGCAGAGGCTGGCGCTGCTCTTCCCAACCACGTATGCCATGAACGGCTACACAGGGCTGGCCTACGGCGTTCAGCCACCGTTCAACACAGAGATGTCGCTGGTAATCCTGCTGGCCGGCGGGCTGCTGTCCATCGTCCTGGCGGTGCTGATGTTCAACTGGGACCGCAGCAACCGGACAGCCCGGCTGCATCCGGCCTTCGGTCTGCTGGCTATGGCGCCGTATGTTGTGGGGATGTTGTTGGTGTAGGATATAAAGGTAGCCTGCGGCCCGCGCTACAGCAGCCTGACCATCCTCCTGGCCGGACACGCCATGTGGAGATTGGAGAGTGGCTGGCAGGCGTCGCGGTGCCAGTCCGCGTGCTGAACGATCTCGCGGCTTGGCATCGTCCTGATCATACTGACTCTGCTGAATCTTCGAAATCCCGTTTGACAGGCACTACCGTCTGTTCTATACTCGGAGTGTGCAACACTTCACTGACTGTCGCACATTCTCCCGTTCCGTTTCGCACTTCAGCAGTATTCAAGGAGACACCCACCACATGAAGAAATACGTGATCGGCCTGCTGCTCATCTTGAGCGTGACCGCGGTTGGTTGCAACCAACAGATGACAGTTGAAGAGGCTAATGCAGCTTTTTGCGAGAACCTTCAAGCCTTCGACGACTCGCTTACGAACCTCGACACAATCAGCGCTACCTCCACAGTTGGAGAACTCAAGGAAGCCTCTGCCCAAGTGGATGAGGCGTGGAACCAGGTCACCAAGTCCGCCAAGCAACTTAACCAGGTCAAGTTGGACACCATCGATGAAACGTGGAAGAATTTGCGCCGGACGATAAACCAGGTCAACGACGACGACACGCTGGCCGCCGTGGCTATCAACGTGGGAGTCAGCGTCAAGGAGATCAGGGCATCCTACGGCTTGATTGGTGACGTAGACTGTCCAAACTTTGTGGTGGGTTCATCAACGCAGGAACCGGCCAGCGATGCTCAACCGGCTGAGCCTGCCGGCGACTCCCAACCGGCGGAGGCAATCCCAACGGAACCGGTCGCGCCCGGATTCACTGGAACCTACAGCACTACGCTGACGCTGCCCGACGCTCCGTCCACCATCATGGTATTGGTTCTCCACGAAGATGGCACTGCCATTGAGGTAACACGGTCGCTTGAGCAAAACAGCGAGAACAGGCTTGTCGGCCAGTGGCAAGACAGCGGAGACGGAACCGCCAGCGTTACCCTTACCGAGTCAATAGACAAGCAGGTGTTGGCAACGCCGATCGTCTACGTCTTCAGGCTGGAAGGTGATCAATTGATTGCGGTTGATTTTGATGCAACTGTCTACGGGCCTGACGGATTCAGCCTGCAACGCACGCAAGACCCAGCGGTCCTGGCGGAGGCAGCGGCTATGGCAGCCCAGGCCAGTTCCGGGATCACAACCACCGCACCGTTAACTGCCAGCGAGACCGTGACCGACGCCGCGCCAATCATCGTCATCCCGCCAGCAACGGCCACCGAAATGCCGGCGCCGTCCGCTGATGCCTCGCCAGCAACCGAACAGGTTGCACCGGCCTCGCCGCTAGACGGCACGTGGCAGCTTCAACAGATCTCCCAGACCAGCGGCGTCAACTACACGCCAGACGACCCCGGCCTGTACACCGTCACGTTCAGGGCCGACGGTGCGGTGAGCGTCACAGCCGACTGCAACAGCGGCGTCGGGACGTATCAGGCTGGCGAGAGCGGCACCCTGGCTATCCAACTGACTTCCACCAATGACTTCTGTGCCTCCGGCTCGTTGTCCAATCAATTTATCAGCTACCTGAAAGTCGCCAACTCGTACACCGTTGATGGCGATGCACTGTCTATCGGGTTCAGCAGCAACAACGGACTGATGACATTCACAGCCGCGCCTTGAGGAAACCATGAATAACCGCGAGATCCTCGAAAAGCAACGCCAGTATCTCTGGCCCACTCACATCCTCTACTACACGGAGCCGATCGCACTGGACCACGGCGAGGGCCTCACCGTCTGGGACGCCGACGGCAACCGCTACCTGGACTTCTTCGCCGGCATCCTCACCACCAGCGTCGGCTACGCGCACCCCAAGGTCACCGAGCGCGTCCAGGAACAGGTCGGCAAGCTGGCCCACGCCTCGACCCTCTATATGACCGAAAGCCACGTGCTGCTGGCTGAAAAGCTGGCAGCCATGGCGCCGGGCAACTTGCAGACGTCGTACTTCACTGCCTCCGGCACCGAAGCCGATGAAACCGCAGTGATGCTGGCTCAGTCGGTCACGGGCTACCAGGAAGTCGTTGCGTTGCGCCACGGTTACAGCGGCCGCTCGGCGCTGGCGCGCAGCCTGACCGCGCAGGCTGCCTGGCGGGTCGGACCGACCCAGATCCCAGGCATCAAACACGCGCTGGCGCCCTACTGTTACCGCTGCCCACTCAAGCTGACCTATCCTGAGTGTGGTGTTGCGTGCGCCGAGGATGTGGAGGATGTGATCCGCACCACTACCTCGGGCAAGATCGCCGCCTTTCTGGCCGAACCGATCATGGGCGTCGGCGGGTTCATCACCGCGCCACCAGAGTACTTCGAGATCGTGGCCGAGATCGTCCACCACTACGGCGGCCTGCTTATCATCGACGAGGTACAAACCGGTTTTGGACGCACCGGGGACTACTGGTTCGGCATCGAGCACTGGGGTGTCGAGCCAGACATCATGACCATGGCCAAAGGAATCGCCGGTGGATTCCCGCTGAGCAACACCATGACCACGCCGGAGATCGCGCAGGCTGCGGTGGGCAAGGGGCTGACCATCAGCACCTTTGGCGGTAACCCAGTCTCGTGTGCGGCATCGCTGGCAACTATCGAGGTGATGGAAGAAGAGGCGTCGCCACAACATGTGGCCGAGGTAGGCAGCCACTTCCGTGCCGGGCTGGAGCGGTTGCAGGAGAAGTATCCCCTGATCGGCGACGTGCGCGGCAAGGGGCTGATGCAAGGCGTGGAAATGGTTCTCGATCGGGAGACCAAGGAGCCGGCCACCAAGGAGGTCAACGCCCTCTTCGAGCAAACCCGCCAGCGCGGCCTGCTGATCGGCAAGGGCGGGCTGTACGGCAACTCGCTACGCCTGGCCCCGCCGCTGACCGCCACCAGGGACCACGTAGACGAGGCGCTGGAAATCCTGGATCACGCCTTCGCGGCCGTGCAGGAGACGGTGTAGCATTGAGGTGACAGTCACTTTTAGCGAACTCCTGTAGCGAAGCGCAAGGAGCCGAAAGTGACTGTCACCTTGCAGAACCCGATTCTCCGTCAACAAACGTGACGCTCGCGGGATGTTATGCTATACTTGCAGAACATGGAGAACCTGCAGAAACTTGAGGTGTACATCTATGGCTGTCGTTACGGTCAGCGCGGAGAATTTCAGACGCGAGCTAAGTAGATTACTGAACCGGGTGGGCTATTCCGGCGATCATGTCTTGGTCAAAAGACATGGGGAGGAAATCGCAGTCGTAGTGCCAGTCGATCTTTATCAGGAATTGGACCTGTCAAGATGGGCAAAACCTGTGGAAAACAACGGATCCACACAGCCCGCATCCGGGCCTTTTTTTCCTGTGGAAGAAGTAGCCTCTCTGGCCGGCGAGATCGAGGCAGCCCGTGTTGACGCTGGCATCTCCTACGAGATGCTGTCCGAGGGCCTGCGAGCCGAACGGCTGAGAACGCTGCGCGAGAAATATCCGGACTATGCCGCACGCCACGAGACCAGTTGACCAACTCCGCGCGTTTGTCGATGCCGATGTATTGTTTCGCGCAGCAACGGCTTCTCACGACTATACGGCAGCGTTAGTCCTGCTACGGATGGCGGAGTTCACGCTATGGGATGTGGTCACAGCCGTCTACACGCTGGAGGAAGCGATTCGCAACCTCAGGCGACTGCTGCCTTCCCAGGAAGGGGCGTTTCTGCAACTGTTTGCCCGGTCCGTTCGTCTCATCGACGATCCAACTTCGGAGCAGATCGAGCAGTTCGAGACACAGGCTGACTGGAAAGATGTCATCAATCTTGCAGCGGCCGCTCTGAACGGTGTTCACGTCCTGGTGACCTTCAACAAGCGCGATTACTATCCACAAAACGGTCCGCTGCGCATACTGACGCCGGGTGAGCTGGTGTCGGAAGCGCGGCACGTCCTGTACCAGAACCTCAGTTAACTGGCGCGTCTACGTTTTCATGATCATCACCACTGTCGATGCACACACAGCGGGCGAGCCTTTCCGCGTCATCACCGGCGGGTTTCCCGAGCTGCCGGGCGACACGATTCTGGCGCGCCGTCGCTATGCCCGCGAGCATCTGGACCACCTGCGGCGGGCGCTGATGTGGGAGCCGCGCGGCCATGCCGACATGTACGGCTGCATCGTCACGCCACCGGTAACGCCGGGCGCGGACCTGGGTGTGCTGTTCATACACAACGAGGGCTTCAGCACCATGTGCGGCCACGGCATCATCGGCATCGCCACCGTCGCGCTGGAAACCGGAATGCTGCCGGCCGGCGAGCCGGAGACGACTCTGCGCATCGACACCCCCGCTGGGCTGGTGACAGCGCACGCACTGGTTGACAGTGGCAAGGTGCGCAGCGTACGTTTCGAGAACGTGCCTTCCTTCGTGCTGGCGCTGGATCGCACCGTGGATGTGCCGGGATACGGCCGGGTGCGCTACGACATTGCCTTCGGCGGCGCCTTCTATGCATATGTTCAGGCCGAGGATCTGGAGCTGCGCTGCTTGCCGGCGGACTACCGCCGGCTCATCGAAGCGGGCGTGGCCGTCAAGCGGGCTGTCATGGCCGCCGGACCGATTTCGCACCCGTTCGAGGCTGATCTGAGCTTTCTGTACGGCACGATCTTCATCGACCCGCCTGAGGCGCCGGACTCCCACAGCCGCAACGTCTGCGTCTTTGCCGACGGCGAGGTGGACCGCTGCCCCACCGGCACCGGTGTCAGTGGCCGGCTGGCGCTGCACCATGCTCGCGGCGAGCTAGCCATCGATCAGTCCATCATTGTCGAAAGCATCATCGGCAGCCGCTTCTCCGGACGCGTGGTGGAAACAACCACCTTCGGACCG
Source organism: Caldilineae bacterium (assembly GCA_020634555.1). Classification (GTDB taxonomy): domain Bacteria; phylum Chloroflexota; class Anaerolineae; order JAAEKA01; family JAAEKA01; genus JACKBK01. The sequence continues at coordinate 36,164 of JACKBK010000021.1, forward strand.
CATCCAGCGATAATCCCGGAAGTGACAGGCTCCGCGTACATCACCGGACACCACGAGTTCATTATCGATCCCGACGACCCGCTGCGCGACGGCTTTCTCCTCCGCTAGAGACTGTTTGAAAAGTCGTCCACGCAGACTTCGGAAGTCGCCGGGTTACCAGACGGAGGATATTTCAGCGGTAGCAGGCCGGTCGTTGCAGGAAATCGGCAACTTCCGAAGTCTCTTCAAACAGCTTCTTAGGCCTGCGAGTCGACTGCGCGGATCACCTTGCCCGCGGACGGTGCGCGGTAACGCTGGCCAGCAGCTACGGCCTTTACAGCAAGGGATGGTGTCGTTTCGCCCCAAGTAGGCGCAAAACAGCGCGGAATATGACATTGGTCATGTATTTCGGTTGCCAACTCAGGTATAATGAGTCTGGCAGGGTGACAGCAGACGCGATTTTTCCTTTGGCGAGAATTCAATGACTGTAGTAGCAGACATCATGTCCGAGGTCGTGGTGACCGTGACACCGGACAGTTCCATCGGAGTTGCTATCGTATTGATGAGCGAGGGCGGATTTCGACGCCTGCCCGTGGTGGAAGACGGCAGGCTGATTGGCATTGTCACCGACCGCGACCTGCGCCAGGCAACCAACTCGCCGCTGGTGCTGCGGGAGCGGTGGTACAGCGATTTCCTGCTTGATGCGATCAAAGTCAAGTCCTGCATGACGCCCAATCCCATTACTGTAGCCCGCACCACCCCGGTGCTGGACGTCGTTCGGCTGTTACGGCAGCATAAGATCGGCGGCCTGCCGGTGGTGGAAAATGGCGCGGTGGTCGGGATCGTCACAACGACCGACGTATTGGATTATCTGATTGTGCTCCTGGAAAGGGAGCAGGGCGAGGGTTCCGCCGAACAACAGCCGTTATAGCTGCTCACCGGTCATTCCCGCAAAGGAGCGAATGACGACACGATGAAGTTTCAGCAGTAACAAACAATCGGTGGATCGTTCAACTGAAACCCGCGGCAATGGCTGCCGCGACTTACCACAAGGATGTGGAGGTGTGTAATGGCACGAGGTACTATCGTAGTCGAAACCAACCGCTGCAAGGGATGCGAGCTTTGCACGACCGTGTGTCCCCAGGATGTGTTGGCGATGTCCGATTCGTTCAACGCGCGCGGCTATAAGCCGGTCGTATTGGTCGATCCCAAAAACAAGTGTACCGGATGCGCGCTGTGCGCTGTAATCTGTCCGGACGCTGTGATCACTGTCTTCCGTCTCCCAAACGTGTCCAGAATGAGCCGCGCTCCGCTTGCCAGGGCGCAGGCTATGGCGGCCTGAGGGGAGGCTGACAATGGCAAAAGAACTATGGAAAGGCAACGAAGCAATCGCTGAAGCAGCGTTGCGCGCTGGGGTGGAGGCCTACTTTGGCTATCCGATCACGCCGCAGACCGAGCTGCTGGAATACATGGCGCGCGAGATACCCAAGTATCCCGGGCGCGTCTTTTTGCAGGCCGAAAGCGAGCTGGCCGCGGTCAACATGGTCTACGGCGCAGCCTGCGCCGGCGTGCGCGTGCTCAGCTCATCGTCCAGTCCCGGCATCAGCCTGATGACCGAGGGGCTGAGCTACATCGCCGGCACCGAGGTCCCAGCCGTTCTGGTAGACATCATGCGCGGCGGGCCGGGTCTGGGCAACATTATGCCCAGCCAAGGTGACTACTTCCAGATGACCAAGGCGTTGGGACATGGCGACTTTCATCCCATCGTCCTGGCCCCGTCAACTGTCCAGGAGGCGGTCGATCTGACCTACGGTGCTTTCGAGCTGGCTGAAACCTACCGCACCGTGGTGGTCATCCTGGCCGACGGCGCGATCGGGCAGATGATGGAGCCGGTAGTGATGCCGCCTGCCAGGCCGGTGATGACCGAGCAAGAACGCGCCGACTGGGCGCTGCGTGGCGCCAAGGACCGCGAGCGCCGCATCCTGACCTCCCTGCACCTGAGCGCCGAAGGGTTGGAGCGCATGAACCAGGGGCTGCAAAACAAGCTGGCGCGCATCCAACAGAAGGAACTGCGCTGGCAGGAAACCATGACCGACGACGCTGACCTGCTGCTGGTCGCCTTTGGCACCGCGGGCCGCGTCTGCACGTCGGTTGTGAGCGCCGCGCGCCGTGCCGGCTTGAAGGTTGGACTGCTGCGGCCTATCAGCCTGTGGCCGTTCCCGGAGCAGCGCCTGGTGGAGTTGGCCGAGCGCGTGCAGCAGATTTTGGTGGTCGAGATGAACGCCGGCCAGATGGTGCTGGATGTCAAGGCCGCGGTGGCAGGTCGCGCGCCCGTGCATTTCTATGGGCGGATGGGCGGCGTTGTGCCGCTGCCGGACGAGATCAGCGCCCAGATCGACAAGCTGGTTTCCGAACCGGCCGGCGGAACCGGCTTCAAGACCGGCAGCAACAATGGCTACGGACAGCCCAAGGCCATGCCGGCTGCCAATGGCGTCCGGGCGTAAAGGAGGATCTGAACAATGACACCAATCGCACTTGCTGATTACGATGTGGTCTATCGCCGCCCAGATGCGCTGACCGACGTTCAGACCCACTACTGCCCTGGCTGCACCCACGGGCTGATCCACCGGCTCATCGGCGAAGTCATCGACGAGCTGGGAATCCGCGAAAATACGATCTGCGTCGCGCCGGTGGGCTGCGCCGTTTTCGCCTACAACTACTTTAACGTGGACGGCTGCGAAGCGCCGCACGGTCGCGCGCCGGCCATGGCAACCGGCATCAAGCGCGTCATCCCCGACCGGGTCGTCTTTACCTATCAGGGAGATGGCGACCTGGCAGCCATCGGCACCAACGAGATTATCCACGCGGCCGGCCGCGGCGAGGACCTGACGGTCATCTTCGTCAACAACGCCAACTACGGCATGACCGGTGGCCAGATGGCTCCCACCACGTTGGCCGGCCAGGTGACGACCTCCAGCCCCTACGGCCGCGATGTCGATCTGGTCGGTATGCCGATGCGCGTCGCCGAGTTGATCAGTACCATCCCCGGTGCGTCCTACGTCGTGCGCCGCTCAGTGCATAACGTCGCCAACATCAACAAGACCAAGGCGGCTATCAAGACCGCCTTTCAGGTGCAGATGGCGGGCCTCGGGTTGAGCATGGTGGAGGTGCTCTCCTCCTGCCCAACCAACTGGCATATGTCGGCCGACGGGGCGCTGAAATGGATCGAAGACGCGATGATTCCCGTCTATCCGTTAGGCGATTATCGTGTGGCCGACGCCGTCGAACCACTGACCAAGCGCCGCCGGCCGGATCGTTCGCAGAACGGATCATTGGCAACCATCCCGGAGGAATAGGAGGAGAGTCATGCAACAGGAAATCGTATTTTCCGGCTTTGGTGGCCAGGGCGCCCTGTTCGCCGGCCAACTGCTGGCTTATGCCGGTATGGACAACGACAAACACGTCACCTGGATACCCTCCTACGGTCCGGAGATGCGCGGCGGCACAGCCAACTGCACGGTGGTCGTCGCGGACGAACCCATCGGCTCGCCGCTGGTGCGCCACCCCAGCGCGGTGATCGCGCTCAACCTGCCGTCGGTGGACAAGTACGAAGCTCTCGTCAAGCCGGGCGGGCTGCTGATCTACAACAGCTCGCAGGTAGATCGGCCCATCTACCGCACCGATATGCAGGTGATCCCAGTCCCGGCCAACGACATCTCCCAGGAGGAGACCAGCGCAGTAACCGGCGACTCGGGTGACGCCCGGCTGGCCAACGTGGTGATGCTGGGCACTCTGGTGCAGGCGACGGGCATCCTGCCGCTGGAAGCCATTGAAGCGGCCCTTGAAGCGCATCTGCCACAACGACATATGCGCTGGCTTGAACCGAACAAGATTGCACTGCGGCGAGGCGCCGCTTTGGCGGTGCCAGAAGCTGCCTGATCGGAGGCAATGGACGCCATGTACAAGCAAATCTTGGTGCCTCTGGATGGATCGGCGTTGGCGGAAGAAGCGTTGGTCCATGCACGCTACCTGGCAGAGCGGTTCGGAAGCAAGATCATTCTGTTGCGCGTTTTGGTGTCTCCTTACGCCATCGCCGCACCGGATCTAATTCTGGCCGGCTATGACGCCGCTGATGAAAACTTCGCGCAGGTCGCGCAAGAGTATCTACAAGGCGTTGCGGCCGACTTGCAGGCTGCCGGCTTTCAAGCTGTTGTGCGCACCTGCGAGGGACCGGTCGCTGAGGCGATCATCGACCACGCCAGCGAGATAGGCGTCGATATGATCGTCATGTCCACCCACGGGCGCGGCGGCCTGTCGCGTTGGGTGTACGGCAGCGTAGCCGACCGGGTCTTACAGGCTGCTCCCTGCCCAGTGCTGCTGGTGCGTGCCAAGTAGACGTGATTGGCAATATCCCAAGTGACAGTCACTTCATGAGTCTGACTGTCACCTTTGCGATAACAAGGAACATCCGATGACTACCCCATGGAATTACCGCTATGCTCTGCGCACGGAGGGCATGGGCAGCTCCATCATTCGCGAGCTGTTGAAACTGACTGAACAAGCGGACGTGATCTCTTTCGCCGGCGGCCTGCCGGCTCCTGAGGTCTTCCCCACCGAGGCGTTCAAAGCTGCCTCCGACAAGGTGCTGCGCGAGATGCCGGCCAAGGCGCTGCAATACAGCACTACAGAGGGCTACCTCCCGTTGCGCCAGCTTATCGTTCAGCACATGGCACGCTACGGTATCTACGCGCACGAGGAAAATGTGCTGATCACCTCCGGGTCGCAACAGGCGCTGGACCTGATCGGCCGGCTGCTGATCAACCCGGGCGACAAGATTCTCACCGAGCGCCCCACCTATCTGGGCGCGCTGCAAGCCTGGGCAGCCTATCAGGCTCGCTACGTGACAGTACCCATCGACCAGGATGGTCTGCAAACTGAGCTGCTGGAGGAGGCGCTGCGGGCCGGCCCCAAGTTCATGTATATCCTGCCCAACTTCCAGAACCCCGGCGGCGTGACGATGTCGCTGGAACGACGCATGAAGCTGGTGCAGATGGCCGACCACCACGGCGTCCCTATTGTTGAGGACGATCCCTACGGCCAGTTGCGCTATTCGGGCGAGCACCTGCCTCCCCTGGTGCGGCTGGACTGTGAGAATCTGGAAAGCCACGCCAGCAACGGCCGCGGCTATTTCAGCGGCAACATCCTGTATACCAGCACCTTCAGCAAGACGCTGGCGCCCGGTCTGCGGTTGGGCTGGATCGTCGCGCCGGTGGATGTGCTCGCCCGCTGCGTACAGTGCAAGCAGGGCATGGATCTGCACACCAGCACCTTCACCCAAATGGTGGCCTACGAGGTCGCCAGGGATGGCAAGCTGGACCAGCACGTCAAGCTGATCCGCGAGGTGTACGCTGAGCGGCGCGATGTAATGCTGGCCGCCATGGATCGTTACTTCCCCAGCGAGGTGACGTGGACGCGGCCTGACGGCGGGCTATTCCTGTGGGCCTGGCTGCCGGAGAGCATTGACACGGCCGAGCTACTCAAGGAAGCCGTGGAGAACCACCAGGTCGCGTTCGTGCCCGGCAATGCCTTCTATCCCGACGGCAGCGGCAAAAACACCATGCGCCTCAACTTCTCCATGGCCCGGCCTGAGAAGATCGAGGAAGGCATTCGCCGTCTGGGCGCGGTGTTGAAGGAGCGGCTGGCCAACGAGCAGCCGATGTTCGCGCTGGCAGCGCTCTAGTCGGGAAGTTCGACTTTTTCGGCAAAGTCGAACTTCTGATGCATCTCGACCGCAAAGAAGTTCAACCTCTCTGAGGAAGTTGAACTTCTGACACACTCATCCGCAGGGACGCGGAATCGCACCGGCTGCGCGGCCAGTGCGGCTCGTGCGTCCCTGTTGTTTGTGGCACGAAGGCCACTCCAATTCCCATAGCCAGAAAGGTGACAAGCCATGGCGCATAAAGTAGGCGATATCATGACCCCCGAGGTAATCACCATCGACGTCGATGCCGGCCTTGACGAAGCCCAGGCACTGATGGACGCCGAGGACGTGCGCCGTCTGCCCGTTGTGGACGAGGACGGCGACCTGGTGGGTATCCTCAGTTGGGGCGATCTGCGCGAGGCGACCTCGGTCGAGGCGGCGCAGACGCCGAGCCCCTATGCGCCCGACGCGGAGGACGAATGGCTGACCGTGTGGGAGGCCATGACCCACGACCCCCTGGTTGTCACCCGCGACACCGAGCTGGTGGATGTAGTTGAGATGATGTTGGAGAACAAGATCGCAGGACTGCCTGTTGTCGAGTCACAGACCGGGCCAGGCCGTCGCCGTTTGACCGGCATCGTCACCGAAAGTGACATCTTTCGCCTGCTGATCAGGTTGTGGCGGGATGAGGCGCAACACGCGGCCGACTAACATTCGCTCCAATCTTGCAAAACTGTCATGAAGAAGCGGCGTGTTGTTCATGCCGTTTTCATCCATATGTGGGATAAGGGGAGAGTCAGGTATTTCGGTCAACTACCGCGCGCGGGTATAATCGCATAGGACGTTCAACTTTGTGAAAAAGTTAAGCGTCTCCCGGGTCGAGTTGTCGTCGAGTTGCACCGGCAGTTGGACTTTGCCAAAAAGTCGAGCTGCTTCAGTCTGAGTCGAATCGTAAGAGTTATCATGAGCAACGTTTTCAATCAGCGGCCCGCGAGGGCCGTTTCTCTCGCTGTCCGAATCAAGGACTGGCAGTTCTTTCGAGGACTGCCAGTCCTGCTTGTCCTCATCCTGCTGGCCGTGCTGTTGGCGGTTTCTGTCCGCGTTGGATGGGCCCGGCCGGCCGGCAACGCGGCCACACAGGTCTACCCGCCGGCCGCCATTCCGCAGGGCACGATCACGTCCACCAGTTCCGACTGCCTGTGGATCGGCTATACCCCATTTGGCGTCGAGGACAATGCCGAATTCGATCTCTACCTGGCATGGTCGGGAACGATCACCAGTGCGCGGCTGGTAGCTGATGAGTTCAACGTCGGCCGGCTCAACGACATCTACCTCAACGACCAGCTCATCGGACACAGCATCATCGACGGCTCGGCCACCAACGGTACCTATTGCACGCCCAACGCCGGCGCGACCCAGGAGTGGACGCTGGACCCGGCCGTTCTGCAGCAGGGGATGAACCACCTGCGACTGACAACCGGCGTCCGCCCCAACGGCGACATCGACGAATGGGGTGTTGTCAACGCGCATCTGGTCATCGAAGGACCTGACATCACCGGACCGCAGGTCATCGATTTTATCTTTACCAGCACCTACGATGGCAGCGCACAGCCGGCTGTGGTACAGATACCCTCCAGCTATCAGGCCAGCCAGCCGACGCCGTTGCTGGTGGCGCTGCACGGCTGGGGAGACAATCGCTGGACAGCGCTGGGCGACTACGGCGCGGAGGCCAACCAGGCCGGCTGGCTGCTGGCCGCACCCGACATGCACGGCGAGCACAACCCCTACCCCCGCCCGCCCAGCGAACATCCCCTCGCCTCGCGGGCCAGCCAGCAGGACGTGCTCGACACCATCCAGTGGGTGAGCGAGCGCTACAACGTCGATCCCAGCCGCATCTACCTGGCCGGACAGTCGTTGGGCGGCCAGATCGCGCTGGTAACAGCCGCCAAGAACCAGGGCCTTTTCGCCGCTGTAATCGATGACCGTGGCCCCACCGAGTTGGCCCAGTGGTACGAGGAATCGCCTGTCTGGCGGCAACTGCTCATCGAGGAAGAGGTCGGCGGGCCGCCAGAGGAGGGCACCTATTTCGAATATCAGCGCCGCTCTCCCATCACCTTCGCCCGCAATCTGGGAAGCACGCAACTGCGCATCTATCAGGCACAACAAGACACAGTGGTTCTGCCGCACCACTCCGACGATATGCTGGCAGCCATTCAGTCCGAACATCCGGCCGCGCCGGTCACGCTGACCACCTTCCCCGGCGACCATGTGACTCCCGTACCAGGCGGCAACACCAGCAAGCTTCAGTGGCTGGCGGGGTATACCCTGGGCCAGCCGCCCGCGCAGATCGAAGCAATCAGCGACACCTCAGCCACAGTTTGGTGGGTACGGCTGACGCAGCGCGGCGCGCAGGAACGTTGGAGCGAGCTGCGCGGCGAACTGGGCTTGAACAACACGATTACCCTGCACACCCTCGACATCTACGGCGTGGACGTGCAAATCGATCTGGCCGCGCTGGGACTGCCCAACACCCGCTATGTTGTCGAGGATGTGGCCGTAGACCAGGCGACCTACAGCGCGCAGGCCCTCAACCCGGTCGACGGCAAGCTGACGCTGTCGCTCAGCTCGGGGGCGCACCGATTGACAATCTACCCCGGCCAGTCGCCGGTACCTATGGCAACTCTGACCTTGCAGGAAGGGATCAGCGGCTACAGCGGCGCGGCCGATGGCTATCTCGATTCGTGGAATCCCACCGTCGCCAACGGCGGCGCGCAGAAGTTCCGCGTGCGCTCGCCCAACACATTCAACGGCTTGATACGTTTTGACCTGAGCAGCGTGCCGCAGCAGGCGCTGGCGACAGGCGTCCGCTTCGCAGCCCTCAGCATGTACGTCACCGGGCGCAGCAACAACAACGTCGCCACGGTGGATGCCTACCCGCTAAACCGGTCCTGGAACGAATACCAGGCCACCTGGCTGCAAGCCGCAAGCGGCCAGAGCTGGAGCCAGCCGGGCGCCAACGGCGTACCGTCCGACCGCAGCGGGACTCCGGTTGACAGCCGTGCGCTGGACAACATCAACTACCGTTGGGGCCTCGACCTGACCGACTCCGTCACCAGTTGGCTGACTAGCCCGTCCAGCAACCAGGGCCTGCTGCTGCGTAGCGACGATCCGTCGGTGCAATACGACATGGCTTCCAGCGAGTATCCGACGGTGGATCAACGCCCCAAGATGTTGATCGTCTATCCACTCTACACGCCGACGCCGACGCCTACCAACACACCGACGTTGACACCGACGCCCACCCGTACGCCAACGCCAACCCGCACGCCGACGCCCACAGCCACGCCAACCCGCACACCAACACCGACCAATACGCCCACAGCCACGCCAACCAACACACCGGTCATCGGCGGCATTCAAGGGGTCGTGTGGCGCGATAGCAACCACAACCAGGCGCGCGATGCCGGCGAGTCGGGCATACCTGGCGTTGCGGTGACGTTACGGCTGGAAAACACCGTCGTCAGCCAGACGACCACCGGCAGCGACGGCAGCTACGGTTTCGGCAATCTGGCCGTCAACCAAAACTACACCGTCGTCGAGACCGACCCAAGCTACTACGTCTCAACCACGACCAACCAGGTGGTAGTGCTGGTTCCGGCCGGCGCCACCTTGCAGGTCGATTTCGGCGACGCTTACAGCCCGCCAGTCTATCTCCCGATGATCTCCAGAAAGACTGGTTGAGAAGTCCTTTCGGTTTCTTCCAGACACCAGGAACAACAGTGGACTTCGAAGCCTTCTACGACACCTACTGGCAAGGCCAGGGCGACACGTTCGATGCCCAACGCCAGGGGATGCTGGTCCGGCATGTGCGGCCAGACGACACCGTGCTGCACGTCGATTGCGGGCCGGGAGTTTTAACAGCGCGATTAGCTGCGCTGGGCGCGTCGGTGATGGGAACCGATCTGTCGTCTGAAGCGCTGCGGCGGGCCCGCGGCCGCGGCCTTGCCGTGCAGCAAGTCAACTTGGACCGGGAACCGCTGCCCTTCGCCGATGCCGCGTTCAGCGTCGTCCTCAGCGACTCGCAGATCGAGCATCGGGTCGATTTCGACCATTATCTGGACGAGTGTGTGCGCGTGTTGCGGCCTGGCGGCCGGCTGGTACTGTGCGTCCCCAACACGGCCCATTGGCGAGTGCGCTGGTGGCTGCTGAGGGGCAGCTTTCCCTATGTTCCCAACACGCCGACCGACTGGCTGCACCTGCGCTTCTTTACGTTGCCCGACCTGGCAGGCTTGTTGAGCCGCCGCGGCATGGCGCTGGCCGATGTGGACGGCTACCCAAGTTTGTGGGTGAAGGGGCTGTATCCGGCGTGGCTGGGGCGCGGCCGGCCGGCGCGCGTCTACGAGTTGCTGACCGCGCTGCGACCGACACTTTTCGCCCGCGACTTAATTCTGGTAGCCGTCAAGCGGGGAGACAGGGAGTGACGCTGCGCGGCAAGGTGTCCCGCGGCGTGCTTTGGGAAGGCGGCGCGATGCTGGTCAATCGCGGCGTCGGGTTTCTGGTCAGCCTGTTGCTGGCGCGGCTGTTGGCGCCGGAGTTCTTCGGCCTGCTGGCCATTGCCATGCTGGCCATCAACTCGCTGGTGTTCTTGCAGGAATTGGGCTTCGGCTCGGCGCTGATCTATCGCCAGGATGATGTAGATGCGGCAGCCAACACAGCCCACTGGACGGTGATCAGCAGCAGCGTCCTGCTGTACGTGGCGGCCTTCATCCTCGCGCCGCTGGTGGCACAGTTCTTTCGCAATCCCCAGGTGACGCCGGTGCTGCGGGTGCTGGCGCTGACGATTGTCATCAGCAGCTTCAGCCGCGTGCCCTATACCTTACTGTTCAAGGATCTGGACTTCCGCAAGAAGGTGATCCCGGAGTTCGTCGGCTCGCTGGTCGGCAACATCTGCGCCGTGCTGCTGGCAGTGGCGGGCTGGAACATCTGGGCCTTGGTGGCCGGCGAGCTGATCAACGCTTCGGTGACGACCATCACCATGTTCATCGTCTCGCCCTGGCGGCCGCGATTGCAGTTCGAAGTCAGGCTGTTCAAGGAGCTGTTTGGCTACGGCAAGCATATCGCTGCCAGCCAGGTGCTGATCTTCGGCGTCACCAACGTGGACGACCTGTTCGTGGGGCGAATGCTGGGAGATGCCGCGCTGGGCTACTATGGCATGGCTTACAGCATCTCCAACACGCCGGCCACAAACATCACCCGGCTGGTGACGCGGGTCACGTTCCCGGCATTCAGCAAGATGCAGACCGACGCGGCGCGGATGAGGAAGGCCTACTTCGAGGTCGTCCATCGGGTCTCGGTGGTTGCGATGCCGATCGCCATCGTGACGATCGTCTTTGCCAGCGACTTCGTTCACATCCTGCTGACCGATAAGTGGGCGCCGGCCATCGTGCCGATGCAGATTCTGGCCGTCTACGGGCTGATCCGCTCGATTGCCGCCAACATGGGCATTATCTTCCAGTCGGGCGGCAAGCCGCAGTGGTTGTCCAGCATCGCGCTCTGGCGGCTGATTACGATGACAGCCTTGCTCTATCCTGCCATTCGCTGGGGCGGTCTGATCGGAGTCTGTGTCCTGTCGACGGCTGTGGCAGTGGTGGATTTTGGCATCTCCGCGTACATGGTTGATAAGATCATCGAGGCGAGGATGGCGACCTATCTGCACCTGTTGACGCCGCTGTTTGTGTATTCGCTGCTGGCTGCCGGAATTGGCTACGGAGCGGAACAGGTGTTACTATCTCTGGGCATATGGCCCGTTGCCGCGCTGGTGACCGCCGGTGTGGTCGTGGTAGCAGTCTACGGGCTGCTGGCCTGGTGGCGAGACACGCAAGTGCGCGCAGAGGGTCTCAAGCTGCTGGCCTGGCTACAGCGCAGCCGCTCGCGAGCATAGAAGCCCGACTTTTTCGGCAACATCGAGTTTCAAAAACAGCGCACCCGATGCCAGATCGAAGCTCGACTTTTTCGGCAACGTCGAGCTTCTGAAGACAGCGCACCCGATGCCGCAGAGAAGTTCGACTTTTTCGGGAAAGTCGAACTTCTTGGAAGAGGACAAATGGACCAGACAAACGAACTTGTTGAAATTTCAGAATCTACAGAGGCTTCAGGGCAAGGTGGCCGTTCGATTGCCGCCATACTGCGACGACGCTGGTGGATCATCGCGCTGTTCGTGGTCGGCGCGGTCGTGGTGACCGCCGCCGTCGCGCTGACGGCCGCGCCGGTCTACCGCTCGACGCTGCGCATGCAGGCCCAGGCGCTGGACGAGCAGGATGTCACGCTCTACACGCGCCTCAATGTCGGCGGCGCGACGGATCAGATCGCGGTTGCCCAAGCCAACTTCGACGACGTGCTGCGCAGTTCGCTGGTCGCCTGGCGCACCATCAACGACCTGGGCTTAAGCATCAGCGCCGATACTCTGTTGTCCGGTCTCGAGACAACCCAGGCAGGCGATTTCGTGTCGGTCTCCTACGAGGGCAGTTCACCGCAGGAAGCCATGGATGTGCTCAACAAACACGTCGAGAACGCGCTGGCCTACTACAACGAGTTGACGGCGCGGCCGGCGGCCGCGGCCGGCCAGTTCATCCAGAGCGAGGCTGCCGCACAGGCCAAGACTCTTACCGCCGCACAGGATGCCCTCTTGCAGTTCCAACTGGAGCACAACGTCGGCGACCTGCCGCGCGAGATCAACGCAGTGCAGGATGTGTTGCGCAATCTGGAGTCCGAGCGCGACGCCGCGTTGGTGGACACCCGCCAGGCAGACACCCTGGCAACCCAATACAACCGGTTTGCCGCCGATACCGAGGATGAACTGACGGCTGTTGAGGAATCTCTGGCAACGGTCATCAGCGATACGGTGGAAGGGGATGCAGCAGGGCTGGCGAGGATCGACCAGATGCAGCAAACTGTCAAGAATCTTGGCAGTGAGATATACGGATTCAGGTCCTCGGAGCAGGAACAGATGGCTGCTGCTGCCGCGCTGCGGGCGGTAATCGCCGAAAATGAGAGTATCATCAGCCAGCGCAGCGCCGACCTGACCCGGTTGATCGGCCTGAGCAGCGAGTACAACCGGCTGGTGGACGCAGTGGCAAGCGCCCAGGGCGACCAGGAGTTCCTGCGCGCTAAGGCGGTCGAAGCTCGTCTCAAGGAGAGCCAAAGCCGTGAGGTGGGCGCGTTGCAGGTGGTGGAACCGGCCTTCCTCCCCAGTGCGCCGGCCAACCCACCGGTGTTGCGTCTGATCCTGCTGGCCGGGCTGATTGCTCTGTTGCTGGCTGTGGTCGTGGTGCTGCTGCTGGAGCTGGTGCGGCCGTCCTCGTGACAGACAAAAGTTCGCCATCCGAGGAACTGCGTTGAAGACTTGGAAAAAGATACTTCTTACAGCAATCGCTGTCGTGGCCGTGATTCTGGTCATCGCCGGTCTCGGCTTCGTGATTTGGGGGAGCACACCTCTTGGCCCCATGCCGGCCGCGTTGGTCGCGATGCAGTCTGACGCACAGGTGCAGGTAACGACCGATCCATGGTTGTCGTTCATTCCTGCCCAGGATGCGCAGAACACCGGCCTCATCTTCTACCCCGGCGGCCACGTCGATCCAAGGTCCTACGCTCCGATGGCGCGTACAATCGCCGAAGCGGGCTACCCGGTGGTGATCGTGCCGATGCCGTTGAACCTGGCCGTCTTCGGCATCGATAAAGCAACCGACGTGATCGCTGCTACCCCGGAGGTGGAAAACTGGGTGATCGGCGGGCATTCACTGGGCGGCTCGATGGCGGCCAGTTTCATCCACAACAACCCGGACGCGGTGGACGGGCTGGTGTTACTGGCCTCGTATCCAGCGGGGAGCGATGATCTGTCTGGGTTGTCGTCGCTGGCCGCCGCTTCGCTTTCCGCGTCGGAGGATGGGCTGGCCACGCCGACCGACATCGAGAACAGCCGCCCACTGTTGCCCCCATCGACGACCTGGCTGGAGATTCAAGGCGGGAACCATGCCCAGTTCGGTTATTATGGCGAGCAGCCGGGCGACGGTAGTGCGACAATCAGTCGCGAGGATCAGCAACGCCAGATGATCGACGCAGTCCTGAGCCTGCTGGGCGCCGCGGACTCAGGCTCTTGATGGAAGAACCGGGCAAGAGTAAGCGCTAGAACACCTGACCGTAATCACGCCGCCCAACAACAATGGCGTTTTCGGTTAAGATAATATTGAACGCTCGACCATTCACAAAAAGATTAGAACCTTCATGGCCCATCGAACGCCCGACGGCGAAGCGCCGGATTTCACCCGGACCGACACGCACGGCAACCAGATCCGCCTCTCAGATTACAAAAACCGTCTCAACGTGGTCCTGGTCTTCAACCGGGGCTTTGCCTGACCGTATTGCCGCAGGCATATGGCGCAGTTGCGTCAGGATTACTCACGGTTCACCGAGCGCGACGCCGAAATCCTGGTGGTCGGTCCGGACAACATGGACGCATTCGCGGCCTACTGGAAGAAGGAGGCGCTGCCCTTTGTTGGTCTGGCCGATCCCGATCACACGGTGGCCGATCTCTATGGCCAGCAAGTTAAGTTGCTGAAGTTGGGCCGTTTGCCGGCGCTGATGGTCATCGACAAACAAGGTCAGATCAGGTTTAAGCACTACGGTAACTCCATGAGCGATATCGTGTCCAACAGCGACCTTCTGGCTGTGCTGGATGAGATAAACGCAGACGACAAGGTTGCTGCCTGACACAGACCAGCAAACGCATCTTTGAAAGGTAAACAAACAATCCGCCGAAGCGACTACCAACCGGAAACCCGGCGCCGAAACGACCTGTGGCGCCATGGCGTTGCAAGCTTTGCAATCGCCACAGAATCGCTTCGAGCGGATACGCACTATGACCCTTTCCAACCGACACGCTCCTGGCGGTAAAAGGCTTTCGGGGCGGCGACAATGGGCGGCGGTTGCAGCAATGGCAATCCTGCTGATCCTGGCAGCGGCCTGCAATCGGCCAACGCCGACGCCCACTCCAACGCCCACTGCCACACCGATACCCAGCGCGACGCCAACGGCAACCGAGATGGCAACCGCCGAGGCAACACCGCTCAATACGCCGTCGGCAACAGCCACCGAGGCGCCTAGCATCGTCGAGCCAACCACCACGGACACACCTGAGCCGCCGACACCTACTCCGACACCCAGCGCGACCCCCTTCCCGCCTGGGCCGGCAAGCAAGCTCGGCGTCTTCGTCGGCTACAACTATGGGGGCCAGCTATTCGATCTGCTGTCCACCGGCAACGTTGCCGTGGTCAAGACGCTGGAATACGACCCCAACTTCGTGGCCGAGATGAAACAAATTTCGCCGGACACATTGATTGTCTCCCGCTACACGCCGCTGCCGCTGCCCGATCTCGACAACTGGGACCCCATTGCAGCCGCGCGCCAGTTTGTTGATCTCCTTCTGCCCATCGCCACCGAGCCGAGCCGCCTGGCCAACATCGACTGCTGGGAAGCCTACAACGAGCCAACCGTGACCACCGCCGAGCAGATGGCCAGCCTGGCTGTGTTCGAAGCAGAACGGACCCGGCTGCTGGCCGAAGCGGGCATCCGATCCTGTGTTGGCAACTTCGGCACCGGCCAGCCACCCATGGAGCTGTGGCCGGCTTTCTTCCCTGCTCTGCAGGCGGTCCAACAATACGGCGGCTATCTGGGACTGCACGAATACTCCGCACCGGAGATGTGGTTCGGCGCCGGCGCAAACCAACTGGAGACGGGCAGCGACGAGGGGGACGAAGGCTGGCTGACGCTGCGCTACCGCAAGGTCTATCGCGACATCCTCGAGCCGGCCGGGCTGGCGGTTCCGCTAATCATCACCGAAACCGGTGTTGACGGGCTGGTGGCCGGCCGTCCCGGTCCGGCCGGCAAGGGCTGGAAGGATTTCACGGACTACTGGCGGTCGCAGGGACTGGTCAGCACGCTGCCTGAGGGCTTCTACGTCGAGCAACTGGCCTGGTACGACAGCCATCTGGCCCAGGATGACTACGTGCGCGGCGCGGCGATCTACACCCTGGCCGGCCCCATCGGCTGGCAAAGCTACGAGATTCACGGACTGGTCGCAGACATTCTGCGCCAGTATCTGTCGGTGCATCCCATCCCCTCCCCATAAATCGCGTCAAAAAACTGGTTCTAACTGAGTTTGGGGGCCTCTCAAACGGTTCCTATGGCGTCCAGGTTGGCCAGGCGCCCGATTCGGCCACTCGCTGCATGGTTCCGGTTGCCAGGTCGCGCTCCCAGACCTCGGCCGCAGCCGCCTGTTGCAGGAGAGTTTGTTGGAACAGCAGGCTACCGCCGTCCGGCGACCACGAGAGCGCGGCATGGCGGATGGCAGGGTCGTCGGTCAATTGTTGCTGGTCCTCCCCGGCGTTGGACATCGTCCAGATCTGGCCGCCAGGCCCATCCATGCCAACGCGGCTGAACGCGATGGTGCCGCCGTCAGGGGACCACGTCGGGGAGAAGTCTCCCAATGTCGCCTCAGCGCTGAGATCGATGGACTGGCCGCTTTCTACGTTCACCCGAAACAGGTGCGAGGTAAACATGCCGTCCTCGCGGGCAACCATGTCGGTCGTCAGCAGAAAAAACCCATTCGGGCTCCAGACCGGCGGCTCGCCCAACTGGCTGGGAATCTCCAGGTTGCGGCCGTCGAGCAGGTTGTAGGCAGCAATACCCTGTAGATGCGGCGCCACGAACGCGAGCCACTGTCCGTCCGGTGAGATGCTGGCGCCGAAGCCGAGCCACTGGTTGTCCTCGAACACCGGCGCCGTCTCGCCGGTTTCCACATCCAACCACCACAGGCGCGGCGGCAACTGGGCGCGCTCCGGGCTAAGCTCCCGTCGCTCGTAGACCAGCCGCTGGACGCGGGCGCCCTCCGGCGTCAGTGTCAACTCCGGCGACCAGGCCGGTCCACTGCACGAGGCGTCGGGACACGCCAGCACTTGCCGCCGGCTTTCCCCGTCCAGGCTTGCCAGCCATAACTCGCTGCTGGAGTCGGGGTGCACGACCGCATAGGCGACAGACGTTCCATCGGGGGTCACATCGTAATCCCAAACACCCGCTTCCTCTTCGGTGAGCTGCCTCGATACGCCGTCGGATGCAGGATCGGACACGACAAGCTGGTGGCGATCGGCCGCATCGGGAGCCATGAACACGATCTTCGGATGGCCGGTGGTAAACTGCCACCGGACCGAGTGGCGTGTGCGCGGTCCGTCGGCGCTTGACAGACCTTCGGGCACGGTGACGGTGTAAATGGTGTTCGGCTGCAACGGCTGGGTCGGGTAGAACTTCAGCGTTTCGCCGTCCCACTGCGCTGTGCCGCTGGTGGCTGGCTCGATGTTGAGCGCGCGCAGGTTTCCTGTCAGGATAAGTTGTTGGTCGAACGCGACCTGAATCTGTGAGCGGACCGGCACGTTCTCAGCGCCGTCTGGCGGGCTGAAGCTGACAACACGCACGCCGACACGATCGCCGCGCACCACAATCAGGCCCGTCAACCCCAGAAACGCGGCCAGGATCACGAACACAAAGCGGTCGAAGGACGTCAACTTCATGGAAACAGGTAAGGTTGGTTGGGCGGGTCGGTGGGCTGGACCTGCTGCGCCACCAGAATCGGCGTCTTCTGTCCATCGAACTCGCCGGCCTGGAATGCGCCGGAAACCTCGACCCACGAGTCGGTCTTCAACGATGCAGCGTCCGGCCACTGCACGATCAGGCCGATGGGCGTCGCGTCGGCCACGCAGCAACTGACGATGAACCGGCTGACCATGAACGTGTCGTCGGCAAAGCGGCCGTCGCGGTAGACAAAACCGACAACCTCGGCCTCCTGGCCATCGAACGCCTGCGGATCATTTTTCGCGTCGAAGGCGACCAGCCAGTCGAGCAGGTTCTTCTTGTGGTCCGACGAGGCTACCTGGCTGGACTTGGGCGCCACAGCTGAGCTCAGGCCGCTGACGCTCACCTCACGGTCCGCCATAGCCGTCGCGCCCAGCGGCCTCGGTGGGATGAGGGTGCCAAGAACGATCGGAAGGAGGATCAGGAGCAGGCCGATGCGTGACAGATTGTGGCTATGGTCGTGGTGGTCGTGATGGTCGTGATCCGCGTGGTCATGGTCTTCGCCGGCGTGGCTGGAGCGAGCCGCCTGAGACTCGAACAGATACCCGGCCGCCACCAGGAAGAAGCCGATTCCTGCCAACAACGTGAGCCACACAAAGCGCGAGTTGATGTAGAAGAAGATTGTCCCGTTGTTGAGGCGGCTGATAAGAAAGAAGCCGAGGCCGATCAGAACCAGCCCCTTGACGCCGTTTTTCATCGCAAGACTCCTACATTGAAGTTCAGGAAAACCCCCAGGAACAACGCCATTACAAACGGCAGAAGCACCAGATAGGCTACCTTGCGGCGCTGGAACACACCCAGAAACATGGCAGTGCTCTTGATATCCACCATCGGGCCAAAGACCAGGAATGCCAGGATCGACGCCGGGGTAAACGTGCCGACAAAGGCCAGCGCCACAAAGGCGTCCACCGTCGAGCATACCGACAACACAAAAGCCAACGCCAGCATCACGATCACCGAAGTCACCGGCCCCTGTCCAATGGCAGTCAGCGTCGATTGCGGAATCAACGTTTGCATGGCAGCCGCCAGCAAGCATCCAATCACCAGATAGCGCGTCATGTCGAGGAAGTCGTCACCGGCGACCCTGAGCGCGCTGGGCAACCGCTGGCGAATCGTCGGATGCTCACCGGAGCTAACGGCAGGTGGCTCGTCCATAGCATCCTCGGGGTGTTCCGTGGTCGGCAACAGAACCTCGTCTCGCCTGGCCAGCTGAAAGATCAGTCCGATGGAAAAAGCGATAACGAACGTGAACGCGATCCGCCCCACCAGGATTGGGCTCCAGCCGAACGCTGCGTAGGTGCTCAGCATCACCACCGGGTTGATGACTGGTGCTGCCATCAAAAACGCGATGCCGACCGGCAAAGCCAGCCCTTTTCCATAGAGCCGCCGGGTCACCGGAACGACGCCGCACTCGCAGACTGGAAACACCATGCCCATCGAGGTTCCTGCCAGCGCCGCCAGAATCGGCTGATGCGGCACGATCCGATGCAGCGTCTCGCGGCCAAGGAAGATCTCGATCAGCCCTGCAACCACCGATCCGGCGAGAAGAAACGGAACCGCTTCGATGAAGATACCCAAGAAGATTGTAACGAACACCTGAAGGCGTTCCAACACCACGTTGAGGTCCATGGTGCGTGATTATAGGCCACCTATCACAGATGGTAAAGATTTCCGAGGTAGCAACAAACTTGACAACTGGCCGATACTCCCTACAATTGAGACTCAATCTCAATGAGATTGAGTCTCAACTACGCGATTCGGTCCGAAAAGTGCTGCTGGTTGTACACGCTCGTGATGCCGGTACCGAGGCAAACTCAGACGGCACAACCCTCAGTACAACACGGACGGATCAACCCATCAGGAGGAAATGATGCGGAATCGTCTATTGGCAACACTGTCTATTGTCTTGCTCGCTCTCGCGATCACCGGCTGTGGAAGTACTGCTTCCCAGGAACAGGTAGCCCCGACGGCGCCAACTACACAGGATGCAACGCCCGTCGCTGCCGACCAACTGAAGGTCATCGCCACGACCACCATCGTGGGCGACGTGGTGCGCAATGTAGGCGGTGAGGCCATCGACCTGACGGTGCTGTTGCCCATCGGCGCCGATCCCCATGGATTCGAGCCGGCCCCCGCTGACATCGCCGCGGTCAACAGTGCTGACCTTGTCTTCATCAACGGTCTTGAACTGGAGCACTTTCTGGAACCGCTGCTGGAAAACGCGGGCGGTGGCGCTCCTATCATCGCTGTCTCCGACGGGATCACACCGATCGATGGCACCGAGGAACACGAGGAAGATACCAGCCATGCCGACGAGGACGACCATGGCGGCAACGATCCCCACACGTGGACCGACCCCAACAATGTCATGGTTTGGGTGGACAACATCCAGCAGACGCTCAGCCAGCTTGATCCAGCCAACGAGCAAAGCTACGCGGCCAACGCGACGGCTTACAAGGCTGAGCTGCAAACGCTGGACGGCTGGATCCGCGGGCAGGTCAGCCGGGTTTCTGAAGACAACCGCAAGCTCGTCACCGACCACGCGGTCTTCGGCTACTTCGCCAACCAGTACGGATTCGAGCAAACAGGCGCCGTGATTCCGGGCTACAGCACACTGTCAGAGCCATCAGCGCAGGATGTAGCTCGCCTGGAAGATACCTTGCGCAGCTTTGGCGTACGTGCGATCTTCGTCGGCAACACGATCAACGAGGCGTTGGCCCAGCGCGTCGCCGACGACCTTGCTATCCAGCTTGTCCAGATCTACACCGGCTCACTGAGCGCCGCGGACGGACCGGCTGCTAGCTATCTGGACTATATGCGCTATAATACAGAAGCGATTGTCAACGCTTTGCAGTAGACTACAGGCAAGCCTGCCAGCTACTGCGATAGGAGAGTGCCAAGTGAAACAACGAAACTGGGCCGAGCTTAGCGCCTGGCAAAAAGGGTTATTGGGGCTGGTCGGGCTGATCCAGATACTGCTGCTGGCAGCCGCGCTGCTGGATCTGCGCCGCAGGCCCGCCGAGCAGGTTCGCGGCAGCAAGAAACTCTGGACATTGGTGGCCTTCATCAACTATGTCGGCCCGCTGGCTTACTTCCTGGTAGGCCGCAAGCGCGGCGGATGATCAGCGCGACCGGCTGGGACGCATCAGCGAGATGCCCATCACCAGCCCGATAATGAAGGACACCAGCATCAGGATTACAATCGACTCCATGGTCATCGTGGGGTCCTCCCTTTCCGTCAAGCCAGTTCTGCCAGCACCTCGCGCCCTGAGCGGCCCGGCTGCATGGCAGTCTCCTTGACGATCCGCCCATCGCGCAGGCTCAGCACGCGATCGGCCTGGCTGGCCACCCGCAGGTCGTGGGTGGCCAGAATGACGCCGTGCTCACCGCTGTCGGCCAGCGCGCGCAGCCGGCCGACGATGTGGCGGGCGGTAGCCGTGTCCAGATTGGCCGTTGGCTCGTCGGCCAGGATCAGCGGCGGATTGGTGGCCAGCGCGCGGGCGATGGCAGCCAACTGCTGCTGGCCGCCTGACAACTCTGATGGGTAGCGCTCGGCCAGTTCCGGCAGGCCGAAGTCGTCCAACAGATAGTCGGTGCGCTGGGCAGCGTCGTAGGGTGGGCGGCGAGTCATGAGCTGCAGCGGCAGACGGACGTTCTGGCGAACGGTGAACCCGCTGAACAGGTTGTAGCTCTGGTAGACCATGCCCACAGCCCGCAGCCGCAGATCGGCCACTGCGTCGTCATCCATATCCTCCAGCGACTCTCCCAGCAGGATCACCGACCCGTTGTCGGCCGGCTCGATTCCCGCCAGTATTCCCAGCAACGTCGTCTTGCCGCTGCCGGTAGGACCAACCAGCGCCACGAACTCCCCGGCGCGCACCGCCATATCCACGCCGTCCAACGCCCGCACTGCACCGGTCTGCGTCTGATATGCCTTGCTTAGCTTGCTTGCCTGTACCAGCACTTCTTGCTTGTTCATAATCTCCTCGATAAATTTCGGGCTCATTTGGCCAGTCACCGTACTTAGCCGGTCAGCCACGGCTGGTCACGCAGCGAGGCCGCCGGCGGCTGGCGCGCGATCAGCCACAGAACCGGCAGCGCGCCGATCCAGGCCGTCGTCAACGCAGCCATCACGTCCAGCAAGGCGATGGCTGCCACGGTCGCCGCTCGGGTCTGGGACGCTTCGGATCCGACCAGCGACCACGCTACAACCGCCAACATCGCGCCCAACATGCCGCCAGCCACCGCGACGATCCCATTCTCCAGCAGAATCAACCCACGGACACGGCTGCGGCGCGCGCCCAGCGCGGCCAGCAATCCCAGTTCCTGGCGACGTTCCAGCGCCGCCAGCGCCGACGTTGTCAGCACCAAACTGGCGCAGGCAACCAGCAACATAGCCGCCACCCAGAGCGGAAAGGTGGCCGGCACGTCTCCGCTCACCCAGCCCAACGCGGCCAACCCAACGCCCAGTGCACCGGCTGTCATCGCCAGCGTCATGCCGGCGGTTTGGCGACGATGGCGCGCCAACCCCTGCACCGCCAGCGCCCAAAGCGGCCAGTTGGCCGGTTCCGGCAGCCTCCAATAGAAGCGCGTCAGCAGCCAGCTTCCAACGTTGAGCAAGGTGGCCAGCACGACAGCCAGGATAGCCAGCGTGACCCCGGCCTGCCAGCCCACCGCCAGCACGCCCAGCAACAGCGTCAACACCCCGGTGAACAGGATGCCCAGCGTGGAGAAGCGCCACTGGCCCCAGTCGCGCATCCAGTGCTTGCGCGGCCGAAGACTGAGCACGCTAAGCGGCCGCAGCCCGGTGCTGATCCCGGTAACGCCAACGAAGAGCAGCGTCGCCAGCAGCCCCGCCAGCGCGCCGATCACAAAAGGCCAAAAAAAGAGGCGAAACCCAGGTTCCAGTCCCAGATAATCCCTCGCCGGCAGCCAACTCACCACGCTGAGCGCCAGTCCAAGCAGGACGCCGAAGAATGTCCCCAGCGCCGCCAACCCCATGGCCTCCAGCAACAACAGCGAAGTCAGCTCCAGACGGCTGAGGCCGAGGCTAAGCAGCAACGCCAGATCGTCCAGCCGCCGCTCGACGCTGGCCAGATAGGCGTTGCTCAGGCCGAGGCAGCCCACCAGCAGTGTCACCAACCCGGTGCCCACCAGCACGCCGGCCGGTGTGACGGCGTCCAGCAATGCCGGCGGCAGTATCCAGCCAAATTGAGCCGCGGAGTAGCTCAGCTCGCGCACACGCCAGGCGATCTGCAGCCAGGCCACCAGCGCGGCCACGCCCGGCGCCAGGCCAAGCAGCGCCAGTCCTGCCAGCGGCCAATCGCGCCGCACGCTGGCCGCGAGAAAGCCGGGCGCCAGCCGCAGCAGCCTTCCGGCCCGTTTCACAGGACGCCTCCAGCAAAGACACCGTCGGGGCCTAGCAGACGATCCTCGCAACGATCGAGCCAGGTCAGGTCCGCCTCGGCGTGCAGAATCGCCCCTTCGATGAGGCTGGCCGCCACCCCATCGCCGGCCGCTTCGGCCTCCGCCAACGCGCGCTCCAGATCGCGCAGGTACTGCAGATTTACCTCGCGCTGTTGCCACAGCAGCTCAGCCAGACGATCCGGCTCACGCAGCACGGCCGCCAGCACCGTCAGTTTGAGGTAAAAATCGTCCTTGAGCTTGCGGCTGCTGCGCACCGGCTTGCTTGTCCAGTCGGCCAGCTCCTGCTCGCCCGCCTCGGTGAGCCGCAGCCGCTTTTGGTCGGGCAGGCTTTCCTGCATCACCCGCGCCTCCAGTTCGACCAGGCTGGCGTCTTGCAGGGCGCGCAGGTTGTTGTAGACCTGCGCCTGCTGCAAGGGCCACAGTAGCCCGATGGCGTCGTCGTAGCGTTTTTTCAGCTCGTAGCCGTAGCTTGGCTCCTCGGCCAGGAGGGCCAGAAAGGCGTGTTTGATACTCATGGTGGTTTACTAACTATGCTAACTACTAACTATAGTTAGTATAACAAGCAACGAACGTTTGGTCAAGTAGTTTACCTGCCAATCTAGACACTTATCAAACAGTTTCCAAGGTGTCAGCCCTGGCGCGTGTTCTCCAGCCGCGCGTTGGGATGGGCGTAAACGCTGTAGGCCAGCCAGGCCGGGTTGCCGGGTGTGCGGACTGCCAGCCGCGCCGCCTGCACCGCCTCGGCCACCGTTCGTCCGGCCAGCAGTTGCCCGTAGAAGGTGGTCGCGAAATCCAGCGCCTGCTTGTCGGTCACCTCCCACTGGGGCGAGATGAACAGCCCGGCGCCGTCGCTGATCAGCGTCTCAGCCCAGCCGCCCAGATGGGTCAGCGCCCAGCCCTGCCTTCCGCCGTGACAGACGTTGAAGAAGAAACCCGGCCGTTGGCGGTAGATGTGGGTCTCGATCTCCGGTCCGGCCAGGTGCTGGGGCATCAGCTCCCGCTTTTCCTGCAGCCGAATAACCGATGCGCTGTCCGCGGGACCGTCGTAGAACTGACCATGGCCGGCGATGTGCAGCCAGTCGTACCCGCCTTCTTCCAACAGGTCCATGGCCGCGCTCCACGTCGGCTCATCAGGGCCCAGGTCCCTCAGGCCGCGCGCACTGACCAGCCCGCGCAACATATCCCGCTCCCGAATCGCCTGCGGCAAGCCGGAGTCGGTGGGAACCAGCCGCGCCAGTGCGTTCAGCGACAGGCGACCGGGCGGTCCCGGGTTGCCGCGGCCCTGCGCAGTGCGCCGCAGCCAGCGGGTAAGGTGCAACGTGACGCACCAGGGGTCGTCATCCTGCCAGGGATTGCCCGGCTCGCCGTATGGCCAGACCAGTTCCCACGGAATGTACGGCTCATCGGATACCACCATCAACGTCGAGTTGCGCCACGCCTCGCGTTCGGCAGCGTACAGCTCACGCAGGTCCTGGGGGATGGCGGTATTCCACAGATTGCGCCCGATAGCGCGCAACTGGCGGTCGGCCTCGTCCGGCGTGAGAACAGCTTTGCGGGCATGGCGGCGCAGCGTCTCGGGCACGCCGAACAGTTCTTCGGCGAACTGCTCCGGGTCGCCCGGGATCGGCACCGGCTGGAACTCGCTGCCCACCTCGCCGGCCCGCTGCAGGGTGAAGACAAGCTGCGACTGGCCGGCCGTACGCTCGAAGCGGACGTAGAGCATCCGGTCAGGGGGTGCTACTGCAGGGTCGGTGTGCAGCGTGCTCCCGGTGCGGCTCTCCGGGACAGCCTCGACCTCGTAGTCGGTGATCTCCACCGTCACCGCAGCCGTGCCCAGCGGGCTGCCGGCCTGGCTGAAGTCGAAGCTGACCGTCCAGTGGCCGACCTCTTGCGGGTGGAGGTAGAACACAACGGGCAAGCTGTCGGCGCCGGGGCGGATGGCAATCTGCTGCTCCGGCGCGCTGAGCACCTCGAAGCCGGGCGCGGCGATGCGCACCTGCACAAGCTGGCTCTCGCGCAGGCGCAGTTCCTCCACTGCCGCGCTGTACTGCGACGGGTCCACAGTCAGCCCGACCGTCACCGCGATACGCCCGTAGATCACCCACACCCGCCGCGGGCAGGTGATGTCGG
>JACKBK010000022.1 GCA_020634555.1 Caldilineae bacterium
TGGTGACCCGCTACACGGTGCAGTTCATGCCGGCGTGGCTGGTCTTTGCCGCCGCTGCCCTGGTCGCAGGTTGGGGCTGGTTGCGCCGGCGTCAGGCTCCGGAGCTGCCTGGATTTGTCTTTACGCTGCCCCGACTGCTGGTCGGAGGTGTTTTGGCCGCGGTGTGCTTGCTGCTGGCGTTCGGCAGCCTGGCATTCTGACCGTTTGTTCCTAAGGAAAGGACCCTTTACCGATGCTCAACATCAGTTGTACCTATTGTCGCTCCCCCATCAACGTCGGTGACGGCGAACTGGCGCTGATCGTGCAGGCTGCCGAGGGAAAGCACCCCAAGTCTGCGCCGGTCACCTGCCCAAACTGCCGTAAGACCAACAAGGTGCCGTTCAAGCGGCTGGAACAGGCGTATAAGCTGGCAGGCAGTCCGCTTCCGCCTGAGGAGGAACCTGTCGAGGAGGCAGAGCCGGCCGCGGAGGAATCAACGGAACCCGCCGCGACGGAGGCGTGATGCCCCCCGCCAGACGATGAAATCCCGCCCGATCCGTAATGAAGGTTAAAAATTAATATCGGTAGTTGGCTCAAAACAACCTGCTTCAGCTTTACCGGTCGCGCGCTTTATCCGGTGGCTGCTAGGCGCGCTTTGCCGGCAGCGATGCCTTGCCGCACAATGCCGCCATAGCGGTCTTCGTCGAGAACCTCGGTTTTGGCGGCAGCGAGATCATAGTACTTGCTGGCTTCTTTCAGATTGCCCAATACTTCGTAGGAGTGTCCCAGGTTGAGGTAGAGAGAGGGATAGAAACTGTCGACACGCTCGTCGGCGACTGCTTCGGCGCGGGCCAGGGACTCCTGGTTCCAGTGAAGAGCGTCCTCCGGCGTTTCCTGGTGGCGAGCCAGGAAATGAGCCGCTATGCTGGCTTCGTAGTCGTCCTGCGCAGTGTCCCAGGCCTGGGTGAACAAGGCGCGGGCAACATCCGGCTTGCCGTCGAACTCAGCCTGCATCCCCTGCGCACAGAGCTTGACGATGGGGTTTTCAGGGTCCATAGAATGCTGGGGCCGGTAGTCGCGTCCTGGTCGCTGCCGCCGCGGTCTGGATTCCCGCCTGCGCGGGAATGACGGCGAGCAGGCACGAAATCTCGTTGTAGACCTAGTGGTGCAGGATCTGTGAGAGGAAGAGCTTGGTGCGGTCTTCCTGGGGATTGTTGAAAAGCACGTTGGGCGGAGCTTCTTCGATGACCAGTCCCTGGTCGAAAAACATCACCCGGTTGGCAACCTCACGCGCAAAGCCCATCTCGTGCGTGACCGCAACAATGGTCATGCCCGACAGCGCCAGGTCGCGCATCACATCCAGCACCTCCTTGATCATCTCCGGGTCCAGCGCTGAGGTCGGTTCATCGAAGAGCATGATCTTGGGCTGCATGGCCAGCGCGCGGGCAATGGCGACGCGTTGCTGCTGCCCGCCGGAAAGCTGGCCGGGATACTTGTGCGCCTGCTCCGGTATCTTGACCCGTTCCAAAAGTTGCTCGGCGATCTGAGTGGCCTTGTCCTTGGGCCAGCGGCGAACGTTGGTCGGAGCCAGCGTGATGTTCTCCATCACCGTCAGATGGGGGAAAAGGTTGAACTGCTGGAAAACCATGCCTACCTCGCGGCGGACGGCCTCGATGTTGCGGATGTCGTGGCTCAGCTCGATGCCGTCCACGATAATGTCGCCCTCCTGGTGCTCCTCCAGGCGGTTGAGGCAACGGATGAACGTGGATTTGCCGGAGCCTGACGGGCCGACGATGACCACTACTTCACCCTCGCGCACGGTGGTGGAGATGCCGCGCAGTACGTGAAACTCGTCGTACCACTTCTGCACGTCGCGGCAGACGATCATATCTTTGGCGTTTTCGATGTTTGTCATGATTTTCTACTCCAAAGCGCTCCGCCGGATTAGATGTAGGATAGCCCCTTGTGGGCGCTCCGGCGGAACGGGCACGAGGCCCTATCCTACAGGCGTCTCAGGTCTTAACGTTCTCCCACGCCGAGGCGCGTCTCCAGCCGGCGGCTGGCATACGACATGCCCGATGCGCCGACGAAATAGATCAGGCCGATGAACAGGTAGATCTCGGCCTGCCGTGCGCGATATTCCTGCTGGCCCAGCACCGCGCGACCGATGCTCAACAGGTCGAACACACCGATAATCGCCACCAATGACGTGTCCTTGAACAGGCCAATGAACTGGCCGACGATAGCGGGAATGACTGCACGCAGCGCCTGCGGCAGGATGATGCGCCGCGTGGTCTGGTACGTGTTGAGGCCCACCGCGTAGGCTGCCTCGTATTGTCCGCGCGGCACAGCCTGCAGGCCGCCGCGCACGTTTTCAGCCAGATAGGCGGCGCTGAAGAGGATGAAACCGGTGATGACGCGGATCAGGCTGTCCACCGTCAGACCGCCGGGCAGGAAAAGCGGCAGCATGAACTCAGCCATGAACAGGACTGTTAGAAGGGGGACACCTCTGATCAGTTCGATGTAGCCAACGCAGAAGTACTTGATGACCGGGTACTGGCTCTGACGGCCGAGCGCCAGCATTACACCCAGCGGAAACGACACAATGATGGCGATCACCGAGATGATCAGCGTCAGCATCAATCCGCCCCAGAGCCGCGTGTTGACCCGGCCCAGCGGGCCAGCATCCGGCGCATCAAAGGGCGCGCCGACGCCGTAGAGGATGATCCCGAGAATGATTGGCGAGGCCAACCACAGACCGATCATGACCTTGCGATAGCGATAAAGCCGTCGGGACACCGGTCCCCAGGTCAGCAGGCTGGCGACGCCGAGAACCACGACGAACAGCGCGGCTGCCACCGGCCGCCACGTCAGGCTGCGCGGATACCGCCCCACCATCAACAGCCGGAAATTGACGACGACGGCTTCCCAGCGCGGCCAGAACGTTATATAACGCACAAAGGCATAGAGCGCCAGGCCCAGGGCAACCAGCAGAAACAGGCTGATCAACGACCCGTGCAGCGACGTATAGATGCGAACTTTGACGGCTCGCAGCATCCCGTGAACGAGATTGTGCCGGACCATGTTGTAGGCGATCAGTCCACCGAAGATGGCCCATAGCACGACGACAATCGTCGTCGTCAGTGGATTGACACGCAGGCCGGTGCGGATGATCCAGATGTTGAGCGCGATCAGCACCAGCAAGGTGATGATCTTGCCCACCGAAAGGAGGTTGGTTTGCAGCCAGTAGCTGAAATCGAAAGGCGGTCTGTCGTCTCGCCTTGGCATCGTGGAAGCTGTTGCGGCCATGGGTTATCGCTCCACCAGTTGCACGCGCTTGTTATACCAGTTAAGGAAGGCCGAGATGATGAGGCTGAATGCCAGGTACGACAACATGACGATGATGATGACCTGGACGGCTCGCCCTGTCTGGTTGAGGATGGTGCCTGAGATTTGGAACAGCTCTGGATAAGCGACGGCGGTAGCCAGAGATGAGTTCTTCACCAGATTCAGGTATTGGCTGGTCATAGGCGGGATGATGATGCGCAGTGCCTGCGGCAGGATGATCAGCCGCAGCATTTGCGCGTTGCGCAGACCCAACGCCCGTGCTGCTTCTGTCTGTCCCTTGGGGACTGCCTGGATGCCGGCGCGCACGATCTCGGCAATGAACGCACCTGTGTAGATCACCAGGCCAAATACCAGCGCGGTCAACTGTGGCAGGATTGTCAAGCCGCCAACGAAACCGAACCCGGTGTCCGCGACGACAGGCTGCTCGATACGCAGGGGTTGGACCGGCAGGACAAACCAGCCAATGGCGGCAACGGCGAAGAAGGTCAGGAAGGTCCAGGTGGAGCGCCGCAGCGAGCGCTGGCGTTTCTCCTCTTGCCGCTTGAGAATGAAAGACACCAGCCAGGCCAGCGCAATCGCGGCAACCACGAACAAGGCCCACTGCCCGGTCGTAGGTGTGCCGCGAATCCACGGCATGGCGATGCCGCGGTTGGTCATGTAGATCGGGCCAGGCAGAATCACGGCGGTGATTTCCTCGCCGGTTCGCAGCCGAGGCAGCGCCAGCAGGCCCGCGAAATACCAGAAGAAAAGCTGGACCAGCAGCGGCGTGTTGCGGATGACCTCGATATATGCCAGCGCGATCTTGCTCAGCAGCCAGTTGGACGACAGGCGCGCCACCCCTGTCAGCACGCCGAGCAGGGTTGAGAGGATGATGCCGATGACACCAACCCGGATGGTGTTGACGATCCCGACGGCCAGCGCGCGCAGATAGGGGTCCTGGCGGGTATAGCTGATCGGCGTGTCCAGGATGTCGAACCCGGCGCTGCTGTAGAGAAAGCGAAACCAGGGCGAAAGGCTTGTCTTCCCGTTAACCTGCTCTACCCGAAAGAATGGCTGCTGGAAGTCCGTGATTCCCAGGGTATCCAGGTTCCCGAACATGTTGCCGAACAGCCAGACAAAGAAGACAACCACAAAGACCGCGAAGACGGCCTGGATCAGGACAGCCAGCACGCGCGTGTCGCGATAAAACGGTATTCTGGTCTTGTTGTGTTGAGCCGGAGCTGAACTGGCTGACATGGCAATCTTCTCCGGTGCGGCGGGCGGCCTGTGGCCGCGGGTTTGATATGGTGGAGTAAACCACAGCCCGACTGTATGTGGTTGGGAAAGACAGTCGGGCTGTGGTTATATCAGAGGCAGTTTTGTTGCTGTGGAACCGGTACGGTCTAGCGGAAAGGTGGCGAGTACATCAGGCCACCATCGGTGTAGAGCGCGTTTTGGGCACGCGCCAGGTTGAACGGCTCGACAGCCAGGTGGCGGTCGTAGATCTCGCCGTAGTTGCCGACCTGCTTGATGGCCTGATAGGCGAAATCGTTGCTGATCCCAGTGCCCGTGCCCAGATCGCCTTCGACGCCCAGAAGCCGCTTGACTTCCGGCTCCTCAGAGGTCATGAACTCGTCGATGTTCTGCGAGGTGATTCCCCACTCTTCACCGGCGATCAGGCTGAACAGCGTCCAGGTAACGATGTCCTTCCACTGGTTGTCGCCGTGGCGCACCACCGGCCCCAGCGGCTCCTTGGACAGCGTAACATCCATGATCTCATGCTCGTCGGGGTTGGCCAGGACCGCGAACTGGGACACCAGCCCGGACTTGTCGGTAGTGAACGCGTCGCACTGGCCTTCTTCATAGGCCTTGACCGTGCTGGGTGCGTCCTGGAAAACCACCGGCGTGTAGGTGACCCCGGCAGCGGCCATCTGGTCGGCCAGGTTCAGCTCAGTTGTGGTGCCGGTCTGAACGCAGATGCTGGCGCCTTCCAGATCCTGCAGGGACTTGATGTTGTCTGCCTTGCGCACCATCATGCCCTGGCCGTCATAGAAGGTGATAACCGTGAAGTCAAATCCCAACGATGTATCGCGGCTCATGGTCCAGGTGGTGTTGCGGCTGAGCAGGTCGATCTCGCCGTTGGCCAGGGCCGGGAAGCGGTCCTGGGCCGTCAGCGCCCGATACTCGACGGCGTTGGCGTCGCCAAGTACGGCGGCGGCCACAGCCTTGCACGCATCGACATCGAAGCCTTCGAAGTCGCCTTCAGGGGTCAGGTAGCCAAACCCGGGCACAGCCTGGTTGACGCCGCACACCAGCTTGCCGCGTTCCTTGACCGTTTCCAGTGTAGACTTGCCGGCCGGCTGTTCCTGGGCGGCCGATTCGGCCGGGGCTGAATCGGCAGGAGCCTGTTCTGCCGGGGCCTGCTCGGCCGGGGCGGGTTGCGATGACTGGTCAGCTTCGGGTGTGCTGGCAGCGCCACATGCTGTGACTAGCATAGCTGCCACCAAAAGCAGGCTGACAATGATCAGATAGGATTTTCGCATGTTGGTTCTCCTCCTATATGCGATTACAAGAACGGTTGACCGTTCCGTAATGAAAGGCAGCAAACGACCTTTACTGCCAACAAGCCCAAAAGATGAGGTTTTCAGACAATCTTACACAGACCAGAATGGGGTAGCGGTTACTACTGCATTGCCGTATCTAAGGGGAAACACCGCACCATCACAAGCATTAACAGTAATTTAACAAATACCGACCGAGGGCGGCGCAAATATAGCATATAACCGCGAGGGTGTCAAACGGGTTGAAAAACAGTGGAAACGGCTACTGCATCACCTGGCGCCCGGAAAGCGCACGGGTCAGAGTCACCTCGTCGGCGTACTCCAGGTCGCCGCCGATGGGCAGTCCATGGGCCAGGCGCGTGACGCGAATGCCCAGCGGCCCAATGAGGCGCGCCACATACATGGCCGTCGCCTCGCCCTCCAGATTCGGGTTGGTCGCCAGCAGCACCTCCGCTACCGGCTCGACGTTCAGCCGGGCCAGCAGTTCAGCTACCTTGATCTGTTCCGGGCCGACGCCATCCATAGGCGAGATCGCGCCGTGCAACACGTGGTACAACCCCTTGAACTCACGGGTACGTTCAATGGCCAAAACGTCCAGCGGCTCTTCGACCACGCAGATAATGCTGCGATCGCGCTCCTGGCTGGCGCAGATTGCGCACGGGTCGGCCTCAGCGATGTTGAAACACTGCTGGCAGAAAAGTGTCCGCTCCTTGAGATCGCGGATTGCCTCGCTCAGCGCGAGGACGTCCTCTTCCGGCGCGCGCAGGAGATAGAAGGCCAGCCGGGCTGCTGTCTTGGGGCCGATGCCCGGCAACCGCGAGAAAGCATCGATGGCGTTGGCAACAGGTGCCGCAACGGTAAGCATGGCTTACAAAAGCCCCGGTGGCAGGTTGAGACCGCTGGTCAACGCACCCATGCGCTCGGAGGCCAGTTGCTGTGACTGCTCGATAGCTTCGTTGACAGCTGCCACCACCAGGTCCTGCAGCATTTCCACGTCGTCAGGATCCAGGATGTCCGGCTGGATAGTCACCGACTCCAGGCGCTGGTGGCCGGTCATGACCATGGTAACCACGCCGCCGCCCACGGATACCTCCACCGACTCGTCGCCCAGCGATTCCTGGGTGCGCGCCATCTCCTCCTGCAGTTGGCGAATCTGCTGCATCATGCCGCCGCCGCCACCCATTCCACTGGGTGCTTTTTTCGTCGGTCCTTTGACTCTTTTTCTTGCCATTGAAATCTACTCCTTGTTGTCGGGAGGTATCTTGCTTGCTACTGCACCCAACTCGTGCTGGGCGTGCAATGCTACCGGGTCTTGTTCGAGATCGGCCTCGGTCGGTTTTTCGGCGGCAGAACGCACAGCCGGCGCGGGCTGTTGCTCGGTCACGCCCGTCACCTGGGCGCCAACCTGGCAGTGAACGTGGACCCGGCGGCCCAGCAACTGGCCGATCAGGTCCTCTATGCACTGGCGGTTGGCCGGCTTCTCGACGACGTTCTTGGCGAAATCGCGTGCGAAGGCGAAATGGATATCGTTGCCGCTGGCCACCACGTTGCGCAGAGTACGCAGCGCGCCGCGCAACTGCGGCCCCTGCGCCGTCTCCGCGGCCTGCAGCAGGGTCGTCCAGTTGGCCCGCAGCACCTCGACCACCTCATTGTCAGGCACAGGCTCGGCAGGCCGGGGCAACGGCTGGCCGCCGGCCGGCGCGCTGGCATTGCTGGTCGATGCGAATTCCTTAACCCGTGGTTCGGCAGCCGGCGACATGCTGCTGCTGATCTTGACATCTGCCGGAGCCGCAGCCGGCGCATACACGGCGGCCGGCGCAACCGGTGTTTCAACCGGCGGTTCCAGCGCATCCAGCCACGCCATCTCCAACACAAGCTGCGGCTGGGTGGCAGTGCGGATGTCCAGCGAGGCCTGGTTGAACAGCTTCAGCGCCTGCATGGTGGCGTCGCGCGACGACTCGACAGCCTGCGCCTGCGCGACGGCCAGTTGCTCGTCGGAAAGATCGGTCAGCAGCTCGCGCGCCTGCTCAGCGTTGACCTGGCAGAGCAGCACGGCTCGCAAATGCGCCACAAGCTGAAGCGCCAGTTGCCGCAGATCGATACCCTCGGCCACCATCTGGTTGATAGTTGCCAGCCCGCCCGATGCATCGCCCGCCACCAGTTCATCGACCAGCGCGGCGATTGCGATGCTGGAGATCGTCCCGCGCACGGCCCGCACCTGCTCCTCGGTGATCACCGCATCGCCGTAAGACAGCAGTTGGTCGGTGAGGCTGATGGCGTCACGCATGCTGCCCTCAGTGCTGCGGGCAATCATCTCCAGCGCGGCGGGCTCGGCCGAGCGTCCCTCCTGTTCCAGAATGTGGGCCAGCCAACCCGCGACCTTGTAGGGCGGGATGCGGCGAAAGTCGAAGCGCTGGCAGCGCGACAGCACCGTGTCGGGTATCTTGTGGGGCTCCGTCGTTGCCAGGACGAAGATGACATGCGGCGGCGGCTCTTCCAGGGTTTTCAACAGCGCGTTGAAGGCTTCCGGCGTCAACATGTGGACCTCGTCGATGACGTAGACCTTGTAGCGCGCCTGGCTGGGGGCGAAATGAACACGGTCGCGCAGGTCGCGGATCTCGTCGATGCCGCGGTTGGAGGCCGCGTCGATCTCGATCAGGTCCAGCAGTGAACCGTTGTTGATGGACACGCAGATGTCGCAGGTGTTGTCGGGGCGTTTAGCCAGGTCAGGCTCCAGGCAGTTGACAGCTTTGGCCAGCAAGCGGGCTGTGCTGGTCTTGCCGGTGCCGCGCGGTCCGGTGAACAGGTAGGCGTGGGCCGTTCGCCCATCGCGAAGCGCGTTGCGCAGCGTCTGGGTGACGTGCTCTTGCCCCACTACTTCGTCAAAGGTTTGTGAGCGCCACTTGCGATACAGCACCTGCGCCATGAAGCCAACTCCACCGTGTTTTGTGCCCGAATTGAGATACGATCGAACGTTCTATGCGGCGCCTAGTGTAACATTTCTGAGGATGGATGGCAAATGGTTCGTGGTTTTGGCGCGGTCCAAGGTAATGCGTGGCCGGCCCAAGGTAGTGCGTGGCCGGTCTCCGACCGCCGGTTCAGGTAGTGCTGTGGCCGGTCTCCGACCGAGCCACCGGTGGCTCGGTCGGAGACCGGCCACAGCAAGGAGACCCGGCCACTGCGCCGGAGAATTGAGAAGATGGTCAAGTCGCGCTATAATGCACAGCCATGAGCGACTCCTCCTCGAAGATCATCACCACGTTTCAGGACCGGTTGGCGCTGAACACCGCCATGAAATCGTTGGCGCAGACCACTACCGCGGCCGAGGTTCGCCAGCGCGCGGCAGAGATTGCCGCCGAGTTCGGCGACCGCGCGCTCCCGGCTTTGTTGAGCCACCTCAACACCACCGATCCGCAGATGCGCGGCGGGCTGGGGATGCTGGCTGCCATGCTGGACTATGAAAAGACGACGGCTGCGCTGCGCGCCGCAGCTCGCAACCGCGCGCTGGACGATCAGGCGCGGCTGACTGCGATCACCATTCTGGACCGCTACCTGGATATTGCTCCCGACGAGGATATGTATCACGGCATGGGCGCGCCGGAGGAGTCGGCGCTGCGCTCTTTGCGCGAGGTGCTGGCCGACCTGAAGACCGATCCGCTGGTGTTGGTAGAATATTTTCGCCAGCTTGAGATGCAGCCGCTTGACGTTCAACTGACCATGGCGCGCGCCGCCCGTCGCCTGGATACATTCGAAGCTGTGCCGATCCTTCGCATGTTCGCTCAAACTCCGACGCACCTGATCGCTCAGGAATCGTTACAAGCCCTGGGCGTGCTGGCCACTCCCGAGGCCGCCGGAGCGCTGCAAGGACTGATTCCAACGCTGCGCCCCGATCTACGTTACACGGCCGAACGTGCCCTGCAAAAGCTGCGGCTGCGCGGCGTGGCTGTGCCGGCGTTGCAGCCTCCCGCGGCGGGCTTTCGCTGTCTTGCAGCACCGCCCGACAGCCGCGGCGGCCAATACCTGGTGTTCATCTTGCCCTCCAACGGCGAGATTCCCTCCCTGGTGATGCGCCTCGCAGTCAACCCCAACGATGGTCTGGTTGAGGCAACGGCCAGCGCAGTCGAGAGCCCATCGGATCTGCCAGAGGCGCTGGCCGTTGGGGCGCTGCACTCGTCGCTGATGGACCTGGGCCATTCTCTCTGGCTGGAAGCGCCGTATGACTATGGCCGGCAGCGTGTCCAGGCCTGTCTGTCCGTCAGCCTGGAGGCAGCCCGGCCGTTGCCGTTTGCATATCGCTACCTCAATTGGGCTTTGTGGCAATGGACTCCCCCGGCGCACCACACTGTTTCGCTGGATGTTACACCGGCCGGAAAGCCAGACCTGAGCGGCTTGCTGGGCTATCCAGCCCTGGCGGGCTGGTACCTCGACAGCCCGCGGGTTGCCGAGCTGGCGGACCAGCTTTTAGGCGAGACCGACAGATTGACCCCACAGCGCCTGGATTGGGTAGTTACACAACTGGTAACCAGCGAACTGGCCGCCGGTACGCTGGACCTGGAGGCGGTCAAAGGTGGGTTGGCTGCGCTCCAGGAATGGCTGCTTCTGGCTGGCAGGCGGGACCTGGCGTTGCAGGCACAATCCGCGGCTCGCAGCCTGACCGACACTCCCGAAAAACACCCCCTCTTGTTGCACATGGCTAACCTTGGCCTGCGAATCGCCATGATCACACTGGCGCGCGGCCTGCAACTAGGCTGGCCGCCCCACGCCGGCGGGTAGTTTCTCTACCGCACCGCTACTTGCTCCCATCCTACTCATACTCCTACTCCTACTCGTCCTCCTCTGCTTCAGCCACAGCGCACAGAGGAGAGTAGGAGTAGGAGGAAGAGTAGGAGTATGAGACCGAGGGCGGGCAAGCTCAGCCGCCCAATACCTCGCGCAGCGCGCCCAGCAGCAGCGTCACGTTGCGATGTTGGGACGAGTAGCCCATCAGCCCGACGCGCCAGACCTTACCCTTCAGCGCGCCCAGCCCACCGGCGATCTCCAAATTGAACTCGCTCAACAGGCGGCTGCGCACAGCGGCCTCATCCACACCATCAGGCACGCGCACGGTCGTCAACGTCGGTAGGCGCAATTCAGGCTCGACGTGCATCTGCATCCCCATGGCTTCCAGGCTGGACCAGAGAAACTCCGCGTTGGCGCGGTGGCGGGCGAAGCAAGCTTCCAACCCTTCCTCGTATGCCAGGCGCAGCGCCTCCCGCAGCGCATAGTTCATGTTGATCGGCGCGGTGTGGTGGTACATCCGGCTCGATCCCCAGTAGGTTCCCAGCAGCGTCAGGTCCAGATACCAGCTTGTCACCTTGCTCTCGCGGCGCTTCAACGACTCCATCGCCCGCGGGCTGACGGTCAGCGGGGCAAGGCCGGGCGGCGCGCTGAGGGCTTTCTGGCTACCGCTGTAGACGATGTCCAGGTCGTGGCGATCCACGCCTACCGGCACGCCGCCCAACGACGCGACTGTGTCTACCAAAAGCAGC
Organism: Caldilineae bacterium; assembly: GCA_020634555.1. Classification (GTDB taxonomy): domain Bacteria; phylum Chloroflexota; class Anaerolineae; order JAAEKA01; family JAAEKA01; genus JACKBK01. Next base: position 11,396 of record JACKBK010000022.1, read on the forward strand.
CCGCCCTGCCGGTGTACGACCTCAGCCATACCGTCCAGCGGCTGCATCGCGCCGGTGGAGGTCTCGCCGTGAACCATGGCGACGACCTTGGCCGGCCGGCGGCGCAACGCGGCGTCCACCTCTTCTGGCGAAAAAACCTCGCCCCACGGCTTTTCGATTGTCACGAGGTCGCCGCCGTAGCGCCCGACCATCTCGGCGATGCGCATCCCGAAGTAGCCGTTGATGCAGACCAACACCGGGTCGCCCGGTTCGATAAAGTTGGCGACGGCCGCCTCCATGCCCGCGCTGCCGGTGCCGCTGATGGGAATCGTCATCTGGTTTTCGGTCTCAAAGACGTAGCGCAACAGGTTCTGCACTTCGTCCATCAAACGGACAAACTGCGGATCGAGGTGGCCGACCGGTGGATGTGCCAGCGCGCGCAGCACGCGCGGCGCCACGTCGCTGGGGCCAGGGCCGAGCAAAGTCCGCGGGGTAATGTTCAGATCGGTGTAGCTGGTCATAGAACGCTCCTGATGAGAGAATGGTTGGGTGCAGTGTAACGCAAAGCAAGAATGGCTGTCAAAACGTCACGCTCCGGCGTTCCCCAGCCTGTCAATCCATAAGCCCAGGCCCGCAGGGCCTTTTCACCTGGTAGCCCGATCCGTTTACGGTCGGGCGGCCCTCGTTAACCTAATTACCGGATCATTTTCTTAACCTTCATAACGGTCGGGCGGTCCTCGTTGTAGGACGGCTTCCCCAAGCCGTTCGGTCCTGTGAAGTGTAAGGAGAGACGATTTGGAAAATCGTCTTACAGCCGGATACCGTGCTATACTGCGCGCATGATACCATTGGCTCCCCTCCACCCCCGGCTGGTCCATTTTCCCATCGCGTTGCTGGTCACCGGCAGCGTGCTGGCTCTGGCATATATGCTGCGTTGGCAACGTCCCACCCTGGCCACCACCGCCTGGCTGTTGATCCTGCTAGGCTGGATCAGCGTCTTCTTCGCCGTGCTCACCGGGCTGATCGACCGCAACAGCGCACCGCAGGACCCGGAAGTCGCTTCGTTGATAAGCATCCACACGGCGCTAGGCTTTGCACTGATCGCAGTCTACGGGCTGATGTTGTACGAGCGGTTGCGCAGCCCGAACGTGCTGGACTCGCCCTCGATGCGCTGGCGGCTGATCGCGCTGGCGTTGCTGGGGCTGGTACTGGTGTTGGTCGATGGCTGGGTCGGTGGTTCGCTGGTCTACAAACACGGCGTGGGCGTGTTGAACTGACAGGTAAAACGCCCCTACTTTTGACAAATCCCACCCGCTGTGCTAAATTGGCGCAGTTGAAAACCGCATAGCTGGAGACTCCCATCCAGAGGGGGCGAGGGACCGGCCCGCAGACCCCCCGGCAACCGGATCAGGAGTTCAGTAAACGGTTATCGGTAAACGGTTATCGGTAAGCAGCTAACGGATTTGTCCCGTAAACAGGGCAGATATCGACTGTTCACCGATCACTGATTACCGGTCACCGATCACTGATCACCGAATCAAGGTGCCAATTCCGTCAGGCGGCATCCATCGCTGGCCTGAGAGATGAGAGAGAGACGACCCTTGGCTGGCGCGCTCCTCGGAGCGTGTTTTTTGTGTTCAGGGTTTGCCGGCTTTGAAAACGACGAGGAAGGATGATAGACAATGCGCACGATCTGGTGGGACGGTGGCCAGGTCATGATGATTAACCAGCGGATATTGCCGCTGGAACATGCCGTTGTCTCCTACAACGACTACCACGCGGTAGCAACTGCCATCACAGACATGGTGATTCGGGGGGCGCCTGCTATTGGCGCGGCCGGCGGCTTCGGCATGGCGCTGGCGGCCCAGCAGTCAACTGCCACCAGCCGCGACGAAATGCTGGACGATCTTGTTCAAGCAAAGCAGGTGCTGGATGCCGCGCGCCCCACTGCGGTCAACCTGGCGTGGGCCACCAGCCGGCTGCTGGAGTTGGCCGCTAAAAGCGATGACATTCCATCGGCAGTGCTGGCCGAGGCGCAGCGTCTGGCCGACCAGGACGTTGAGATAAACCGACGCATGGGCGCTAACGGCGCGGCCGTCGTGCCCCACGGCGCCAACATTTTGCACCATTGCAACACCGGCTCGCTGGCAACCGTCGATTACGGCACCGCGCTGGGCGTTGTGCGCGCTGCCTGGGAACAGGGCAACCCGGTGCATGTCTGGGTGGATGAGACCCGCCCGCAACTGCAGGGCGCCCGTCTGACCGCCTGGGAGCTGATGGAAGCCGGTATTCCCATGCACCTGATCGCCGACAACGCGGCCGGCTACCTGATGCTCGCCGGCAAGGTGGACGTGGTGATCTTTGGCGCCGATCGGGTGGCCGCCAACGGAGACGTGGCCAACAAGGTCGGTTCGTACAAGCTGGCGGTATTGGCAAAGGAAAACGGCATCCCCTGTTACAGCGTAGCCCCCGCATCAACGATTGACCTAAACGCCGCGACCGGTGACGACATCCCTATCGAGGAGCGTGACCCGCACGAGGTGACCCACATCGGCGGCGTGCAGATCGCGCCCGATGACGTGCCGGTCTACAACCCGGCCTTCGATGTGACGCCGCACCGTTACATCACCGGTATCGTGACCGAGGAAGGTGTGTGCTACCCGCCGTTCACGGAGAGCCTGCGATGTGTGAAGGAAGCAGCTGAAGCTCGGATCAAGGAAGTGAAGCCATGAGCACTATCACACTTGATCAGGCTATTGACGTGGCGATGCAATTGCCGCTGGAACAGCGTGAAATACTGCTGGATGTCATCAGGAGGCGTGACATCGAAGCTCGCCGGCAAGAGATTGCTTGGGATGCCGAGGAGTCTCTCGCTGCTTTTCGCGCCGGCGAACTGAAACCCCAGTCGGCTGACGAGGTGATACGAGAGCTTCGTCGAGCTCTGGAGGACGCCGAGTGAGAAAGCTCGTCGTCTTGCTGGACATCGGCACCCATGATGAAGTGTACTAAGGCTAGGTTCTGTGGCAAAGCCAGGTTCTAAACCGTCGACCAAACCCGATACGCTGGCTGCACAGAACAGCATTTTTTGTGCCGACTCGCGCCGGATGGCAGACCTTTCCGACGAGTCGGTGCAACTCGTTGTCACGTCGCCACCGTACAACGTCGGCATTGCGTACGCCAACCACAGCGACGACTTGCCTCTGGAAGACTATCTCCGGTTTCTGAACGAAGTCTGGCGCGAGTGTTACCGGGTGCTGGCACCCGGCGGCCGGCTGTGCATCAACGTCGCCAACACCGACCGTAAGCCCTACCTGCCGCTCAACGCGCTGATCACCGCGGAACTCCTGCGAGCGGCGCGCGAGGAAGGGCTGAACTGGCTGATGCGCGGCGAGATCATCTGGGACAAGGGCGCTAGTGCAGGCGTCAGCACCGCCTGGGGCAGCTTTGCCAGCTCTTCCGATCCCGTCCTGCGCGACGTGCATGAGTACATCATGATCTTCTCCAAGGAGAGCTTTCGGTTGGACGGCGGCGGCAGGACCGGCATCAGCGGCGGAGAGTTCGTGGACTGGACACGTAGCATCTGGCGGCCGGAGGAGATCGGTGATCAGTCCACAGGGATCAGTGACCAGAAGTCAGAGGGTCAGAAGTCAGCCGCCCGGCCGGGCGGACCCGGCACTCCGATCAATGAAAATGAGCGGGACTCGGTCGGAGACCGGCCCGAGCGAAGCTCTATTTTCGAAGCAGAGGAGCAGAGGTCGGAAGAGCAGAGGTGCGGCGTCAGTTTGGAGGAGTTGCAGCGCAAGCTGGCAGGCAAGCTGAAGGATGCCCGCAAGCGTGGCAAGGACGACGCCTGGATTGCCGAGTCGATGGCGCGCACGGCCTGGCGGCACTTCAGCCAGCCGGGCGACGGCATCTGGTCGATGACTACCGAGTCGGGCGTCAACCACCCTGCTCCCTTCCCAACCGAGCTACCGCGACGGCTGATCAAGCTGTACACGAAGCCGGGCGATCTGGTCCTTGACCCATTCATGGGCGCCGGCGCGACTGGCGTGGCAGCGGTGCAAACGGGCCGCCACTACGTCGGCTACGACATCTCGCCCGAATACTGTGACATGGCGCGGCAACGCATTGCAGCGGCTGAAGCCGCCTTGAGCGCCCAGGACAAAGAAAACCAATGAGCATTGTTGTTACCGGTTCCGTTGCATTCGATTATCTGATGACGTTTCCCGGCAAGTTCCGCGAACAGATCTTGCCCGAACACCTCAACAAGCTGAGCGTCAGCTTTTTGGTGGACAGCAAAGAGAGCTTCCGCGGCGGCACGGGGCCAAACATCGCCTACAACCTGGCGCTGCTGGGCAACCGGCCCACCCTTTTCGCCACTGCCGGCCGTGACTTCGGCGATTTCCGGGTGTGGTTGGAGGAGCAGGGTGTGGACACTTCGGCCATGGGCGTCTACGAGGACGAGTTCACCGCGACGTTTAGTGTGATCACCGACCTCGACCACAACCAGATCGCCAGCTTCCACACCGGCGCCATGGCGCGGGCGCGCGATCTGTCGATTCGCCAGCTCAACGGCCGCGACATCGACATGGTCATCATCTCGCCCAACGACCCCGAGGCGATGCGCACCTACACCAAGGAATGCTACGAACTGGGCATCCCGTTTATCTTCGACCCCAGCCAGCAGTTGGCGCGGATGGACGGCGAGCAACTGGTGGAGGCCATGCGCGGCGCGCAGGTGCTGACGGTCAACGAATATGAGTTCGAGATGGCGCGCCAGAAGACTGGGCTGGACGATCAGGGCATGTTGGAGCTGGTGGACACCATCGTGGTGACAAAGGCCGCACAGGGTTCGACGGTCATCGGGCGCAACTTGTGCATCGACGTGCCAGCGGCGCAGACAGATCGCCTGGTTGAGCCGACCGGCGGCGGCGACGCCTACCGCGCTGGCCTGCTGACGGGTTTGGTGCGCGGCTATTCCTGGGACGTGTCCTGCCGGCTCGCCAGCCTGGCTGCTACCTATGTGGTGGAGCAGAACGGCACCATGAGCCACAGCTACAGCCTGCCCGAGTTCGTTGACCGCTACCGCCGCACTTTTGGCGACACGCCGGAGCTGGAAGATCTGTTGGCGACGGCTGTGAAACCGGAGGCGCCGGCGCTGGTCGGTTGATCTTGTCGTTCTGAACGGATCGGACGGCCTGTTTCTCAACCGCACAGCCCATGATACGGCATGAAATGACCATGCGAGCACGAATCGCCCGTGAAGAATCTCATCCTGCATGGAGGGCCGCGACCCTTCACGAACGATTTGCTCTTGTGTGAGTAGCGTGTCAGACCCGTTCAGGGTGACAGTGATGAAACGTGTCCCGTAGCGAAGCAGTTCGATTAACAACTGACAAGCGTGAAATCCACGCGTTCCTGCAGCGCGACCCGGTCTATGCGGCCTACGCCATCGGTGACCTGGAACCGGAGATGTTCGCCGATTGCACGTGGTATCTGGCAGGTCATGGCGATGCAGCCCGCGCGCTGGTGCTGGTGTATCGCGGCCTCGCGCCGACCGTTCTGCTAACAATGGGCGACCCGGAAGCTGCCGCGGATGTGCTGGCGGCCATCCCGTTGCCTGACCGGGCGTACATGGTGGCGCAGTGCGAACATCTGCCGGTGTTCGAGAAGTTCTACGACTTCTCCGTTGATCGCGTACGTCCGATGATCCGCATGACTGTAGCGCCGGACGCTTTCCGGCCGGCCCGAACTGCGGCAAAGGATCACGAACTGCGGCGGCTGGGATCGGCTGATGTGCCGGCTATCGAGGCGCTGTACAGCCACGGTGGTCCCCATGCGCCCGATGCGTTTCACCCGCGGCAGGTGCGTGATGGTGTCTTCTTCGGTGTGGGTGCGCCGGAGTCGGACCAGTTGCTGGCCGTAGCCGGCACGCACCTGATCGCTCCTAACTGGGGCGTCGGCGCGGTCGGCAACATCTACACGCACCCGGCCTGGCGCGGCCGCGGGCTGGCAACCCTGCTCACCGGCGCCGTGACCGCAGACCTGCTGCAGCGCGGCCTGCTGGTAGTGCTCAACGTGGATCAGGCCAACGCGGCCGCGATCCACATCTATGAATCGTTAGGATACCGGACCCATTGTCCGTATGTTGAAGGAATTGGTAGGGTGGTGTCATTCCCGCGAAGGCGGGAATCCACTCCTGACAGACCTGGCTTCCCGCTTTTGCAGCGCGAAACGTGATGGGTAAGCAATTACACTCAAACGAAAATCTATACGTTGAAAGGTGACAGAAAGTGAACTACGACATTAAGAACATCAAGCTGGCCGAGGAAGGCCGGTTTAGAATGCAGTGGGCAGCGCGCGAGATGCCGGTGCTGGATCTGCTGGAAAAGCGTATGGCCGAAAGCAGGCCGTTGGACGGCCTGCGCGTGAGCGCGTGTTTGCACGTCACATCTGAAACCGGCAATCTGATGCGCGTGCTTCAGGCAGGCGGCGCGGATGTGGTGCTGACAGCCAGCAACCCGCTCAGCACGCAGGACGACGTAGCCGCCGCCCTGGTGGCTTACAACGAGATGTCTGTCTACGCCATCAAGGGCGAGGATAACGACACCTACTACGAGCATCTCTACGCCGCGCTGGACCACAAGCCGCACATGACCATGGACGACGGCTGCGACCTGCTGGCGACGCTGCACAGCAAGCGGCCTGAGCTGCTGGACACGGTGATCGGCGGCACCGAGGAGACCACCACCGGCGTCATCCGCCTCAAGGCCATGGCCAAGGACGGCGCGCTGAAGTATCCGGTCATCGCCGTCAACGATGCCATGACCAAGCACCTGTTCGACAACCGCTATGGCACCGGCCAGAGCACGCTGGACGGCATCATTCGCGCCACCAACATCCTGCTGGCCGGCAAGAGTTTCGTGGTCGGAGGCTACGGCTGGTGCAGCCGCGGCATCGCCATGCGCGCCAAGGGGCTGGGCGCCAACGTCATCGTGACGGAGATCGATCCGCTGAAGGCGCTGGAGGCAGTCATGGACGGCTTCCGCGTCATGCCAATGATGGAAGCGGCCGCGATCGGTGACATCTTCTGCACGGCCACTGGCGACATCCACGTCTTTGACCAGCGCCACTTCGAGGTGATGAAGGACGGCGCGATCATGGCCAACTCCGGCCACTTCAACGTCGAGATCAACATCCCGGCGCTGGAGGGTATGAGCAAGGAATGGCGGCGGGTCCGGCATCAGCTTGACGAGTATGTATTGAACGATGGCCGGCGGCTGTATCTGGCCGGCGAGGGCCGGTTGGTCAATCTGGCTGCGGCTGAGGGGCACCCTGCCAGTGTGATGGACATGAGCTTTGCCAACCAGGCGCTCAGCGCGATCTACATGCGCGAGCACGCGGCTGAGCTGCCCAACGATGTCTTTGCGGTTCCGCAAGAGCTGGACCAGGAAATCGCCCGCCTCAAGCTGCACGCCATGGGCGTCGAGATCGACCAGTTGACCGACGAGCAGGAAGCTTACCTCTCGTCCTGGACCGAAGGAACGTAGCATTTCGCCAACCTTTATTTGAGGAGTAGGCATCCTCAGATGCCGGGTTCGCATGTGAGCATGCGAACTCCTCTCATTAAGATTGACGTGGTAGTAGTTGGATATTGCGTACAGCGTATTGCGTAAACTCTGGTAGGTAGCTCAGGCATCTGAGTATCGTCGTTCACGCAATACGCAACACGCAACGCAACACGTCCTCAAAACATGCATTGGAGAACAGAAAACAACATGAGCACGACATTCATGAATTCCCCGCAGCTTTTCTACACGTCCGAGTCGGTGACCGAGGGTCATCCTGACAAGATGTGCGATCAAATCAGCGACGCGGTGCTGGATGCGATCCTGCGCGAGGACCCGGACGCGCGCGTGGCCTGCGAGACGGCTGTGACCACCGGCTTGGTTCTGGTGATGGGTGAGATCACCACCAGCGTATACGTAGACATTCAGACGTTGGTGCGCGATGTCATTCGTGAGATCGGCTACACGCGCGGCAAGTTCGGCTTTGACGCCGAGACCTGCGGCGTGATCGTGTCGCTCAAGGAACAGTCGGGCGACATCGCGATGGGTGTAGACGATGCGCTGGAGCACAAGCGCGGCGAGATGACCGACGCTGACATCGAAGCCATCGGCGCCGGCGACCAGGGCATGATGGTCGGATACGCTTGCAACGAAACCGCCGAGCTGATGCCGCTGCCCATTCACCTGGCCCACGGATTGACCCGCCGCCTGACTCACGTCCGCAAAGACGGCACGCTGCCCTATCTGCGCCCGGACGGCAAGAGCCAGGTTACGGTGGAGTATCACTACGGCAAGCCCAAGCGGGTGGACACCATCGTTATCTCGACCCAGCACTCTCCCGATGTCGATCAGAGCAAAATCAAGGACGATATCTACAACCGGGTCATCAAGTACATCGTGCCCAACGGGTTGCTGGACGAGCGGACGAGGATCTTTGTCAACCCAACCGGGCGCTTCGTCATCGGTGGCCCCATGGGAGACGCCGGCGTGACTGGCCGAAAGATCATCGTCGACACCTACGGCGGTATTGGCCGGCATGGCGGCGGCGCCTTCAGCGGCAAGGATCCGACAAAGGTGGACCGCTCCGGCGCATACATGGCTCGCTACATCGCCAAGAACTGCGTCGCGGCCGGGCTGGCCGACCGGGTGGAGCTGCAGATCAGCTACGCGATCGGCGTGGCCCAGCCCCTGTCGATCAGCGTCGAAACATTCGGCACGGGCAACATCTCCGACCAGCGCATCATCGAGCTGATCAAGGAGCACTTCGACATGCGCCCGGCGGCCATCATCCGCGACCTGGACCTGCGCCGGCCCATCTACCAGCCAACCGCAGCCTATGGTCACTTCGGCCGCACCGACATCGACGCGCCCTGGGAGCGCACCGACAAATCGGAGATATTGCGGGACGCGGCGGGTCTGGACTGAGCGGCGGATTGCGTGGTATTTCCTGCGTAACCAGCGAAACGTGAGGCGTGAAACGTGACGGGCATCAAGCTTCCTGCGTCACATTTCACGTTTCTCGTTTCAGGAACACACTGCCAGCATTGCCGCGAGCCCAAGATCGAGATGCCGATCCCGGTCCGGCTATGCAAGATGTCCTTCCCTCACTGTTGTCCACACACTCTCCCTACGGTATAATGGCGGAAAATTGAGGAAGGCACTGGTACAGCGCGACCATGCAGGCCCTTATCACAGGAATCGCCGGTTTCGCGGGCAGCCACCTGGCTGACTATCTGATTCGCAACACGGACTGCACCGTGGCCGGGACAATTCACCGGCAGGATGGCCGAGTTGCGCATCTGCGCGAGCGGGTGGCGCTCTACCGGGTCGATCTGCGCGAGGAGGCTGCGGTAGCCGAGTTAATCGCCGAGGTGCGTCCGGCACTGATCTTTCACTTGGCGGCCCAATCCTTCGTCCCGATCTCATGGCAGCACCCCTGGACAACCTTCGAGCAAAACGTCCATGGCCAGGTCAACGTGCTGCAAGCGGTGGCCCAGCAGGAACTGGATGCACGGGTGCTGGTGGTCGGTTCCAACGAGGAATATGGCCTGATCCGCCCGCAGGACCTCCCGGTGGACGAGGAAACGCCTCTTTGGCCGGGCAGTCCCTACGGCGTCAGCAAGGTGGCCCAGGACCTGATGGGATGGCAGTATTTTCGCAGCTACGGCATCCCGGTAGTGCGGGTGCGCCCTTTCAACCACATCGGGCCGCGCCAGGGTGATCGCTTCGTGGCGCCGGCCTTTGCCCGCCAGATCGCCGAAGCTGAGGTCGGCGCCCGTGAGACGACGCTGCGGGTCGGCAACCTGACGGCGGTGCGGGACTTCACCGATGTCCGTGATGTGGTGCGCGCCTACTGGCTGGCGCTGACCTGCGGCCAGCCGGGCGAGGTTTACAACATCGGTTCCGGTCAGGGACGCTCCATCAACAGCCTGCTGCGCGGGCTGCTGGCCTTGAGCGACATCGAGTTCACTATCGAGCAAGACCCGGCACGCATGAGGCCGTCCGATGTACCGGAAAGCGTCTGCAACGCTGGCCGCTTGCGAGCCGCCACCGGCTGGCAGCCGGAGATCGGCTTCGAGCAGAGTTTGCAAGACATCTTGGCCGATTGGCGCGAACGGGTGCGGCATCCCCGCACAGGCTGGACGATTGAGGAATGAGAAACACCGGCGGCGTGTTTAAAGGTGTGTGACATGACAATGGAATTCATAGCCGAACCTATTCCGCTGGCAATGGACAAGGATGGTACGATTCGCGTGGGCGGTACCCGAGTCACCTTGGATACCCTGGTTGCTGCGTTCAAGCAAGGCGCAACGGCCGAAGAAATTGTTTTACAGTATCCGACGCTGCAACTGGCGGACGTTTATGCGGTAATCAGTTACTACCTAAGGGAAACGGTTGAAGTGGACACATACCTGGACCGCCAAGCTGCCGAAGCGCTTGAAATCAGGAAGCAGGTCGAGGCCAGGTTTGATCCGGCTGGGATTCGCGACCGGCTGCTGGCGCGCCGCGGTCAACTGGTTGAAAGCGAGCTGATTGCGTAGAAGTTCTGATCCATGTTGAGCTTCGTTACAGACGAAAACTTCAACAATGACATCCTTCGCGGCGTGATCCGTGTCCGCCCGAGTCTGGATATTGCGCGTGTCCAGGATGTTGGCCTTCGCGGCGCGAACGATAGGACGATTCTTGAGTGGGCGGCCAGGGAAGGACGCATCTTGTTGTCCCACGATCTGAAAACCATACCACGCTACGCACTGGAACGCGTCCGGCTGGGCTTGCCGATGCCAGGCGTAGTTGTTGCATCCCGCGACATGGCAGTGGGTCAAGCGGTCGAAGACATCGTGCTGCTCGCTGATTATAGCCTCGACGGCGAATGGGAGAACCAAGTTCTCTATTTGCCGCTGTAGCACGCTTCCGAAAGGATTTGGAATGCCCAAAGCGCTAATAACCGGAATCACCGGCCAGGATGGGTCGTACCTGGCTGAGTTTTTAATCAAGCAGGGCTATGAGGTTCTGGGCATGGTGCGGCGAACCAGCACCATCAATTTCGACCGCATCCGCCACTTCCAGGACCGGGTGACGCTGGTGCAGGGCGACCTGCTAGACCAGGTGTCGCTGCTCAACATCCTGGAGGAGCACAAACCAGACGAAGTTTATAATCTGGCCGCGCAAAGTTTCGTGCCGACATCGTGGACGCAACCGGTGCTGACCGGCGAGTTCACCGCGCTGGGCGTAACGCGGATTCTGGACGCGGTGCGTTTGGTCAATCCGAAGATTCGTTTCTATCAAGCCAGCAGCAGCGAGATGTTCGGCAAGGTGCGCGAGGTACCACAGAGCGAGGCAACTCCCTTCTACCCACGCTCGCCCTACGGCGTCGCCAAGGTCTACGGGCACTGGATTACCATCAACTACCGCGAGAGCTATGACCTGTACGCCTGCTCCGGCATCCTGTTCAACCACGAGAGTCCCCGGCGCGGCCTGGAGTTCGTGACCCACAAGATCACCAACGCGGTGGCGAGGATCAAGCTCGGTCTTGACAGCGAGCTGCGGCTCGGCAATCTGGACGCCCGCCGCGATTGGGGCTATGCGCCCGACTACGTGCGCGCCATGTGGCTGATGCTGCAGCAGGACGCCCCGGACGACTACGTCATCGCTACGGGCGAGACGCACTCGGTGCAAGAGTTCTGCGAAGAGGCGTTCAGGTTCGTCGATCTCGACTGGCGCGAATACGTGGTGCAGGACGAGCGTTTCATGCGACCGGCCGAAGTGGATATGTTGGTAGGTGATCCGACCAAGGCCGGCGAGACATTGGGCTGGGAGCCGTCCGTGACGTTTGGCGATCTGGTGCGGCTCATGGTGGAAGCAGATATCGAGGCGCTCAAGCGGAATGCCCGCGTGCCTCATCTTGACTACGCCTAGGGACGCTCATGGCAACACGACTTTTTGGCACTGATGGCATCCGCGCTCGCGCGGGCGAGTGGCCGCTCACCCCTGAGTTCACACTGAGACTGGGACGATCGATTGGATTGGCAGCCCGCGCCCGCAGCAACAGCCCGATGGTCGTCATTGGACGCGACACGCGTCGCTCCGGCTCCATGCTGGAGAGCGCGCTGATCTCGGGCATGTTGGCTGAGGGCGTCGATGTCGTGACGTTGGAGGAGTTTACGACCCCCGGCGTATCGTTTCTGGCCGCGCAACAGAACGCTACGTTCGGCATCGTGGTATCCGCCTCGCACAATCCCTATTGGGACAACGGCATCAAGATTTTCGAAGGCATCGGCTTCAAAGCCAGCGACGAGTTGGAGCGAAAGATCGAGGAGACCGCACAAAACGGTATGACGCCGGAACCCACCGGCGACTTGCCGGGCATGGTGCGCGTCAACCGTGATCTTGGCCAGGCGTATGTGCGCCACTTGATCCAGGCGTTTGGCGGAGAAGGCGCCCTCAAGGGGCTGCGGGTGGTGTTGGATTGCGCCAACGGTGCAGCCTCCTATCTGGCTCCCGACGTCTTTCGACGCATGGGCGCAGAGGTAATCGCGCTCAACGTCTGGCCCAATGGCGTCAACATCAACGTTCAATGTGGCACCGAGGGCGATGGACCGCAGCGAGCCGGCCTGGCTGTGATGGCCGCCGGCGCCCACATTGGCTTCGTCTTTGACGGCGACGCCGACCGCTGCAAGTTCGTCGATGAGATCGGCCAGGAACGTGACGGCGACTACATCCTGGCGCTGTTGGCCCGTGACTTGCTGGCCGAAGGTAGGCTGCCAGGCAATACCGTGGTGACCACACAGATGGCCAACATCGGCCTCGACCGGTCGCTGCGAGAGATTGGTGTCCGCCTGGAGCGCACCCAGGTGGGCGATCGCTGGGTGTCACAGCGGATGCGCGAGGGCGGATTCCTGCTGGGCGGCGAGCAGTCGGGCCACATCATCCTGTTCGAGAACGACCTGACGACCGGCGACGGGCTGTTTACCGCCTTACGCATGAGCCAGTTGTTGCTGCGTAAACAGCCGTGCCGCTTCTCGGAACTGGCCGATTCGGTGCTCACCAAGGCGCCGCAGGTGCTGGTGAAAGCGGCCGTCGCAGCCAAGCCACCGCTGGAGTCGCTGCCCGGCGTGCAAACGCAGATCACCCGCACCAGGTCAGTGTTGGGCGACGATGCGTTGATCAACGTTCGCTACTCCGGTACGGAGCCAGTGGTGCGGGTCATGCTGCAAGGCAACGGGCAACCGGTTGAGACGCTACACGCCGAAGCGAAGCGACTCCTGGAAGCAGTTGTGACGGAGACCGGTAACTGATGACCGGCAAAATGGAGACCAACCTATGACAGATATTGTTTTTGGTACTGATGGCTGGCGCGGCAAGGTGGCCGAGACGTACACCTTTGCCAACGTCCGCCGCTGCGCGCAGGGCTTTGCCGAGTATCTGCGCGATACCTTCAAACCGGCCGAGTTGGCCCGCGGCGTGGTCATCGGCCACGATAAGCGCTTCTCCGGCCGCGAGTTTGCCCTGGCTGCGGCCGAGGTTATAACGGGTAACGGCATCCCGGTGCATTTTTGCCAGGGACCGACACCGACTCCCGCCATCTCGTTTCAGGTCGTTCATCTGGGCGCGCTGGGTGCGATCAACATCACCGCCAGCCACAACCCACCGGCCGACAATGGCTTCAAGGTGCGCGATCCTCAGGGCGGCGCGATCGACCCAGACGGACTGAAGCGCATCGAGAGCTTTATCCCCTCATCGGTGTCCGGTGTGCGTCGCATCCCGGCAGTACAAGCGGAAGCTGTTGACTTGCTACGCTTCTTCGACGCCAAACCGGCCTATCTGGCGCGCATCCGCGAGCTGGTGGATGTGGAGCCGATCAAGGACGCCGGGCTGACGGTGGTCTACGACGCGATGTGGGGCAACGGCGCCGGCTGGTTCGACGAGCTGCTGGCCGGCGGCAAGACACGCATCGTCCCGATCCATGCCGGTACCAATCCCGACTTCCCGGAGATGCAACGGCCAGAGCCGATCCGGCCCAACGTCGATGTCTGTCTGGCAACAGTGGCCGAGGTTGGCGCGGATGTGGGCATCATCAACGACGGCGACGCCGACCGCATCGGGCTGGCCGACGAGAACGGCCAGTTCATCGATCAACTGCGCGCTTACGGCCTGATGGCGCTCTACCTGATCACCGTGCGCGGCGACCACCGGCCCATCGTCAAGGCGCTGTCCACGACCGGGATGCTGGAGATCCTGGGCAAGAAGTACGACGTTGATGTCCATGAGGTGGGTGTCGGATTCAAGTATGTTGCGCCCAAGATGCTGGAAACTGGCGCGATGATCGGCGGCGAGGAAAGCGGCGGCTACGCCTTTGGCAGCCACCTGCCGGAGCGCGACGGCATCCTGGCCGCCATGTACGTGCTCGATTTCATGGTACAGACTGGCAAAAAGCCCTCGGAGCTGGTGGAGATGTTGTTCGAGGAGGTGGGCAACCGCTTCTTCTACAGCCGCGTCGATACCCAGTTTCCGCCCGAGAAGCGGCCGCAGGCCAAGGCGCGGTTGGACGATGTGCGCCCCGAATCGGTAGCCGGCCTCAAGATCGTCGGCTTCAACGGCATGGACGGCTACAAGTTCTATCTGGAAGACGGCGGCTTTCTGTTGATCCGTTTCAGCGGAACCGAGCCGATTATCAGAGTGTACACCGAGACCACCCGTCAGGACCTCGTTCCGGCGCTGCTGGACGGCGGCCTGGAGATCGCCGGGCTGAAAGACTAAGGGGTAGACGAGTACACAAGTAGACAAGTATCCAAGAGCGGAGTACAACCTGTCTACCTGTCTACCTGTCTACCTGTCTACTTGTGTACTTGTGTACTCGTCTACTTGTGTACTCGTCTACTTGTGTACTCGTCTACTTGTGTACTCGTCTACCAGCCAGCCAGCTTCGTTTTACCATGTTCATCGACACCCATTGCCACCTTGACTTCCACCAGTTCGACGCCGATCGCGACGCGGTGGTGGAGCGGGCCGCGGCGGCCGGCGTGGCGCTCATCGTCAACCCGGCCACCGATCTGGCCAGCAGCCGGCGGGCGATTGACCTGGCGGACCGCCACGATGGCGTGTACGCGCAGGTTGGCGTGCATCCCAACGACGCAGGCGACTTTGGCCCGTCAACCCTGGCTGAGTTGCGCGCGCTGGCGAGCCATCCCAAGGTGGTCGCGATCGGCGAGATTGGTCTCGACTACTATTGGGACAAGACGCCCAAAGCGCAACAGCAGATAGCATTCGAGGCGCAACTCGAGCTGGCCGCCGAACTTGACCTGCCGGTAGTGATCCACTGCCGCGATGCGCACGTTGCTGTGCGTGACACAATGCGCAGATGGGTGCCTGGCGCACAGATGCGCCGCGGCCCTGATGCTATCCTAGGCGTGTATCACGCCTATTCCGGCGACCTGGAGATGGCGCACGAAGCGGCTAGCTGGCGCCTCACGCTATCGCTTGGCGGGCCGGTGACTTTTACCAACGCGCGTGACCTGCACGCGCTGGTGAGCCAGTTGCCGCTGAACCAGATCATGCTGGAGACCGATGCGCCCTACCTGACGCCACATCCGCATCGCGGCAAGCGCAACGAACCGGCCTACATCCCGCTGATTGCCCAGGCGATTGCTCGTCTACAGCAAGTTGACGTCGCTCTGGTGGCAAGCAGCACCAGCGTGCTGGCAGGGCAGACCTTCCCGAAGCTGGCCAGGGCAACGGTGGAAACGCCAACGGTTGATGAAAGGTAACTGCTCGGCCAGTACGAGCATCGAGACTTCGGAAGTCGCCGCAATACATCGAACGGCACGATTTCCGGTGGACAAGCCGCTTCGATCCTGTACCGGCGACTTCCGAAGTCTTGGACTGAAACAGTTACGATGAAAGTTAACGTTTCACAGTGTCAGCCAGGAAACGCTAATTCCTGGCCAATCGCAGGAGAGAGTGTTGAGCAGCCATCCAACCTTGCTTGACCTGGTAGCGGATGACCTGAAACTGGTCGAGGCAAAAATGCAGGCCACCAACGAGGTCTTTGAACCTCTGGCCGGCGCGATCAACCTGCTGCTCCACAGCGGGGGCAAGCGTATTCGGCCTGCCCTGGCGCTGCTGGCCGGCCGGTTGTACGCGGCCACCGATCGGGAAAAGGTCGTGTCGCTGGCCGCCGCAGTGGAGATGCTGCACTCGGCCACACTGGTGCATGATGATGTCATCGACGGGGCGCTGCTGCGGCGCGGCAAGGCGACTTTGAACGCCGCCTGGAGCCCGGGTGCGACCATTCTGGCCGGCGACTACATCTTCGCCCGGGCGGCCTCCTTCGCCGCCGAAACCGACAACGTGCGCGTCATGCGCATCTTCTCCGAAACGCTGATGACCATCTGCGACGGTGAGCTGCGCCAGCTTTACGCCATCGGCAACTGGCACCAGCCGCGAGACGCTTATTACCAGCGGATCTACGGCAAGACAGCCGCACTGTTTGCCTCGGCTACCGAGTCGGCGGCTGTGCTGGGCGGCGCGCCGGTAGACGAGATTGAGACGCTGCGCGACTACGGCTACAAGGTCGGGATGGCGTTCCAGATCATGGACGACATCCTGGACTTTGTGGGCGACTCCTCCACCGTGGGCAAGCCGGTAGGCAACGACCTACGCCAGGGCACCGTCACACTGCCGGTTTTCCACTTCCTGCAGGATAATCCTGAGGCGCTGGCTGTCATGGAGGCCACCGGCAACGGCCATGCCGGCGCCGATCCACTGGGCGAGCTCATCGCGGACATTCGCCGCTCGCCGGCCATCGAAGCGACCCGCCGGGAGGCTGTCGAGTTTGTCGCCGAGGCTAAAGCGCTATTGGCACGCTGGCCAGACACCATCTATCGCCAGGCCCTGGCTCAGGTGGCCGACTACGTGGTGGCGCGCACCTTTTGATGGCTGAACCGGTCGCGTCGCGCGCGCCCGCCAAAGCTGGCGCTGAATCCTCCCCTCCCGACGTTTCGGTAGTCATCGTCAACTGGAACGTGCGTGACCTGTTGCGTCGCTGTCTGGCATCCATTGCCAGCAGCGACGAACTGTTTTTGGCGGGCGCAGGCAAATCTGCGGGACGCTGGACCGCCGAGATCATCGTGGTTGACAACGCCTCGAACGACGGCAGCGTGGCGATGCTGGCTAGCAAGTTTCCCTGGGTGCAGGTGATCGCTAACACGGACAACGCCGGTTTCACCCGTGCCAACAACCAGGGATTGGCGGCCAGCCGCGGCCGCTTTGTGCTCTTTCTCAACCCCGACACCGAGCTGGCCACGGACGCGCTGGCCGCCATGCTGGCGTTCGTTGAATCCAACCCACCGGTGGGCATTCTCGGTCCGCAACTGCGCTACGGCGACGGCGCCATGCAATCCTCGCGGCGGCGCTTCCCGACACTGGCGACCTTCTTTGTGGAGAGCACGGTCGTGCAGCAGTGGTGGCCGCGCAACCAAGTTCTGTCGCGCTACTATGTCCTGGACCGGCCCGACGATGCCATCATTCGGGTCGATTGGGTGGTCGGCGCCTGTATGCTGGTGCGGCGCGCCGTGCTGAACGAGATCGGCGGCTTCGATGAGGGATTCTTTATGTACTCCGAGGAGCTGGACCTCTGCCGCCGGGCGGTTCAAGCTGGCTGGCAGGTGGTGTATTTTCCACCCGCGGTGGTGACACACTACGAGGGCAAGTCCAGCGAGCAGGTAGTTGCGGCGCGCCACATCCGCTTCTTCAGTTCGCGGGTGCGCTACGTGCGCATCTATCACGGCGCTCTGGCCGCGGCGGTGGTACGCGCCTTCCTGCTGTTGACCTTCGTCTACCAGTGGTTTGTCGAGGCCGCCAAATGGCTGGCCGGGCTGGTCATCCCTTCCCAACGCGGCCAGCGATCCATGCGACGCGAGCGAATGGACGCCTACCGCGCCGTGCTCCGCTCTCGTTTGCGAAGCCGCCGCTGAAGACTCTCCCACTCATACTCTCCCTCATACTCGTACTCCTACTCGAATTCGGACATGTAAGAGTACGAGTAAGAGGAGGAGTATGAGGAGGAGCATGAGTAGGAAGAGGGGCGTCAGTTTGGAAGGCGTTTCGTGTTGAGGTAGACTGCAATCCATGCGCGTGCTATTTGTCACCGGCGAATATCCACCCATGCAAGGAGGCGTGGGCGACTACACCTGGAAACTTGGTTCGGCGCTGGCGGCTGAAGGACTTGACGTCCACGTCCTCAGTTCGGAGGACGCGGGGCCGGCCCATCTGCTGCCTGCCGGCGTCGAGAACGTCTACCCGGTCGTGCGTCGCTGGGGCTGGGGAACAGCGCGCCAGGCCAACATCGTGGTCGCCAACACCGCTCCCGACATCGTTCACATCCAGTACCAGTCCGCCGCCTTCGATCTGCATCCGGCCATTAATCTGTTGCCGCGATTGCTGCGCGGCGGGTCGGCCCGCATTGCCGTCACTTTTCACGACCTGCGGACGCCCTACATTTTCCCCAAGGCCGGCCCACTGCGCTGGCGCGCCGTTTTGACATTGGCGAGGGGCAGCGATGCGGCTATCGTCACCAACGCGGAAGACCGTTGGCGTCTGGAGGCCTACCCGGAGTTGAGGCCACGGCTGCACGAGGTGCCCATTGGCGCCAACGTGCTGCCTGAACTGCCCGACGGCTTCGACCGCGCGGCCCAGCGCGCCCGCTACGGCGTCGGCCCTGACGACCTGCTGCTTTGCTACTTCGGGTTTCTCAACGAGAGTAAGGGCGGCGAGGAGTTGATGGAAGCAACTGCGCGGCTGGTTAGCGATGGGCTGCCGGCCCATCTACTGATGATCGGCGGCCACGTTGGGTCCAGCGATCCTACCAATGCCGCCTATCTTGACCACGTGCGGCAGCGGGTTGCCGAGCTCGGTTTGCAGCAGCGCGTTCATTGGACCGGATTCGTCGGGGCCGATGAGGTCTCGGCCAACTTTGCCGCGTCCGACATCGCGCTGTTGCCCTACCGGGATGGCGCCAGCTTCCGCCGCGGCAGCCTGATGGCAGCGCTGGCCCACGGAATGCCCATCGTCAGCACCACGCCCGCTGTGCCGATACCAGAACTGCGGCACGGTGAAAACATCTGGCTGGCCCGGATGCGTTCACCCGAGGCGCTGGCTGACGGGGTGCGCCAGCTATGGCAGAACCAGGAGATGCTGCACCGTTTGCACCGCGATGCAGAAGTGTTGGCGGAGCATTTCTCCTGGGATTCTATTGCCAGCCAACACATCGAGATCTACCATGGTCTTGGTTGACGCACCTGAGTTGACGCCGGCGGACCAACCGGTGCAGCCGCCGGGCGGCCTCTGGAGTCGGCACCGCGGGGCGATCCTGGTGGGCATTGTGTTCGTGCTGCTGACACTCTACTACAACATCAGCATTCCTCTCTGGGAATCAGACAACGAGTGGGCGCACTTTGATTATGCTCGCTATCTAGCAACCAACCGATCGTTGCCCGATGCAAACAGTCCGTTGTTCCTGCCCTTCACTGAGGATCAGTGTCGGGTAGTCGAGGGGCAGACTGGTTCTCAAGCTGTAAGCCAATATCGTCAGCCGCCGTTCTACTACATGCTGGGCGCGCTCGTGCTCACACCGCTGGCAGATGACTCTTCCGCGGCTTTCGATACCAATCCTTACCTCTTCACCGACGGCAAACAGGCGGGATACAATGTCGCCGTGCATCCGAAGCAGGCATTTCCGCCGCAGGGCACCGCGCTGGCCGTGCATCTGTTGCGGGCTATGTCCGGGTTGATTGGATTGTTTGGGCTGGCGGCTACCTACCTGACCGGCCTGCTCATCTTCCGCGATTCGCGGCTGGCAGCGGTCATGATGGCAGTCAACGCCTTTGTGCCACAGTATGTCTTCTCCTCTGCGGTGGTCAACAACGACATCCTGGTGGGTGCCCTGAGTTCATGGTGCATCTTCTTCTGCGTCCGGCTCTACATGCAGCGGTCAGGCCTATGGGCGTTGCTGTTGGCTATGCTGACCGCGACGTTGGCCATCCTCGCCAAATACACCGGCATCGTGCTGCTCCCTGTGGTCGCAATCGCCGTGTTGTTTTACCTGGTGCGTTCTTGGAAAGAAGGCTGGACATCCTTCGGAAAGGCATTAGCCGGTGTTGCAGGGATCACTCTCCTGGCCGGCATGCCAGCATTGGTATGGCTGTGGCGCAATCAGGTCACTTACGGTCGCATCTTTGTACGCTATCCGGCTCTTGACAGCGTGCTGATAGACGAGCCAAGCCTGACGTTGTTCAACGGGCGGTTGAATCCCCTGCGTGCAGGTGAGTTCGCGTTTATCACCATTTGGGGATTGTTTGGCAACGACAACCTATCGCTGCCGGTATGGATACTGGTTCTTCTGGGCATCGTCTGTTTGTTCGCGCTGCTGGGAGTGGGGCTGGTCGTGGCAGGCCGGCGGCAGCCAAAGCACCTGCGGGTGCTGGCACTGCTGGGCATCTTCTTCATCCTCGAAGCCTGGGCGCTGACCACCGTCAAGGCTATTGGCACCTCCGAACCGCGTGGCCGCTATCTTATACCGATTTTTTCGACTGCCAGCTTCCTGTTGACCCTGGGTATCTATCGGTTGGCACCTGCACGGTGGAAGGTGGTGGCGCCGAGTGCGCTGGCGGCAGGTTTGCTGGTTCTTTCACTGGCGATTCCACCCTTCCTGCTGGGTCCTGCCTACGCGCCGCCGCGCTTGGAGGCAAGCGCTGAACTGCTGCCTGGTGAGGAGTCCATCCACGCCAACTTCGGCGACTTTGCCGAGCTGGTTGGCTACAGTATCGAGCCGCAGGAGTTGCACGTCTGGGATACCGCGCGAGTCACACTGGTCTGGCGTGTGCTCAAGCATGTTACCAACAACTATACCGTTGGTGTACACTTGCTGGATGGAGCGAAGGAGCCCCACGGCGTAACGGCGCATTTCCCGGGCCGCGGGAACTACGCGACCTCGTTGTGGCAGCCCGGCGATGTATTTCGCGACACCTACGAGGTAGCTCTGGAGCCATCGGCGCGCGAGCGTCTGCCCAGTCTGGGGCAGATCAAGCTGTCGATGTATTGCTATCCCGCCGAGGAGTACGTGCTCATTACCGACTCAGAGGGCACTTCTCTGGGCGACGCTTTGTACCTTGGACGGATGAAGTGGTTGCCCGGGACAAATACGCCTCCCGCACAGGCTGGCAGCGATGTTTTACTGACACTGGGCGATGAGCTGGAGCTGACCAGCCTGCACGTTGCCAACCCAACCCTGCTGCCAGGCCAGGATCTGGTGATCGACCTCACCTGGGATGTGGTGAAGGCGCCCGAACGCGATTATACTGTCTTTGCCCATCTGGTCGACAGCCAGGGAGTGCAGGTGAACGGCAACGACCAGCCGATGACCGGGGGGATCTATCCCTCTGGCCTGTGGGAGCCGGGTGATGTCGTTACTCATACCCATCGGTTGTCGATCCCCGCTGACCTGCCAACAGGCGACTATGAGGTTGTGATGGGCGTGTACGATCCTGTGACCGGTGAGCGGCTTGCTGTACGGGATGAGTCAGGGAACGAGTTGCCTGACAACTCGTTCCCTGTAGTCACACTGGATCTGCATCCCAAGCGTGTATTCATCCCATCGGTCCGGGTGCAGAAGCCTCAGAACCAATAGCGAATTGGTGTTGTGTAAACCTTATGACTTCGGGACTGGTTCGTCGCCTGCAACAACTACTCTTTCATCATGACGCGCGCGTCGCGCACGGGATGTTGGTCGCGCTATTGCTGCTGGCGGCCCTGGTCGTGGCGGTGGTGGTGGCGGTGGCCGGTCCGATCTATGCAGTCGGGGCGGGGTTGGGACTGGGCGCTGCCTATCTGGCGTTACGCAGCCCGCGCTGGGGGTTGGTTTTCGTCATATTTCAGGTGGCTACATTACACTGCCCTTCGCGACATTCCGTTCCGCCTGGGGTTCAAGCCGACATTTCTCTGACACCAGCCACATTGGCTGCATTTGGGTCTGGGCGTCGATTAATCCTCACCGATGCGGGCGCTTTACCGCTCTCCATGCCGGGACCGCGGTGGCGTTGTTCTCTTTCTGGCGTTGTTTGCCTTCCGCTGGGCGCTGCGCCGGCGCCGCCCCAACGTACCACCATCAAATGCGCAGAAGTCATCCTCGGCGTAGTAACCGCTGTTGTGGTGATCAATGTCGATATGGCGAAGGATCTGGAATGGGCGATGGGTGACTGGCAATCCTTGCGGGGCCGGCTCGGCGATCGGCGTCCGTGTTCTACGTCATCCTGAGGGTCGGGGATGGATACTTCAAGCTAATCCGACGGCTTCGACGCCGCGCCCATCGGATAGGTCACGTAGCGCGATGCGCCATCAGCTTTTATCTCGTCCGAATACGTTTGGCGGCATCATTTGATCCTGTTCTCAACACTGGCGTTTACCGCAGTTTACGCCACCCAAGCGCTGGGTGGTTGGCGTTGATCGTCGCGCTGGGCGTGGCGCGTGCTGTCGGCTACTCCTGGCGCGATGGTGGAACTGGCAACGCTGCTGGTGCTTTGCTGCGCTACCAAGCACGCGCACTTTAGGGGCTGATTGGGCTGGTGTTGTTGCTGCTTCTGCTCGGACGAGAACTACGTGGCAGCTTCAAAGGCATTCAAAGGCCAGGATCTGGCGACGCAAATGCGTTTCAGGTGGTACCGGGGCGCCGCTGCGGTGCGCTATCGGTGTTCGGCGTCCGGATTGGCGGCACGCCTGATATCGACCTGTACAGCTCGGCGTCAGCAGCGTCCTGCTGATGGCTGAGACGATGAGCGTGGTGGACTGCTGTCTTCTTTTTGGCTATGGTGGTCTGGCCCCGCGGCGTTTTTTCAGCCTGCTGCATGTTACGACGTGGCCTGACCGACGACCGGCAGGAGACATTGTTGCTGGGATTGGCGCGGCCGTGGCCGGCGTTTTTGTGGCACGCGGTGTTTTGGATCGCTATCTCTTTAATCTGGCCCTGTCGCACATGGTGGCCTGTTCTGGATTCGTCGGGCTGGGGATGGCGGCGATTCTGATTGAGCGCCGAGGCCTGTCGGTCCGCAAAACAGCAGCGACCGACCATCGCTGTGGTATACTCCGCGCGCTTTTCCACGTCAGGTGAACGGTACCTACTCAGCGCGGCTTCAGGTTGCCGCACGGCAATACAGGCTGACAGTAACGGTACTTGCGGAAGTGACTGTCACTTTATGAACATCACGTCCGGTTCGACTTCCGCCGCCATGCACAGTTCTTGCGATCGGGGCAAAGGTGCTAACGGGCGCGATTAACGAGCCGCCGCACAACAGGCCATCGCCGCCGGTGGTACATCGTGCTCTGACTGGCTGCCGCGCCAGAAGTCATCGCCAGCTCCGGCCTGCGGTGATTATCCGGCCTGCTGTGAAGCAGGGTCGCGCCCTCCGTCCGGCGATCTGCGCCTGTCTTGTCCATCGCGCAAATGCTCGATATTATGGGTGGCCGGTTTGTTGCGGGTTTCAAGGTTTTCGATTCATAACAGGAAACCATCGAGAGCTATCGAGTGACTGCCTTTAATGGCGCTACCAATCCAAACCATCCCGTTCCGCAGAGGAGATTTCATCGCCAAGCGACCCCGTCCCGACCATCAGGCAAGCAAATTCCAGTGTACGATCTGTTCATCGCTACACGGCAGGATCTCGACGGCAGCAAAGGCTCGGAAGTAAGCCGCCTTCAAGAGCGTCACCGATCAGGGAGCCCATTTACCGCGCTTCGTGCTCGACGCCAGGCGACGTCGCCAGCCAGCAGCGCGATCGCAGGTGTTGATGACCAACCTACCAACAGGCCAAGCGCTTTAACCGCGGCAACATCTACCTGGCCACTTCGCGCCAAAAGCTAAGATCACCGAGCATGACCGCAGGCTTGCTGCCGGCGTTCTTGGAATGTTCAGACCCTATGAAAGTGCAACCGAAGCGGTCGGCGCCTGGTAACTCCGACTGTCTCCTGAAGCGTCCCCTGCCGTGGCGGGAGTCTCCGACCGAGTCACGGAAAATTAAGGCTCAGTCGAAACCGGCCACAAGCTTTGCGATGGTAATCCTGACCTTCTATGACAGAACTGCTCGTCACCAGCGACCTGGACCCACTTGCCGCTCGTGCTGGACTTTGTGCGCGCCGCACTGCATAGATGCGCGGCGCCGAACAGCGACGGAGATCTTTGCGTGCGAGAGTTGGCAACCGACGAGGCGTGCGCCGTATCATGGAACACTTACGCGGGACGTCCCGACGGCGGATCGGGTCAAATGCTGCCGGGTGGTCAGCGGGCGAATGTTGCGTCAACGATACGGGACATCCTTCGAGCCGGGAGGTCGAGCCACCGCATTTACCGATGACCTGGGAAAGAACAGGTGGGCGGACTTGGCCTGCATTTCATGCACCGCCTGGACGATGTGGTCTTCGAGGTTTGGCGAGACCGAGACACCGTTACCATGAGCAAAGAGCACATCGGCGGAGCCGTAAACATGTTTCATAGGATGGGGTCTTGTGCCATTCCGCCCCCACCTTCGAGGGGCTGTCCACAGCCATAACGGGCTGTCGCATGAACAAGAAAACGCAGCCGAAAAGCCGGAAACACGCAGCCAGCGAACACGGATTCTCGGCGTATCAGTCACTTCAGCCAGGTCGACCTGGCCGCGTTAACAGGCCAGGCTGGCCATTGTCCGTTGCAACGGTACAGACGGGTTGTGTGGTTGGTCTATCAGGTCAGGCGCATCGTTGACGCCGACCATTTTCACCGGACTGTTCGAAGACAGCTTCAACCTCAAAGTGTGGGTTCAGGATGGCAAACGCCTGCCCATGCCTCTTTCCCGGCGCCGGGGCTGGTTATCATCCGGCTGGATGCGGGCCACGCTGACCGCGCTGCTGGTGCGCTCTCGGCTGGGATACCGGGTTTATAGCGCGTCCAGCTACGACTCGACGATCCTGCGCTTTCGGCTGTTCGTGCCGCTTTGTTGGCGCAGCGACGAGACTGTGGGGTCGATGTCCGTTCAACACCACCGGCCAGACATGTTCGATGAACGATCTACGCACGATGAACCATCATCGGCCACCACGCAGCCAGCGCCATCGTCAACGCCCGGCTCTTTCAAACCGTTCAACTAACCGGAAGCAATTGGCAGCCGCTCCGCCGAAAGTGAATAACCAGGCGCTGACGAAGCTGAAACTCGACTTTCGATCAACTGCTGACCAAAGTAGTAGAGCTGATCACTGACGCTTCGGCTTCGCCGGAATATTCCTGGTGGAAGGAGCAGAGACGCATCAGGCCGTCTTTGCGCCAGCGGCAGCCATCAGCTCAGCCAGATATAGCTTCAACGAGGGGCGCACATAACGGTTCGAAAGAGGCTATCATCAGCGCTGGGTTGCGGCGACCGGCCAGCCCGCTGCTGGTCAGGGGATGTAACACAAGAGCGCACTTCATCCCGACGACCCGCCTGCTGCCCGACGAAGTCGGAACTGGCTGTACGCGCTGGTGGTGGAGGGCGGGGTTACAACGGCGATAACGCTGGATGTGCAGAACCGCGAGCCAGGCAGGCTGGGCGAGAACCTGTTCGTGCTGACCACCCTGGCCGACGACGTGCAGGTAGCTGTCGATTCTACATGGTCGTGGGCAAAAAACAGGAGGAGGCGTGGATCACTACGGTGCTGCAGATGGCTCGACGGCAACCAGGCTGAGAACACCGGTGTCGCTACCGGTCACGCATCACGACCATGCTGGTCGGCGCCGTCTGGTAAGCGTCTGGCACGAGGCGGAAGGCGACTGGCGGACGCGATCTGGCCGATGCGGTTGGTCTTGACCGCGAGCGTCTGGCGCCCGCAGCTTCCGGGCTGTCACCGGGTACCTCCACCGCGTTGGCCCAGCTTCTCGTACGGCCGGCGCCGATCCTTCTGGAACGCGATGCGGCAGGCGTGTTGCCCGACGCGCTGTGGCGCTCGCTGGCCGGCGACGAGGTGATGCTGCTGCCGCTGCTGGCACAGAACCGTCTTATCGGCTGCATGCTGGTGAGTCTCAACCGGGAAAGCGTGCCTGTGCGGCTGCACGACAAACGAATGGGCATGTTGGCCGGCATCGCGCAACAGGTGGCCGCCTCCATAGAAAGCGTGCGCCAGGCCGGCTATCGCGACGAGGAAGCCTGGATTTCCTGGGCGCTGCTGGAGGTATCGCAGGCCATCTCCAACGCGCAGACCATCGATGAAATGCTGGAGCACGTCGTTCGGCTCACACCCCTGCTGGCAGGCGTCGATCGCTGCGCGGCCTTACTGCTCGACAAGGAAAGCGGCGACTTCGTTGTCAGCCAGTTGCATGTCGGCCGAGGCGACTCGGCTGAAGCTTTTGCCGAAATGCGGCTGCCACCTGGAGCAGTACCGCTGATCGATCTGGCCCGCGCGACTCGAACAATTCAATATATTGCCGACGCGCGCAACAGCGATCTGGTGCCGTCGCGGTGGCGCGAGGTTGTGGGAAGCAAGAATCTGGTGGCTGCGCCGCTGGCTGTGCAGGACGACGTCCTGGGCATGCTGCTGGTGGACGCGGTGGAGTCGGACCGTGATATCAGCCAGCGGCGGCGCGACATCGTGGCCGGGATCGCCCGCCAGGCCAGCCTGAGTCTGGAAAACTTTCAACTCCAGGTACAGGAGCAGCAACGGATCCGCCTGCTGCAGGAACTGGAAGTTGCGCATCGCATCCAGACCAGCCTGCTGCCTGATGAGATCCCCGACGTGCCGGGCTATGAGCTGGCCCACGACTGGGAGGCGGCGCGCGAGGTGGGCGGCGACTTCTACGACTTCATCCCGTTGCCCGACGGCAAACTGGGTATCGTCATGGCCGATGTGGCTGACAAGGGCGTGCCCGCGGCGCTGTTCATGGCGCGCACGTCCACGCTGCTGCGGCTGTCGGCGCAGGACTATGCGTCACCTGACCGGGCGCTGGTACACGCCAACCGCTGGCTGAACGCCAGCAACCGCGAGGATATGTTCGTCACCGCCTGGTACGGCATGTTGGATCCGGCGAACCACAAAATCCAGTACGCCAACGCGGGCCACGGATTGGCGCTGCACGTCAGCGCGGCCGACGGCGCTGTGCAACCGCTGCGCAGCCGCGGCATCGCACTGGGCATCGTGGACGACCCGGTTATCGACACAGATACACTGGTGCTGGCGCCGGGCGATCTGGTCGTCCTCTACACCGACGGGGTAGTGGACATCCTGGACAAGGAAGGTGAGGAGTTCGGCCAGGAGCGGCTGCACGATCTGTTGGTGGCACACCGGCGCGGTACGGCTCAGGAGGTCGCAGACGCGATTATTGCCGCTGTTTGGGCGCACGCTGGCCAGACAGCGGTAGTGGACGACGTGACGCTGGTGGTGGTGCGCCGCCGTGCTTGATATGACGCGAACTTGTGTTCTTAAGGTTATGGTGCTATAATCCCGCAAGTTGTGCTGGGCTACACGCCTTGGTATTCCAGCGGTAGCCCGGCTCTTTCTATGTAGTGATCTAAGGAGACTAACGAGTGCCTCTCAGCAAGACGGAAAAAGATACCATCACGAAGGAATACCAGGTACACTCTACCGATACCGGTTCGCCGGAAGTACAGATCGCACTTCTCACTGTGCGCATCAACTCGCTTATCGAGCATCTCAAGGAGCATAAGCATGATGAAGCGTCACGGCGAGGATTGTTGAAGCTGGTCGGCCAGAGACGCCGCCACCTGGCATATCTGAGCCGCAAAGATCAGGTGCGTTACAAGCAACTGATCGAGCGCCTCGGACTACGGAAGTAACGAGTTGTCGGGTAGAAAGGCTGAGCCTTCCTACCCGACACATTTTGTAAGACCAACCAAACCTGATCGAACCTTGGAGCCGGCTGATCTGGCGCAGAGATGGTTCAGGTATTGGGGAGTGCCGCTGAGTGGAACAGTAATCAGTAAACAGTGATCGGTAAACAGTCTCGGACTGCCGCCTACCGATTACGGATCACGGATTACCGATCACCTGGGCGATACTCCCCAGTCCCTGACCTCCGTGCCAGACCGGCGCCCGTGGCTACTTCGTGTTGCCGCGGGTGTTCTCGCGTTGAGGGCTGCGCGAGGGGTGGTCAAGTTTGGCAAGATCAACCAAACCCGAAAGGACTGACATGCAAATTCAAAAGCATCAGTACACCTGCCACATTGGCAGCCACGAGATCATCGTGGAAACCGGCACGCTGGCCCTGTTGGCCGGCGGCTCCGTCACCCTTCGCTCCGGCGACTCGGTGTTGTTGGCCACGGCCACCGGCTCCAAGTCCGTGCGCGAGGGAATCGATTTCTTCCCCCTGAGCGTCGATTTCGAGGAGAAACTCTACGCGGCGGGCCGCATCCCCGGCTCCTTCTTCCGGCGCGAGGGCAGGCCCTCCGAGCAGGCCATCCTCACGGCTCGCCTGACCGACAGGCCGTTGCGTCCTCTTTTCGACAAGACGATGCGCAACGAGGTACAGGTCATCATCACAGCGTTGAGCTCCGACGGCGAGCATCTGCTGGACGTGTTGGCCATCAACGCGGCCTCGTGTGCACTGCACATCAGCGATGTTCCCTGGGGCGGCCCGGTAGGCGCAATCCGCGTCGGCTACATCGACGGCGAGTTCGTGGCCAATCCGACCGCTACCGAGATGCAGACCAGCACCATGGACCTGCGGGTTGCCGGCACCGAAGACGCCATCCTGATGGTGGAAGCGGGCGCCGACGAGGTGCCCGAAGGCGTGATGCTCGAAGCGCTGCGGTTCGCCCATGAAGGCATCCAGGACATCATTCAAATGCAGGAGCGCATGCGTGCAGAGGTCGGCAAGCCGAAGTTCGACTTCCAGACGCCCACCGGCAACGACGATGTCAAGGCTGCCGTCCAGTCTCTGATCGGCAACCGCATGGACGAGATCCTGCAACAGGGCATGTTGAAGGAAGAGCGCGGCGCGGCACTGGATGAGTTGAGTGTCGAGGCGCGCGAGGAACTGGACGAGACCTACGAAGCGCGCGACGTACGTTCCGCCTTCGACAATATCCTGAAGAACAGCGTGCGCGAGCAGATCCTCGATCAAGGACTACGTCCCGATGGTCGCACCACGACCGAGATCCGGCCGATTAGCTGCATGACAGGACTCCTGCCGCGCGCACATGGCTCTGGCCTCTTCACGCGCGGCGAGACCCAGGTGCTGACGATTGCAACGCTTGGCACGCCGCGCGAGGCGCAGGAGCTGGACACGTTGGCGCCGGAAACCCAAAAGCGCTATATCCACCACTACAACTTCCCGGCCTTTTCCACCGGCGAGACCTGGCCCAACCGCGGCCCGAAACGCCGCGAGATCGGTCACGGCGCGTTGGCCGAGCGGGCTTTGCTGCCGATGATCCCACCCGCGGAAGAGTTTCCCTACACGCTACGCCTCGTTTCTGAGGCGCTGGCATCCAACGGCTCCACCTCCATGGCGTCGGTGTGTGGCAGCACGCTGGCTCTGATGGACGCCGGTGTGCCGATCCAGGCTCCGGTAGCGGGCATCGCCATGGGGCTGGTCACGGATACTGCCACTGGCCGCTACGCCATCCTGTCAGACATCCAGGGCATGGAAGACCACCTGGGCGACATGGACTTCAAGGTCGCCGGCACGCAGCACGGCATCACCGCCTTGCAGATGGACATCAAGATCAAGGGCTTGAGCCTTGAGATGATGGCCGAGGCGCTGGAACAGGCGCTACAAGGCCGGCTGTTCATTCTGGGCAGGATGCTGGAAGTGCTGGCTGAACCGCGCAAGGAGATGTCCGAATACGCCCCGCGAATCATCACCGTCAAGATCGACCCTGAGAAGATCGGCAAGGTGATTGGACCCGGCGGCAAGATGATCCGGGCGATTCAGGAGGAGTACGACGTTAAGATCGATATCGACGACGACGGCTCCGTGTATGTAGCAGCGGCGGATGGCACCAAGATCTACGCCGCGATCGCGCAGATCGAGGCGCTGACCGAGGAAGCCACTATCGGCAAGATCTATACCGGCAAGGTCGTGCGCACGGAGAGCTACGGCGCCTTCGTCGAGATCATGCCAGGCGTCGATGGAATGGTTCACATCTCGCAACTGGCTGACTACCGCGTGCCCTCAGTTGAGGACGTAGTCAACCTGGGCGACGAGATCATGGTGATGGTTATCGATATCGATCCGGGGAGCGGCAAGATCCGGCTCAGCCGGCAGGCCGTGCTGGAAGGCTGGACGGCCGAAGAAGCCCGCGAACGCGACCGCAAGGGGAGTGGCGGCGGCAACCGGGGATCTTCCCGGTCACGCGACAACTCCGACGGTGGCAACCGGCGACGGCCGCGCCGCAACCGGTAGCACATACCGGAGCAGGTAGACACACAATCCGGCCGGTCTTCTGACCGGCCGGAATTCGAGAATGAATGGGTGTTGAGGCTTGAGTTGCAATGGATGAGTATCGCGCTGATGACGTAGCCGCAGCGCAGACTGCGGAGAGTGAAAGCTACGATCTGCCAGAAGACGCCATGCCGCAGGCAACCGTCGAGGAGCAGGCCGTTACAACTGGTTCAGGCCGGCGGCGAGGCGGTTTGGCGCGCGATATCGCGGAAACCGTGGTACCGGCGATCATTATCGCGCTGCTCATCCATGTGTTTCTGGCCCAGGCGACCCGCGTCTACGGCCAGAGCATGGAGCCAAACCTGCACACCGACATGCGGCTGGTGGTAGAAAAGGTCTCCTACCGGCTGCATCCGCCGGAGCGGGGCGACATCGTCGTGCTGCGGGTTCGTCCCGAGGATGAGTTGCTCATCAAACGGGTCATCGGTCTGCCTGGCGACGAGGTGGCGATCCATGACGGCCGCGTCTACATCAACGGCCAGCCCCTGGCTGAAGATTACCTGACCCAGGAGACGCGTGGCAACCTCGCGCCGCGGGTCGTGCCCCCCTTACACGTTTTTGTGATGGGCGACAACCGGCGGGCCAGCAACGACAGTCGCTCTTTTGGTCCGGTACACATCGACAACATCGTAGGCAGGGCATGGTTCAGCTACTGGCCGCCGGACGCGGCCGGCCCACTGGAATAGACCCCGTAGCTCCAAAACAAAAACAGTAACTACTCCGCCCAAGACTTCGGAAGTCGCCGGCTCCAGGGACGAAGAGGCCCGAACCGGATGCCGCACTTTTTGAAGGTCGTGGAGACTTCGGAAGTCTCCGCGACAGCACAGGTTGAGCAGTCCCTCTTTTCCTTCCTTTCCGTCTTTCCTTTCCGTCCGTCTATTCCCGTTTCCACCCGTGAGGAGCTATCAATGACATTGGATTCCCGCCTCGTCAGCCTGGCTGCGGCCGGGCACAAGCTGGTGGAAAATGGGTTCGTCCACGGCTCAGGCGGCAACATCAGCCTGCGCTGGGATGAGTTGTGCTACATCTCACCCGCCGGCGCGCGGCTGGACCGGCTCACATCAGCCGATTTCGTGCCGTTGAACGTTCACACCCAGAACACGTGGCAACTGCGGCGCGCCTCTGGCGAACACGCCATGCATCTGGCGTGCTACCGCGCCCGGCCCGATGCAGCGACGGTACTTCACGTCCATCCGCCCAACTGCGTCGCGCTGGGGTGCGCCGGTCTCAGTATCCCAGCCATCACGCCAGACTTCTTTCTGGCGGTCGGATCGCAGACACCGTTGTTGCCCTATCTCACACCCACAACCCAGGAATTGGCCGACGCGGTCGCCGCATTGATCGTAGACCACGATACCGTCTTGCTGCGCAACCATGGATTGGTCGTAGTAGCCGAGTCCACCGAAAGTGCGCTGAGCAAGGTGCTGGTGGTAGAGGAAGCAGCACGCATCGTGTTGCTGGCCCATGCTGCATCCGGCCAATGCTCGGCGCTCTCCGCTGAAGAAATCAAGGAACTGGAACGAGTAACAGGAAAATATCATCGCAGGCGAAAGCCGGAAACGGAGACGTAGGTAACATGACCGATACTACCCTGGCCGGGGCAGTCGATGCCTTTGCCGATTTGACCCAGCACTTGGACGACGCCGATCTTAACCAGCCCTGGGCATGGGGTTCCTACGACGAAGAGGGGGTGCGCTTTGCCTTCTTCCGCGTCTTCGAGGAACTTCGTACACTCGCTGTACAACTTGAGCAGGATCGACAGGAGGCTGGCCTGCCACCGTCGTCAGCGCAGCGGATACTGGCGCTTTACCACAGCGCCTATCGCGATCTGTATGCAGCCATGCGCGGTGTGGCCGCCGCGACTCTGGACACGCCGCCTGCCGAGGGCGAGTGGCCGGCGCGCCAGGCACTGGCCCACATTGCTGGCGCCGATGCGGGCTTCTTCACTGTGCTGGTCAACGCGCTGAACCAGTTGCGGGCCGGTGTCAGCAATCCGGTCAAGATGAACCTGGAAGTCTACGAGGAGATTCTTGGCATGGAGGCCACCGAGGAGGACAACATCCTGGAAGGTCCGCTGCCCGGCATCATGCACTTCCATTCGGTGATCCATGCGCGGATTCTGGCCGAACTGGCAGACATCGGCGAAGAAGAGCTGGCGCTGCCGTCGGTCTACTGGGAAAGCGGGCCTTTGAGCCTGCGTTTCCGGCTGCATCGCTTCGAGGCGCACATGCGCCAGCACACCGTCCAGATCGACAAGACACTGGCTGCACTGGGCCACGGCCCAACCGAAGCGCGCCGTCTGCTGCGGATGATCTACAGCGCGCTGGCCGGAGCCGAGGGCGTCCTCATCGGCGCCGAAGACCTTGGCGCTGACCGAGTGCGCGACACCGCGGCCACTATCGCCGGCTACACTGCTGAGATAACCGCGGTTCTCGACCAATAACGCGGCCTCCCAGGCGTTCCGGTCCTGTGTTACCACGAGGATAGCTCGATCAGCAGTCCGTCCCGCTGTTGCGGCGCCAGTTGGATGAGCTGCCATTGGCTGGCTGCCAGAGTACTCCCCCACCAGTCGAGACGCTCGCCGTCGGCATCTACAACCAACACCCGGCCAACGGGTGGCTCAGGCGACGACACAAGGTAGTGGTGTAGTCTGTCCAGCGTCGCCGGCGTGGCATACAACACCTGGCGCCCGCCGAAATACGCCAGATACAGACCACTGATGTCATCAGGGCGAGTCAGAAAAAGATCGGTCTCGCCGGTCTGAGCAGCCACATCCGCGGCAACCTGATAAGGCAGGTTGGTAGACAGGTTGTGGCGAGGCAGGACTTCGAAGACCGCGTTGGCAACCGCCAGCGCGACGACGGCGATTGCCAGCGCGGCCGGCAATCGCCGTTTCTTCGTTGGCATGTCCGCATCGGTTTCCGCGGTGAACACCAACGCCAACAGCAGCCACCACGCGGCCAGCACCGGCAGCCAAAACGACACGTCGCCCGGCACCCAATACACGGCTGCCAGCGCATAGCCTGCCGACCAGACCGCTAAAACCGCCAGCGTGCGGCGGTGGCTTGCCAGCAAGCGATTCCGATAGCGCACAGCAAGCGCCAACGGCATGCAGACAATCAACAGCACCAGCGTGTAGTAGACAACCCACAGCCCGCGGGCGGTGGGTGACGCTTGAGCAAGAAATTCACTCGTTGTGCCGACCAGGCTCAACCGCGGATACAGCGCCAGCGAGCGCAGCAACCCGTAGACGCCATGGGGCAAGTCGCTCAACACGAACCGGCTATAGCCGCCACGACTGAAAAAGTAAGCAGGCACGCGTGCCCAGTCGCCCTGTGACCACTGCGCGAGGAAAACCAGGCTTGCCGGGACAGCCACAATCAGAAACGTGCTGCCGTAGATCAGAACCTGCCGGCGCCGTATCGCCCCCTCCAGCCGGCTGTCCATCAGAATCCCGATCACCACGACGAAAAGCAGAATCGCGCCGGTGGCGTAGGTGCTGAACGCCAGTATGGTGACCAGCGCCAACAAGATCGCATACCACGCCTTGCCTGCCTGGTCTGGCGAAGCTGCCAAGAGCACCCATAGAACCAGCAGCGCAAACGCCAGCGGCACGGTGACAAACTCCGCCTCAACGCTGAGCATCCAGACGCCGCCTGAGACTGCGAAACCCAGACCTGCCAGCAGTGCCAGCCGGCTTGATCCTGTTAGCCGGCGGGCGATGTCCGCCACCAACCCCGCGCACATCGCGCCTGCCAACGCGTTCAGGATTTGCAGCGGCAGCAACGATTGGCCTGTCCAGCCAAAAGCTTGCCAGAGCCGATAGAACGCTAGGCCCAGCGGGTGCAGCAATGGGTGATATGGGTCCAGCAAGAACGCCGAGTCGCCCAGCTCGATAGCCAGCGCGTACTCGATGCTGTCGCCGGTGTAATGGCGGGAGAGGGTAGCCAGGTAGAGACCGAGTGCAACTGCAGCAGCGGTGGCGGGAGCGCGAAACGTTCGAATGCGGGAGAACGGTCGAGGGGAAGACAAGGTGACGGCAGAGCCAATAATTGGGGGTATTGTCGGCAGTCTAGGACGTGTTGTCGAGAAGTTGAGTGTACACTGCATCCACTCTTCGGTACACGACCTGCCAGGCGTAGGTCTGCTCGACCCACTGGCGGCCATTGCTGCGCAGTTGCTGGTTAAGTTCGCGGTTGGCCAGCAGGCGGATGGTGGCATCAGCAAAGCTGCGAGCATCGCCGGCGATGAGAATGTTCTCGCCGTCGCGCAGATCAATGCCTTCAGCGCCGATGGGGGTCGACACGATTGGCAGGCCCCACAACCAGGCGTCGAGGATCTTGACGCGCATGCCGCCGCCGGAAAAGAGCGGAACAACGAAGACATCGGCGGCTTGCAGATAGGGCAGCGGATCCGCAACGTAGCCGGTGACCTGAATGCGCGGGTCGGTGGTCAACGCGCAGACATCGGCAGGCGGCTTCTTGCCGGCAACGACGAAGCGGGCATCCGGGATACGCTGCCAGATCAGCGGCAGCACCTCGCGCGCAAACCACAGCACACCGGCTACGTTGGGTGGCCAGAACATGGTGCCAAGGTGGAGAATGGAAACAGGTGAATCGGTGGAGGACGAACGATCAATCGGCTGAACTGCGGCCGGATCGACACAGATGGGGACGGTGGTGAACTTGGATGCTTGCAACGCTCGCTCGGGTGGATCGAAGAGGTCGAGAAGCAAGGTACGATCCTCATCGGTGACGGTCAGCACGGCATCGAAGAAGCGGACCATGTCGGCCTCGTAGCGGCGAAACGCCCCCGCCTCACGCTGCGCGATGATGCGCCGCAGCCCGCCCGCTTCTCTTGCCAGACGTTCGGTGAGCGCATAGATCGCGTTGTGCTCGTCAAGCAGGGTAACAGGGTGGGTGGACGCCAACCCATTCCCGCTCCCTTTCTCCGCTGCCAGCCGTCCCCACCACGCCATGCTGAGCTGGTCAGCATGGACAACGTCGAAAGGCGTCTCGCTGGTCAACCGGCGCAGGAGCAACGCCATCTCATCCATTTCGTCGCGGGCGATGACAATGGGTAGACCGGAAAGCAAGCCGGTAACGCCCGCCTGGACGTTGCGCGCCATCGACCGCTGGATGGGCACGGTATGGACTGCACTGGCGATGCCGCGTAGGTGCTCGCTGTATTCCGGCCTGTCGTCAGGGCGGACGAAGGAGACCAGGGTGACGTCGTACTGCGCAGCCAAATGCCGTAGCATGTAATACGCCCGCACCTTTGGGCCGGCGTCGAGGGGATACGGAAGAACCTGGGTGAGGAAGAGGATGCGAGCCAAGAGCCTGGTACTCTGGTTTATTCGGTCGCGGCAAGGTGTTCCAACAGATCAGCACCGGCTCAATCGGTGACTACGATCCCGCCAACGATGAGTGGGTGGCGATCCTTCATGTGTGAATTATATGCCAACCGTGGTGTCCCTGCAATTGACTTAGGTATCAGGATAATTCCTTCGGTCTGGGTTTGGCCTGACACACGTAGGAGCTAGAAAGAGCGCAAGGTATACTTGACGCCACCAACGGTTCGTCTTACAATATGTCTCCAATCGTAAGAACTTCGTAACTGTTCAGCCTTAGACTTCGGAAGTCGCCAATTCTACGTAAAACCAGCCTAACGCGGCGAGAGATGCTTCCTCCTTGTTCGGCGACTTCCGAAGTCTATCGCTCCGTGATAGCCTGAATAGCTACAGAACTTCTCATTAGCCCGTGCCAGTTGGAAAGAAGGTGGATGTATGTTGGTCAAACTTTCGTCTAAGGGGCAGCTAGTCTTGCCAAAATCGATCCGCCAGGAACTCAAGGTCGAACGCGATGCAATGTTTCACGTGAGTCTGACTGAGGACGGCAAGATTCTCCTTGACCCGGTAAAGGCATCTGTTTTAGATGCCTTGTGGGGTAAATACGCTGACGCTGACTTTCTCACTGATTTAGAGTACGATCATCAACTGGAGATCGACCGTGACTCGACACTACGTCCTTGACGCTTGGGCCATTTTAGCCTTGCTCCAGCAGGAGGATCCAGCAGCAACGCGGGTTAGACAATGCCTTGAAGAAGCACTTGCAAACAAGACGCTGTTGTCCATCTCGATCATCAACCTGGGCGAGGTAACGTATCGAATTGGCAAGGTAAAGGGAGAAGACGCGGCTTGGGAAACTCTTCAACAACTGCGTCAACTGCCACTGACCGTACTACAGGCAACGGAGGAAGCAGTCCTGGCGGCGGTGACCTTCAAGATTCGATACGCTATCTCATACGCCGACGCCTTTGCAGCTGCGGCAGCGTACACTCACAAAGCCGTGTTGATGACGGGGGATCCAGAGTTGTTTCACTTGAGCCACGAGGTAAAGATCGAGGCCCTCAGTCGGTCGGATAAGTCATCACGTTGAACTGAAATCCAACACCTATCAGGATCGGGCTGGCTGGCCGACCCGTCGTCGCCGATCTGTCAGCCATCGCGCCAACGCCGCGATCCCCAGCGCGGCAAAGAGCAACAGCACCGC
The DNA here is from genome assembly GCA_020634555.1 of Caldilineae bacterium. Classification (GTDB taxonomy): domain Bacteria; phylum Chloroflexota; class Anaerolineae; order JAAEKA01; family JAAEKA01; genus JACKBK01. The sequence goes on from JACKBK010000022.1 coordinate 48,439, forward strand.
GTCCACCGGCAGGCGGTAACGAGTCATTGCCCAGGTCATGATGTGCAGGATCGAATAGAAACCAATGAAGAGATAGAGCATGGTGTAACGTCGCCAGTCAGCCCGCGAAAGCCAAAGGCCGTAGACCATGAAGGGGAGAAAGAGCGTAAATGAGAGCAACCGTCCCAGATTGAAGAGCAGGCTGCTGTCGCGGGTTGGCCAGGCCTCGAAGTAGTCGGCGACCCGGCTGAGGGAGAGCAGCAAATAGCGGCCCGGCTCATCGACGATAAACTGGATGCCGCGCGCCATCAGCGCCCGATCCCATTGCGCTTCGTTCTGTGGTTGCGGGTTCAAATCCGTAGGCAGAGGCGCGGCCGCGTACTCCTGAAAGCTGCTGCCGTGCAGCGGGTGCTGTGCAGAGTACATCGCGTAACCGGCGTTGGAGTTGAGCAACAGAAAATCGCCGTAGACGCGGAAATTGCGCAAGGTAAAGGGCGCAATGAACACCAGAATGACCAGACCGGCTAGAACCAGCCGCAAGAGGGTGGACGAGAAAGGAGGGAAGCGAAGGAAAGCAGGGAAACCGGAACCCGCAACAGTGGCGCGTTGGGCCTGGATGGCGCGCCAGAGCAGCCAAAGGAAAAGTACCACCACCCAGGGCAGGATCGACTGGCGCAGCAGAGCAGCCATGCCCAGTGCAACGCCAAGACCCAGCCACTCTGTCCAGCGGGGAGTCTGGCCGCGACGCACGGTTTGTTCCAGGGCCAACGCGCGCTCGATGGACCAGATCAGCGTCACGATGAACAGCCCTTCAGTCTGGACCATCGCGCCGTAGAGAACGAAATAAGCGTAGATGGCAGCCAGGAAGGCGGCCAGGAGGGGGAGAGATTGATAAACGGTGAACGATGAGCGACGAATGGCAAATGCCGAAAGCAGGCGCGGGGGAAAAGCGCGACGAGCCAGAAAATAGATTACTAGCGGAAGAAAGATGCCGGTCAGAAGGGCGCTGAGCAGGCGCACGGCCAGAGGATGTGGACCAGCCAGCGCGTAGACGGCGGCGGCGAAGCCTGTGTATAAGAAGGACCAGTGGGCCGTCGGCGCGCCAGCCGGCGCGAAGGGATACCAGGCAACAGGGAAGCTGAAGCCGTAGCCATCGGCAACGCGCGCGGCCAGGGTTGAATAAGATGTCTCATCCTTGCCGGGCGGAGTAGTATCCCCCAGATAGAGCGCGACACCAACACGCAGCAGAACCGACAACAGCAGGATGCCGGCCAGCAGCCAGGGAGTCAGGTCGCGCGGCGCCGGTTGGCCAGCCGCAGTTGAGTTGGAGGAGGGTGTTGTCATGCTACCGGAGATGAGTGTAGCACAGCCCAGGAGAAGCCGCAAGATGTGTGCATTTTGTTGGACCCCGATCACAAAGGGCTAGGTGACAGCTCCCCAGCTCCCAATGCGTGTTATCTGCCGCGGTTCAATGGCAAACACGACCCGCGGTGCCTGCATCAGGCTGTCCACCATCGCATCCAGGCGTTCCGCGGGCACGTAGCGGCCGGCGATACGCCGGGTGAGCGCGCGCGCCGCTTCGCCCTCGGCCACCAGCCGTGCTGTTCCTGTTGCCGATAGGCCGCGATAGGGCCGCACATCGCTGTCGATGGCAAAGCCGACCCGCGGGTTGTCCAGCATATTCCGCGCCTTGACGCGATCTGAAGCCGTGGTGACGAAGAACGCGCCATCCTCGTAGCCGTACCACACCGGCGTGACGTGGGGAAACCCATCGCGGCCGACTGTGCCCAGCCGCATCAGCAGGCCAGGCTGGTTGAGAAACGACTCGATGGCGGGGGTAATCAACGGGCTGCGGCTTTGAGGTTGCATGGGGTCATCCTCCGGGTCCGCGTGTTCCAGCGTGAGGTACTGTGCGAGGTCGGTGGGGAGATCCACGTCCAGCCCTAAGCGTGGCGAGCGGTGAATGTGATAGGCCAGGCCGCGGCTTTGTGCCTGCTGGCAGTGGCGGCGAAAGCTGTCGGGACCGAACTCGAAGTGTAGCGCCGCTGGCGGCCGCACCAGCAGCGCGTTGGTGCCTGCATTGTGGCTGTCCGGCGCGATCACCATCGCCCGCGCCGAGTAAAGCTGCTGGCTGGCACGCCAGAGCGCTTGAATGTCCACCGGCGTGACAAAGGGCAGGTCGGCAGGCAAGACCAGCAACGCGCTGGCGTTTTGGCCGGACGCCCAGGTCGTCGCTTGGGTCAGCGCTGCGTTCAGTGTCGCCTCCGGGCCAGACGGCGAATCCTCTGCCAGTGTTTCTTCAATTATGGGGGTCAGTCCAAATTGGCGCGCCGCGTCCAACGCTGCCTGATCAGCCGAAACCACTGCGCCGCGCGCACCCAACGATTTCTGCGCCTCCTGCACGACGGCCAACACATGGCACAACAACGACCACGTTAACGCCAGCCGCTCTTCCTCGGCCAACACCGATGAAAGACGACTCTTTGACTCTGAGAGTCTCTTGACGGGGACGACGATGTGGAGTGTCACGCCAGGGAAACTGCAAAGTCCAGCACGTTCTGCGCCAGCCGCACCTTGCTGGCGTGGTTCACCATGATGGTGTCAGTAACCAACGCGGCGACGCCCAGCGTTTCCACGACTGCCTCGCTGGCGGCATCCGTCTCATCCAGCACGAATCCGTCGAGCCGGATCTGCTGCGCCAGGTGCCTGGCGACGGCTACCGGCGACACCTCTACGCCCAGCTCGGCCATAATCTTGGCTGCCGGTCCTTTAAGCGCCAGCCCGCCGACGATGGGCGAAACGGCGATCACCGGCGCATCCAGCGACGACAGATGATCCGCCATGCCAGGCAGGTGCAGGATCGGGTCCAGACTGAGGTAGGGGTTGCTGGGGCAGAGGATGACCGCGGCAGCCTTGTCCAGCGCGTCGAGAACTTGCGGCGAGGGCCGCGCCGCGTCGATGCCGGCGAACTCCAGGCGGATCAGCCGCGGTTCGCAGCGGCGGCGCACGAAGTAGTCCTGAAACGCCAGCACGCCCTCGTTGCTGTGGACCATTGTGCGCACCGGTTGATCGGACATGGGCAGGATCGCGGCTGTTATACCTACGCTCGATTTCAGTTCAAATATGACCTCAGTCAGTTCGGCGCCGGATTTAAGGTGCTGTGTGCGCACAAGATGGGTGCCCAGGTCGCGGTCACCCAACCGGAACCAGCTCTCGCCGCCGAACTTCGCAACCTGGTCCAGCGCGCGAAAGCTCTCGTCGGCCAGCCCCCAGCCCTGCTCCGGGTTGTTGATCCCGGCCAGGTTGTACATCACCGTGTCGAGGTCTGGGCAGACCGTCAGGCCCCAGTGTTCGAAGTCGTCGCCGGTGTTGACGACCACCGTCAGCCGCTCGCCAAGAAGCTGATACAGCCCATACGCCAGCTTCGCGCCGCCAACGCCGCCGGCCAGCGCAACAATCGGACCGTCAATGAATGGAGATAGGTGTTGTGTCAAGAGAAAATTCCGCGCGGATCGGGCAGCGTGGCATCCGAACGATGAACGATGAAAGTTAAGAAAATGAGTCGGTAATTGGCTCGACATGCCCGCCGGGATGCTGCGCAAAACCTCCCGGCTACCCGCTCCGGGGCGCAAGCAGCCAAGTGGATGCCCTTTCAGGGCTGCGAAGCCCAGGCCCGCAGGGCCTTTCACCTTGTAGCCCGATGCGTTCACGGTCGGGCGGCCCTCGCTAACCTATTACCGGATTATTTTCTCAACCTTCATCAATCGGTGGGAAAGGCCGACGCCTCCTCGTAGTCCTAAAAATCAATGTGGCAGCCAAGACCGGGCACGTCGCTGGCGATCAGCCAGCCTTCTTCGAAGCGAAAACCCGCTGTCGTCGGGTCGTCCACCAGGTCGAAGTGGCCGTCGAGGTCGCCGTACTGCACGTTGGGGCTGCTGAGAGCGAAAGCCAGCCCGGCCGCGATCAGCAACGCCGGTTCGTTGAGACAGCCGACCATGGTCGCCAGATGGCCAGCGCGGGCAATAGCGTCGATCTGGCGGGCCTGTGAGAGGCCACCACAGGTTGTCAGCTTGATGCTGATGCCGCGCGCGGCCCGCTGTGAAACGATCTCCAGCGCGGTTTCCGGCCCCAGCACACTTTGGCTGGCCAGTATCGGCGCCCGGCTGACCTCGGAGACCTGGCGCAGCGCGTCCAGGTCTCGGGCCGGCGTGGGCTGCTCCAACATCTCGATCTTGTCCTGCAGCGCGCGCGCCACGTCCAGCGCCTGGCGGACGCTGTAGCCCTGATCGGCATCCAGGCGCAGCGTTAAATCGGGCAGGGCATCACAGACGGCTGCAACGCGCCGCACGTCCTCCTCCGGGTCTTGCCCACCCTTGATCTTGAGAATACGAAAGCCTTGCCGGGCGCGCATCCGGGCCAGTTCCACGGTCTCAGCAACCGTTCCCAGCCCGACGGCCACCGAGGTGCGGATGCGATAGCGATACCCGCCCAGCAGCCGGTGCAAGGGCAGGCCGGCGGCCAGCCCCAGCAGATCGTGGAAAGCGATATCAAACGCGCACAAGGCCGACGGCGTGCCGATGGTTAGTTTGGATAGCTCATCCAGTGCGTACTCGGTGTTGAGGGGATTCAGGTCGCGGGCGCGGTCGGCGCAACGATGGCAGGCGCGGGTGACGCTGTCCCTCGTCTCACCGGTCAGCGCCGGATCAAAGGCCGCGCACCCCCAGGCTGAACGCCCGTCTTGCAAATCGACCCGAATGAAGACAACACAGGCTCGCTCGACCTTCTCCTCGTACAGCACACGATAAGGCATGCTGAGAGTCAGTTCAACCGGGACGACTTCAACGTTGGTGATTAGCATAGCGTTCCTCCGTTGCCAGGAGAGGCAGGTGGCTCACCGACCATCTTCGATCAAACGCCCGACCGCCGGCACCCGCTGGAAAACGGACTCGCTGTGCGGCGCCTTGCGCAGCGAGCGGGTCAGGTCCAGCCCCGAGTAGTGCAGATCGCGGTGCATGCCGCCGCGCCAGTTGGGTGCATCGGTAACATCGTAAACGATGCCCATGTAGGCGATATAGGCCCGGCGGCCGCGTTCGCCGTTGTACTGGCGCAGCTCCATCTCGGTGAACTCGCGGTCGGGCACCGGCTGCTCCTCACGAACGACCGGCGCAACTTCCGGCGGATCAAACCAGTTCATAGACGTTCCTGCGCGGATCGCAGCGCGCCGATCTGGCCGCGATGTTCGGCTTCGTGCTGCGTCAGGTGGTGCAGCACCCACTCCGGCGTCACATCGTAGTCCGGCAGCGAACGCAGGCGACGAAACTCGACACCGTCCATGGCCTGGTACACGTCGAGCAGCCGGGCGCGCACCGCGCCTAACCGATCGAGATGTTGCGCCAGGGTGTAGCCGGTCGCCGCAGTGAGGTTGCCTGCCGCGTCCCTGTGAACGAGAGGAAAGAGCGACGCCATGTCGGCAGGCAACTCCTGCTCCAGTACCTCGGTGTGGAGCCAGTCGGCTTCGATAAGCGCGATATGATAGAGGATCGTCCCGATGCTGCTTTCGTCCGCGGGATGGCGGTCGACGAGATCGTCGCGCAGGCCATCGAGCGCCTCCAGGGTTCGCGCGCGGCCATCTTCGAGCCGCCACAGCGCCCGGCCAATGGAAGGATCGCGGCTGGCAACAGGTGGAACCGTCAACGTTTCGCGAGTGTTTGCGTCCATAGCTAGCCCTCGTTTTCCGCCGCCCTCGGCTGGTTCTCCAGCCAAGACACCAGATGAGCGGTGTGTTCGATATCGTGGGCGATGACTTCCTGCATCATGCCGGCGGCAGTGGCCGTCTCGCCGGCCGCAACGTGCAGCTCGAAAAGCTCCTCCGGCGTGGCCCACCCCAGGTTCCACAGCAACTCCTCGCGGATCAGCGCCAGGTTACGAATCGTCTCCTCCCAGGTCCAGTCGCGCTTGCGCAGGTATTCCTTGCGATTCCAGGCGTCCACGCCGGCCGCGTCGCTGAGCCACTCGATCTTGTACCCCTCGCGGTTGATCAGCATCTGCGACAGGGTGAGCAGCCGGTCCTCCCAACTGGCGATGTGGCCGACGATATCCTTCACCGACCAGGCATCATCCATCGCCGGGATCAGCCGTAGATCGGCGGGTAGGTCGCGGACGACACGCAACAGATCATTGCGCACCGTTCCCAGGCGCTCGACCAGATGTTGCTTGTTCGCTTCTGTGGGTAGAGTTGAGAATTCAGGCATTGGTTCAAGCTGGCAACACCAGCGGCATACCCAGGTCAATCAAACGCCGGCGCACTGTCGCTTCGGCGACATAATCGCCAGTAAATCATGGTAAGCAGGCAGATGCGCCAGGAACTCCAGGCCCATAACCGCCTGGTATGCCTTAGCAGCGCACCAGACGCAGGATGCGAATTCATCCGCTGTTGACCCGCAGATACTCCTCCGCCACGCCGGCCAGAATCGCCACGCCCAGTGGCATCGCCTGTTCGTCGATGTCGAAGCGTGGGCTGTGATGCGGCTCAGGCTGTCCGTTGCTGCCAGGTTGCGCACCCAGCACCAGGAAGCAGCCGGGCACCCGGTTCAGAACCTCCGCCATGTCCTCGGCCACGGTCAGCATCGGACCGTCGGCGACCGCATCGGGACCCAGCACCTCGGATGCTACCCGCCGCACATATTCGGCCGCGTCAGGATCGTTGACCAGCGGTGGCGCGTGGAAAGTCACTTCCAACGTGTAGCTCGCGCCAAACGCCGCGCACACGCCGCCCAGCACCGCGTGCATCCGCTCGATGACCTGTTGGCGCACAGCGTGGTCGAAGGTGCGCAGCGTGCCGCCCAGGGTAACCCGCTCGGCGATGACGTTGAACGCGCTGCCGCCGGCGATCTCGCCGATGGTCAGCACGGCCGGCGCCAGCGGGTCGATGCCACGGCTGGCCACCGTCTGAAGCTGAGCGACCGCGTAGGCGGCGACCACGATGGCATCGACACCCTGGTGCGGCAATGCGCCATGCGCGCCGCGTCCCACAATCTCGATTTCGAACTTGTCCGCCGACGCCCACAGCGGGCCATCCTTGACAACCCCGTGGCCGACCGGCCACAGGCTCCAGACGTGCAGCCCGAAAGCAGCTTGCGGTGCGGGGTTTTCCAGCACGCCGTCGGCGATCATCGCCCGCGCGCCTGAAGCGATCTCCTCGGCCGGCTGGAACATGAACTTGACCCGGCCCGGCAGATTTTCCTGTCGCCTTGCCAGCAGCGTCGCCACGCCTAGCCCGATAGCGGTGTGGGCGTCGTGCCCGCAGGCGTGCATCTTGCCTTCGGTCAGCGACGCAAAAGACAAACCGGTCTCCTCAAAGATCGGCAGCGCGTCCATGTCGAAGCGCAACAGAACGGTCGGACCGGGCCGGCTGCCCTCCAAAATGCCGACCACGCCCGTCTGCCCGACGCCGGTTTGCACCTCCAGGCCAAGCTGCGCAAGGCTGGCAGCGACGATGCCCGCGGTGCGGTGTTCCTGAAATGCCAGCTCGGGGTGGCGGTGCAGGTCGCGCCGCCAAGCGACAAGCTGGCCCATCAGCCCCTGCGCAGCAGCAAGCGTGGCCGGTTCGTTGCGAGTGGTCATGAGGGTGCGCCTGCTGCGGCCCGGCTGGCCATCTGCCTGTCCATCAGGGCCAGATTGCGGCGCGCATTGTAGTAGCCGCGAACGACGAACTCCGGCCAGCGGCTGCGGTCAGCGAACTGCTCGTAGAACTTGATTCCCTTGATATCCTGGTAAGCAACCGGATGTAGCATCAGGCAGCGGTCTTCGATGAGCCGCAGGTTCATGCGCGCCAGCTCCAGGTGCTGGCCATGCCGCGGCTGCGGGCTGACACGGATCGGACTGAAGGTCAGGCGGTCCCAGCCGCTCAGATCTTCACCCTCAAAGTTTTCGGGGTAGAAACAGTTGATGCCAATGAAATAATCGATCTCAGGGTGCATTTCCACCAGGGTCTCGGCGGGGAAGATATTGATGACCCCGCCATCGCCATAGAGTGTGCCGTCCATCTCAAGCGGGCGGGCGAAGATCGGCAGCGACACGGCAGCGCGCACCAGCCGCGCCAGTCGAACATCCGGCGTTGAGCGGGTACCCATGTGGACGACGCGGTTGTGATCGACATCCCAGATATTGGCATAGAAGGGGATCGGCAGGTCGCCCAGCAACACGCCGCCCAGCCGCTCGTGATAAAGCCGCTCGATCACCTCCATGTCCAGCACGCCGGTGAATCCCTTGCCCAAGTGCAGCGGAATCCTGAACAGCTCGCTCCAGCGCGCATCGATATAATCCTCGCTGCGCCAGCCGAATACAAAGTCGATGGCTTCTTCTGCTGACAGACCAGCAGCAATGGGCGCCAGGTAGAGCGCGGAACCGGAGCAGGCAGAGATGGCGGCGATCTCCAGGCCGGCCTCCTCGCACGCTCGCATGACACCCAAAGTTGAGATCATCGCGCCGCTGCCGCCTGTGGCGACAATGCCTATCTTCTTGCCGGCCAGCGCATCCACGTTGAACGGGCGAAGCTGCGGAAGCAGCTTTTCCAGCGGCGGCTGCCATTCACCGCGCCACGGCAGCGGCAGCAACGTACGCTGCATGGTGCGCAGAAAGGAGAGATCCTCCAGAAGGTCGTCACCGAAATCCAGGGCGTTGGAGATCCAGTGGAAATATTCCTTTACCTGGAACGGTCCTGCCAGCTTGCTTAGCATAGTCAATACCTCTCGTTATCCACCGTAGGACCAGCCAGTTGCGGCCAGGCTCATCGAGGGCGCATTGGGGTGTCGCACGTCGCCCGCCAGGACATCGGCGATGAACAAACCGTGGTCGCCGTCCTGGTTGGCCTCTTCGACGACACGGCATTCCAGCCAGGCGACTGCGCCCAGCAGAAGCGGCGCGCCGGTGAACTCGCCTGCCTCGAAGCTGTAGTCCCGAAAGGAATTGCCTACCGGTTCAACGTACTTGAAGAAGGTGCTGGCGAGGCCCTTGTCACCCTCACCAACCACATTCAGAGCGAAGGCGCCGGCCGCGCGCAGGCTACCGTAGATATGGCTGGCGCGCCGGATGGCAACCGCGACCCGGCGCGGCTGCATACTCACCTGCGTCACCCAGGTCACGGCCGCAGCGCTGGCCTGTTCGCCGGTCCCGCAGGTAAGGATATAGAGTCCGTATTGAAACGTACGAATTGCCTGGCGAATGTGTGCGTTGGTTTCATATTCTTGCATAAGTCTGATCAGTCCTGGGTGAAAACC
>JACKBK010000023.1 GCA_020634555.1 Caldilineae bacterium
TCCTCGCCGTTGATGGTCTCGTAGCCTTCCAGCCCGCGGATGTGCATGCGATAGTTGGACTTGCCGCCTAAATCTTCGGTGATCAGCAGGGTTTCCAGTCGTTTGTGAATGGCGTAGACCGTGGCTGTCAAGCCTGCCGGTCCGCCGCCGAGTATGATCAGGTCGTACATGGTAGTTCTCCTTCGGGAGGTAATCAGTGATCGGTGATCAGTAATCAGAGATCGGTCGGAACAGACGCGTTCGTCTTCGCAGTTGAGCTACTGACAGATTACTGTGAACGGGTCACTGATGACTACTCCTCGGGTGCCTCAGGGATGAAACCTTTGTCCATCATCCAGCGCGTCAGGTCTCGCGAGCGGCCGATGATGTCGGTGGCATGGCGGTAGATCTCGTCCTCGCTGCGTTCCAGCCGGGCCAGTCCCTGGCGCTGCGCCATCATCGCGACTGCCAGCGCCTCCTTGGGGAAGACGTCCCAGTCGTCCATGGTGGGCAAGATATGTTCGTTGTCAAGGTCGCCAGCCGCGTTGGCCAGCGCTGTGGCCGCGGCGATACACATCTCATCGGTGATGGTGCTGGCGCGCACATCCAGCGCGCCGCGAAAGATTCCAGGAAAGCCCAGCGAGTTGTTGACCTGGTTCGGGAAGTCTGAACGGCCAGTGGCAAAGACGCGCACGCCAGCCTCCTGGGCTTCCCAGGGCCACATCTCAGGCACCGGATTGGCGCAGGCGAAGACGATGGAATCCTCGGCCATCCTGTCAACCCACTCGACCTTGAGCGTGCCCGGTCCAGGTGTGCTGAGCGCAATGCAGACATCGACTCCGGCCAGCGCTTCGGCAATGCCGCCGACGCGGCCTTCCGCGTTGGTGGCGTTACAGAGGCGCCACTTGTCCACGAATTCGGCCTTGCGGCGGCTGATATCCTCGCGGCCGGGGTGCAGAATACCCTTGCTATCGACCACAAAGGTCTTGGCCGGATCCGCGCCGGCGGCAAAGATGAGCCGCATACAGGCCACGTTGCTGGCGCCTGAGCCGATGAATGCCAGACGAACCTCGTCGATGCGCTTACCCACGACCTTGAGCGCGTTCATCAGGCCGGCAAGGGTAACGGTGGCCGTGCCCTGCTGATCGTCGTGCCAGATCGGAATCTCGGCCTTGCTGCGCAAGGTGTCAAGGATGCGGAAGCACTTCGGCTGGCTGATGTCCTCCAGATTGACGCCGCCGAAACTGGGCTGGAGCAGCAAAACCGTCTCGATGAATCGGTCAGGGTCCTTGGTGTCCAGGCAGATAGGCACGGCATCGACGCCACCCAAATACTTGAACAGCAGCGCCTTGCCTTCCATCACAGGCATTGCTGCCTTTGGGCCAATATCACCCAGGCCCAACACGCGCGTGCCGTCGCTGATAACGGCGATGGTGTTCCACTTGTTGGTATACTCGTATGCCAACTCAGGATCAGCTTGAATGGCTTTACAGGGAGCTGCTACGCCCGGTGTATACCAGATGGCGAAGTCGTTGAAATCCCGGACCACGCACTTCAACGCGATCTCGGTCTTGCCGCGGTAGAAGGGATGCAGGAGCATCGCGTCCGCGGACGGCTTGGTGGCCTTGGCCAGCAAAGCGTCTGTATCGGTGACCTTTCTTTCCAGAGTCTTGGTCGAAGACATGGTTGCCTCCCTTAGCCAGACAAGTTGTCCGGCTTCGCTGCCTTGGGTGGAGGTATCTCTGCACACGAGATATATCTTGCTGCTCAAGCACGCGCAACGTTCCACCTCACGCGCCGGCGCGTACTCCGGAACGAAAGCCGATGGGTGTCTTTTCTCCTGTGCTTCAGCATATCATATTTTCGGGGCCAAGAATATGACCCAGCGCAGGGTTTGGAGCGATTTCGCGCATATTTTGCACCTTAAATCCTTCGAATAGTCGCCGTTTCGTCTAGCCGAAGGGCTAATGGGTCTCACCTACACGAAAACGGGCCTTCCTTTAAGCTACTAAACATAACAAACCCCTTGAAATGGCGACTGCCGGCGTGCTACAATTCACGTGCGGTCGATGAAAGTCGGCCGGGGTTACTGCTCCCGGGCAGTACACACAGGAGGACATCATTGCAGTGCTCGGGTTGGCTACCCAACTATGGGGCGCAGATACAGAAGGAAGGTTCTTCTGCAAGCGCTCAACCAGTTGCCCGGCTAGCAGGCGCGTCTGCTGGCAAACCAAGGGCGACACAACAGGCCCGCTCATCAAGCAAGTTGCGGGCAATCTAATCAGAATACGGAGGTATTCGAAATGAGTATCAAGCAGAATCGCATGGTCACGCTAATGGTTGCCTTGATCGCAGCCCTGACCATGCTCGTCACAATGACCGGCGTCAGCTTTGCTGGAGAAAGCAAGCCGACCCGGAGTACGGTGTGTGTCGACGGTTACGTAATCAACCACCGGGAGCAGCCCGTCGACGGCACGCAGTTCGATCCGCAGCTAAAGGTGTACGCATTCGGCGTGCCCGCCAGCTTCGACGAGGCATCGCTGCCTGACCTGGTGGCCGACATCCAGTCGATCGACACCCTCGAGGCGCTGGCTGCTCAAGCCACCGGCGACCTGACCGGCGAGTCCTTCGTCGTGAAGCGCGCTCCTGTGGCCAGCAACGGCTATTGGGAGTTCAGCAAGCTGCCGGCAGACTTCTACTACGCATTCGCTATGCAGTTGCCCATGGATTGGGACGGCATCGTTCCCGAGGCGCCCCGCAACGGGATCGCCTGGACTGGCTGGGCCAAACTGAACGAAAGCAGCGACTGCTACGACGTGCTGTTCAAGATCCGACGCTTGTTCGACGTGACCGTCATCAAGTGGGAAGAGCTGATGGACGGCACCGTGCAACCTGGCGAAGGCTGGACGATCAACGCGCTGCCCCAGGGCGACCCGTGGGCGATCAACCAGAGCGGTACGACCGACAACCACGGGACCGTGGTCTTGACCATGACTCCCGGCAAGTGGCTGATCAAGGAGACGATCCAGTCCGGCTGGACTCCGGTCACGCCGCCGCAGGTCTACCTGACACTGAACCAGTATGCGCCGCCTGGCGCCACTGATCCGGTGGTCTTCAAGAACCGGCAGCCTCCGTGCTACGCCACCATCACGGTGGAGAAGAACGGCCTTGGCACCAACGCCAACGGCGGCACGGAATGGCTTGGCCCGCTGGCTGGGTGGAAAATTACCCTCAGCCGGCCCGATGGCAAGATCTATCCCGTCACGATGACGACTGATGGGTCTGGCAAGGTCACGTTCAAGAACCTGATCCCCGGCGTTTACAGCGTCAAGGAGGCGGTTCAGGCGGGTTGGAAACCTCTCAGCGACAACCCGCAGACCGTGGTCATCAGAGACTGCGAGAATGCCCGCGTTCTCTTCGAGAACCTGGAAGTGGCTGGCAAGCTGCAGATCAGCGGTACCAAGTACTTCCGTGCCTGGGTGCCCCCGTACCAGGGCCAGACCGTCGGTCTGTCCGGCTGGGGCATCACTGCCACGCTGAAGGGTACAAACCCGCCGGTCTACGTGACCACCCACACCAACGCGCTGGGAAACTACATGTTCTCCCAGGCAACCCTGCAGGCGCATGGTATGGCCATTCCTGGTGCAACCATCACCGTCTGTGAGGAACAGCGCGATCACTGGATCCCGGTGAGCGCGACCTGTGTGGACGTGATGTTCCCGTATCCGGTGCCCCCGAACTACACGGGCGCCAAGGTGAACTTCACCAACATGCAGGATCCGCCTCCCGGAGCCGCGGTGCCGACAGTAAGCTCTGGTGCAGCCAGCTCTGCAGGCTGTGCCCAGGCTTACACGGTGCGGCGTGGCGACAACCTGTCGTCCATCGCTGTCGCCAACGGCGCTTCAGTGTCCGCACTGACGCAACTGAACGGACTGGCTAACCCCAACATGATCCGGGCCGGCCAGACCCTGTGTATCCGGTAACGCTAACGTCCCGGATTCTAACTATCAATCGTTGACCGGCAATCCACCGGTTCTCACAAACGCTGATAGTTCCGCAACGCAACGGGTGGCTTTCCTCGGAAAGCCACCCGTTGTTGTCTTCGTAATTGAAATTAGGGATTGACAAATCGGGGGGGGGGGGTGATAGAATATGTGTACAATTACGCCAAAGAATGATATGGGCGGCCAACCAAATATGGAGGTGGAAGATGAGTCTGCGACGAAATCTGGTTCTTTCTTTTCTTGTAGGATGCTTTCTCCTTATTGGCTCTGCGAGCGATACGCATTCGAGTCTGGAGCCAAATGCGTACTGTGGACCTGCGTGCAGCGGTGCCGACCGGTGTAATGCAATTGGAGAGGTTTTTGAAAGCCAAACTCATCTGCGCGGAATTCAAGCCAGGATTGAAATCGCTGATCCTCAACTCCGCCACCCAGACCTTGGTTCAAACTGGTCGGTAATGAGGGTGCTTACCTGGAATTTTTGTCCCAATAACCCCCAGCAACCTTGCTTTCTTGAGGTTGGTTGGGTCAAGAATGCATGTTTCACTACCCCGGGCTGCAGCAGGTATGGAAGTTGGAAGCTACCGATTCGTCATGCAGTTTTCAGACAGAATCCAAATGGTTACGTATGGCTTGATATTTCTAACACTTGGCCGGGAAACACCAATGAGTACCGGGTGGAAAAGGATGATGCATCTGTAGGGTGGGAAGCGTATGTTGATAACAATTTGGTTGCACGTTATTGGACGGGATTCTCCGCACCTTACTCCGGCTGGGGAGGCGGCGAAGTAGTAAATCCGCCTTACAATGCTATGGGAGTGAGCGGCATCCTCAATGCCAAGTATATGGGCACAGATCGCGTCTGGCGTCCAGTCAACGATCAGTACATTACCGAGTCTAACTCTACGATATTTCATGCGGTGAAGTTGGGTCCCAATGATTGGCAGGTATACGGGTGTAACCAATAAGTGATCTCGATTTGAGAGTATACGAGGTGCAAGATCATGAACAAAGTATTGATCACAATGGTTGTGGCAGTTTTGGTTCTGGCTGCGGCGTGCGTTGCTCCTCCGGCGCAGCCCGCGGCTGTTGCCTCCGACACCACGCGGGTTTCTGTGGTCGAGCGGACCTTGGCGGCCGTGGAAACCGAGAGCATGACACCCTCCTCGCAGATCTTCGCTGCCCGCGTCACGCCAGCTGAGCTAGACGACTGGCTGCGCAACAGCGAGATTGCTACTGCCGCCGCCATCGAGGGGCGCACGGAGGAGGCGATCCGTCAGGAATGGGACGCGGCTGATATCCACGCGATTCCTGTTCCAGCGCTTGCCAGCGACTCCTTGCTGTGGGTAGTCGAGATTCGCGGCATTCGCCATCAACCGCCGCCTGGCGGGGTGACGATTACGCCGGCGCCAGGAACACCCATGCCTGAGCCGTTCTACTACGACAACGTCTACGTGGTCTTCGATGCGTCAGGGGTGGCCATCAGCGAGGGAGCGTTCATGGACGCAGGGAGCGTCCCTCCTCTGGGAACGCCGGTCTCGCCGGATGATATCTTCAACGAAGAGTACATGGTCGAGATGCCAAATTCTGACGCAGCAGCCCCTCCTGCTGACAGACCGATTTCAACATCCACGCCAGTACACTAGTGATCCGTTAACCAGATTTCTGACATTGTCATCCTGAGCCGGAAGCGAAGGATCTTAGACCAATACAGAGCGAGATTCTTCCTCGCTTCGCTCGTCAGAATGACAATATCCTGCTTAACGGAGCACTAGGCTCTAACGTGCCGGCGCCCCAAAATCTCGGAGTGAGCATCCTTTGCGAAGCACCCTGTAAAGGGCTAATGCGGGCTGAATGCGTCGGCGAGGCTCGCATCGAAGGATGCGCACTCCGCGGAGAAACGGCGGCAGTATGTACGTCGCGACTACGCGCCACCGGCGCCGTCGAAGAAGATGGCCAGCATCAGCGCTGTGGTTTCGTCAAACGACGTCATCTCGCCCGCGTGCGCGGCGTAGAAGAAGGGGTACATCATTCCCAACAGCAGCCAGGTCGCCAGACTGGGGGTCATCGGACGCAGCTCGCCGTTTGCGATACCCTCGCTGATGATGGCTTCGACCTGGCCGATGAACTTCTTGTGGTAGAGACGGCTAAACTCCGCGCGCCGTGTCGCTGAGTTGATCCATCTCCTGGCTGGCCAGCCGGATAATGGCGCGCTGCTCGGGCGCGTGCTGAAAGATTGACTGCACCATCTGCTCGATGCGCTGCCGGGTCGTCAGAGGCTGACGCGCCTCGTTGATTACCAGCTCGATGCGGTCAAGGTTGCTGACCAGCACTGCCATGAAGAGATCTTCCTTGTCGCGGTAGTGGTAGTACAGCGCAGCCTTGGACACGCCGACTGCCTCCACCACCTCGCGCATGGACAGCCCGTGGTAGCCGCGGTCGACGAACAGCCGCCCGGATTCGTGCAAGATCACATCGCGGACATCCTGCGACTCGCTGGTCGGAGAGGGGGAACGAGCCATATTTACTTTACGCCGGCCTGCCCGACGAAAGACGCTGCCAGGGAACAGACCATCACCCGGACGCCCAGGACGACGTGGACACTGGTGGAAACTACGATGTTGCCAAGCACAGGGGTCGGTTAGTCAATTGAGGGAACAAAGGTATCGGCTGCCGGAACGACGCGATGGCTGGCTGCAAAGCCGCGCACATCGACCCGCAGCAGCAGCCAGATACAGGCGAACAGCCCAATGGCTTCCACTACGAATACGATGCCGTAGGCCGTCGAGATCTGGCCTGTCAGGCTCAACCCGATATCACGGATGACGCCGCCGGCAAAGATACCCAAGCCGCGGCTGATCAGTTGGATCACTGACCACAGCGCCAGGTAACTGGCGGCCCGCTCGGCGGTGTTGACAGCCATCAACAGACTGACGCCGCCCACCGTGAACACACCGAACCCGACGCCGAACAGCAGCAGCACCGGCACCACCATCGGCAGCGACTCGCGAAAGGCCGCCATAGCCAGCAGCAGCAGGGGAATCCCTAGCATCGCCAATCCCCAGGCCGTCGTGCTGACCTGCTGGTCGGGGCGGCGCCGTCGGGTCACCGCATAGGTAATGATCATGCTGATCAGCACGCCGGTACCCCAGTAGGCGTTGAAACGGGTTGTTTCGCCCACAGAAAGGTGAAAGACATCGCCGCCGAAAGGCTCCAGCACAGCATCCTGCATGAAGGCAAAGAAGGCTGACCCGGCCAGAAAAAGCGCATAGCGTCGCGTGCGCACGTCGCTCCAGATCTCATGCAGATTTTTCCGCAGCGAGGCTGGCGGCGCCGCATCGCTAGCCGGCTCGATTTTCACGGAGGATCTGCGCTCTTCACCGGCGATGGAAAACACCCAAAAGATCGCCGCCCCGACCATGCCGAGACCAACGACGCGCCAGAAGGCTGGCTGGCTGTAGACTGGCATCAGTCGGGCGTAGATCACCGGGATGAACGCGAAGCTGACCACCAGCATGAACTGGGTGATGCTGACGGCCTGGCCGCGCTTCTGGTAGGGCGCGCTGTCGTGGACCAGCGCCAGATAGGGCGCGCCGGAGATCGACGTGCCGGTGCCGTAGAGCAGCAACGAGACCACGGCCAGCACCCAACCAAGGCTGGCGTTCGTTCCGATGGCGATCAGCCCTACCGAGGGCGGCAGCAGCAGCAGCGAAACCAACATCAGCAGTCGCCCCAGCCAGATGTACCACGTTCGCCGCGTGCCGAAGATCGGATGGGTATCCGACTGGTGGCCGGCCCAGATGGCCAGCGGCGCGAGGAAATAGCGCGCGGCCAGCAGCAGGCTGACCGGCCACGCTACCACGCCCAAATCGCTGATCATGATGCGGTTCCAGATGCCCGACAGCAGCACATCGGTCATCGAGGAACCGATGTGAAACGTGCCGATCTTGATCGAGCGCAAGACGCTGAAGCGCGGCTGCGCGCCATCCTGAGCTTCAGGAAATGTTACATCTGGTGCAGTCATCGAGTCTCCTGACAATCTGACGTGTCTTCGGTGGGGTCATATTCTACCAGCGACCGAATCACCGGTCAGGAACGCCATCAACAATTGCCTAAAACCAGCCGCGGCCAGCGCCGGAGGCCAGAAACGGCCAGGGAATCGCTGCTATCACTGCCAGCATTGCCAGACCGAAGAAGATCGCCGTACGTTTGAACTTGCTCCTGTCGTCTGTCGCCTTTTTCGCCCGCGAGCGGCCGATGTGAGCCAGAACCACCGCGACGATCATGATGAAGATGTGTTCGACGGCGAAGAAGCGTACGCTGCTGTTGCCCATAGCCGCGCCGAAATCCTTGAATGCGCCGGTGGTGATGGGGCTCAGGAAGAAATAAAGCAGCAGTCCCAGCAGCAGGTTGATGTCCAGCACGGTCGTGAACCCAAGTCCCAGGCGGTCGTCCAGTTGCTGCCATTTTCGACCGCCGAACCAGCCGATGAAGGCGCGAACCACCGCGATGACACCGAGGATGACCACCGCCCAGCGAACGATTGAGTGAAGGGTAAGCACGATTGGATACATGGATTGTCTCCTTGAAGAAATTGTCGATCGCGAATTTCGGCAACTAACTCGCCGGCTGGTTGCCGGCGGCTTGAGGGTGGTTGCGCTGTGCGGCTGCCAGTTCCTCCGGTCGTCGCTTCAGCGCAAACGTGGCGACGAAGAGCGCCAGAGATACGAGGCCCAGCACCAGAAACGCCTGTTGCCAGCCCTGCACGCTGCCGTTGTCGGACGCAGCAATCGCTCCGACCAGCGCAGCGCCAACGAGATAGCCGACTCTGGTGAACAACGCCAGGGATCCCTGTGCGGCGGCGCGCTGCGAGGGGCTGGCCTCGCTGAGCATGATGTAGCGCAGCGGGGCGCCTAGCATAAACGCCAGGCCGATCCCCACCGGAATAGCGGTGATGTAAAAGGTGACGGTAGAAATCGGCACGAGACCGACAGCGATCAGGCCGATGGCCAGCGACGCGGTGCCGATGGTGATCACGAAACGCGAGCCGCGCCGGTCCAGCAACTGGCCCGCCAGCGGCGACCCGACGGCCATAATCAGCACCACCGGCAGCAGCATAATGCTGGACATGTAGGCGGTCACGCCCAGCGCGGCCACCAGCAGCACCGGCACGAACGAAACGCCGGACTCGGCGAAGCCCGCACCGCCGGAAAACAGGTTGGCCAGCCCCATCTGGCGCGAGCGGAACAGATCCGGCGACAGCACCGGGTCCTCGGCCCGTGTCTCGATCCACCAGAAGACAGGCATCAGGACGATGGCCAGCAGCAGAGGTCCCCAAACCTGCACCGTTCCCAGGCTGCCAACGACGTTGTTCACGTCGATCTGGCTGATGCCGAAGGAGAGCGCCGTCAGCAACACAAGAATCACCGCCATGCCTGGCCAGTCGAAAGGCCGGCGATGCTCCGGCCGGGTGTTGGGCAGGAGGCGCAGGGCGCCGATCACCAGGGCCGCGGCGATGGGAATGTTGATCAGGAACAGCCAGTGCCAGGTGGCGATCAGCAGCACCACGCCGCCGATGATCGGGCCGATCAGGAACGCCAGCCCGAACACAGCGCCGATCATGCCCAGAGCGCCGCCGCGCTTTTCGGGCGGGAACGTGTCGCCGATGACCGCGCTGGCGACGGGGAAGATACCGCCGGCGCCGAAGCCCTGGATCGCGCGGCCCACCAGCAGCACTGCGAACGAGGGGGACAACGCCACGATCAGCGAGCCGGTGGCGAACAGCACCACGTCCAGTACGTAGATGCTGCGCCGGCCAAAGACGTCGGACAGCTTGGCCATGAAGGGGGTGCCGACCAGGTTGCCCAGCGCATAGATCGTGAACACCCAACTGACCGCGCGCTCGTTGATGCCGAAGTCGGCCTGGATGAGCGAGAGCGCCGGCGCGGTGATGGCAATGTCCAGCGCGCCCATCAGCACGCCGACAAAAAGCACAACTAACAGACGATTGCGGGAACGGTTGTCGAGGTTTTGCAAAGCGAGATCCTTCGGTTTTTCTTGGTTCAGTCAATACCGAAGGATTTTAGACCTGCCGCGGGGGTTTGTCAAAACTGTCACGAAGAGAAGACGCGGGGAGAGGGAGAACGAAGTAGTGCGCTACAGCCCGATTGTACGCCTTCGGCAGTCTTCCCGCTGGCATATGCAACATTCTGCGCAAAATGCCTCCCGTATTATCGCGCTGGGCCGTCAATTCTCAAACCCGCGGTAATGGGTGGGCATCTGCTTAAGACTCTCTTAAGACAATTGCCAGTCTGCTTTAAAGCCCTGCATGGCCCGAACTTGGTATCATAGACACCGTACCAGAAATTCCCACCTGGCCACGCCAGGTTATTTTTCGCCAAAAGCATCCATTCAGGAGAGTTGACCATGACATTTTCACCCATCCGCGGCGCCGGCACGAACAACGGATACACCAACACAGCCGTCGCTTTTCCTGCCCAGGACGGCGCCCAGACGATGGTTGTCCGCGAGCTGAACGCCCGCGTCAGGCAGGAAGCTGCCTACCTGCAGGACCTGCTGGCTGAGATCAACAAGGTGATGGTCGGCCAGGAAGAGTTGGTGGAGCGGGTGTTGATTGCCCTGCTGGCCGACGGCCATGTGCTGCTGGAGGGTGTTCCCGGCCTGGCCAAGACGCTGCTTATTAAAACGGTCGCCCAGGCAGTCAACGCGGACTTCTCCCGCATCCAGTTCACGCCCGACCTGCTGCCGGCCGACCTGGTGGGTACGCAGATCTACAACCCGCGCACCACCGAGTTCAGCGTGCATCAAGGGCCTATTTTCTCCAATTTGGTGCTGGCCGACGAGATCAACCGCGCGCCGGCCAAGGTGCAGAGCGCGCTGCTGGAAGCTATGCAGGAGCGCCAGGTGACCATCGGTGACACCACCTACAAGATGGACCCACTGTTCCTGGTCATGGCGACCCAGAACCCCATCGAGCAGGAAGGCACCTACCCGCTGCCCGAGGCGCAGGTGGACCGCTTCATGCTCAAGGTGAAGGTCGATTATCCCAACCGTTCCGAGGAGCGGGTGATCATGGATCGCATGACCGGCGCCATGTTGCCGACCGTGAATCCTGTGGTCAGCCCGGAGGCCATACTGCAAAGCCGCGAGCTGGTGCGCCAGGTCTATGTGGACGAGAAGATCAAGGACTACGTGCTCGATCTGGTTGTTAGAACCCGCCAGCCGGGCAACAACGGGCTGGCCGATCTCAACACGCTGATCGCCTTCGGCGCCTCGCCGCGCGCCAGCATCAACATGATCCTGGCATCGCGCGCCCATGCTTTCCTGCAAGGCCGCGGCTTCGTGACACCAGAGGACATCAAGTCGATTGCGCCTGATGTGCTGCGCCACCGCATCATCACCACCTACGAGGCCGAGGCCGAGAACATCACCAGCGACCACATCGTGCGCCGCATTCTGGATTACACACCGGTACCGTAACGCAACAAGATAGTCTTACCGCTTTGGCCGGTCTCCTGACCGAGCCAGCGCCGGCAAGTTCGAGTAATTGACAGACGCGTCCTAAACGCAACAAGATTGTCTGAGGTGGAGATCTCCCGGAGGCCAGCCAGCAGGATTGACTGTATGACACGAGAAGGCAGCCTCCGGGAGGGTGAGACGCAACCGATTTTTAACGCACAACGAACGAGCGATCGGGGGTGCGCAACGAATGATGAATGATGCACATGAGTGGCAGACTATGGACCGAGACTTACTGTATTGTTCTTTCCAGCCCATCATTCATCGTTCATTGCGCACCCTGATCCCGGAGACACCATGCTAAGCAACGACCTGATCAACAAGATTCGCCGCATCGAGATCCGCACCAAGCGGCTGGTTACTGACAGTTTTGCCGGTGAGTACCACTCGATCTTCAAGGGACGGGGCATGGAGTTCGAGGAAGTCCGCCCGTACCAGCCCGGCGACGAGGTGCGCACCATCGACTGGAACGTGACCGCGCGCACCGGCGAGGTGTACGTCAAGCGCTACGTCGAGGAGCGCGAGCTGACCGTGATGCTGGTGGTCGATGCCAGCGCCTCGGAGAACTTCGGATCGGTGCAGCAGTTCAAGCGCGAGCTGGCCGCCGAGTTGACAGCGGTACTGAGTTTCGCCGCCACCACCAACAACGACCGCGTCGGCCTGCTGATCTTCACCGACCAGATCGAGCTGTTCATCCCGCCGCGCAAGGGCCGCAAGCACGTGTTGCGGCTGATCCGCGAGCTGCTGGCGTTCCAGCCGCAGGGGACAGGCACCGACATCAAGATGGCGTTGGAGAAAGTCAACCACATCCTCAAGCGGCGCAGCATCATCTTCCTGGTATCCGACTTCATCGCAGACCCGGAGAGCTATCGCGTTGCCATGGCGACCACCAATCGCCGCCACGACCTGATCGCGGTCGATCTGCATGACCCGCTGGAAAGCGAGATCGGCAACGTCGGCCTGCTGGCCATTGAGGACCCTGAGACCGGCGAGATCCGCTGGGTTGACACCGGCAGCAAGGCATGGCGGACCGCGTTTCGCCAGCGGGTCGAGCACGCCCGGGCCGGCAAGGTCAGGGCGTTTCGCCAGGCCGCCGTCGATCACATCGGCATCGGCACCGACCAGGACTACGTCGCGCCGCTGACGGCCTTCTTTCAGGAACGCTACAAACGGCTACGTCATTGAGTCGCATTATTCACCCGTCATTCCCGCCTTCGCGGGAATCCGGGTTTGCGGGGTGTGGATTCCCACCTTCGCGGGAATGACGAACTACTACGGCCTACGACGAAATAACCGTTGAAATGCGAACAAAACCAACCATGAAACGAACACTTTTCCTTGTCGTCTGGGTGCTTGCTGCCCTGTTTCTGGTATTTACAGGGCAGGCTGGCGCGCAAGCGACCGGGCCGGTTTCGGCCACACTGAGCATCCCCGATGGCACCTACACGGTGGGCGATCCGATTCCCGTGACCGTGGCAGTAACGCATCCGGCCGGTTATTACGTTGTGATGCCGACGCTGCCAACCGACCAGCCGTGGGGCGACCTCACGGTGGCCGGCCAGACGCAGCCTACGACCGTTCCTTCGCAGAACGGCGACGGCAGTGAGACGACCAGCATGGTCATCGATGCGCGGCTCTTCAAGCCAGGATCGTACACGACACCGCCGGTCGAGGTCACCGTTACTGACGGTGCAGGCAGCTTGCAGACCGTAACAGCCGCACCGGCAACCGTCGCGCTGGCGTCCGTCCTGCAACCAGGTGACAGCGACCTGCGCGACATCAAAGGCCAGGCCAGCCTGCCGCTGCCGGCCATCTGGCCGTGGGTTGTGCTCGCGCTGGTGGTTGGCGCACTGGCAGGCCTGGCGGTCGTTTGGTGGCGGCGGCGGGAAGTTGCCGCGGTGGACAACCGGCTGCCTCACGAGAAGGCGCTGGACGCACTGGCAGGCATCGAGGCCATGCGCCTGCCTGAGCAGGGCCGCTTCAAGGAACACTACACGCTGGTGTCCGACACCGTTCGCATCTACATCGAGCGGCGTTTCGGTGTGCCGGCGCTGGAACGAACCACCGGCGAGATCCGCACCGACCTGCGCCGCATCGACATCGCTGAAGACGTGAAGGCGCAGCTCGTCCTCTTCTTGCAAGAGAGCGACCTGATCAAGTTTTCGACCTACCGGCCCGACGTTGAAAGTGCGGCCTACCTGCTGGCCACCGCCCGCTTTATCGTGGAAGCAACCCGGCAGCAGCCTGCCATCGAGGACGATAACGCCGCTAACCCGCCCACAACCCAGCGCAACGCACGGCGCCAGGCTCAGCCATCGGAGGTGGCAGCGTGAATACCAACTTTCAGTTTGCTAACCCCTGGCTGCTCGGCCTGCTGCTGCTGATCGGTCTGTTGGCGGCCCGCCACCTGTTTTCACGGCGCGGCGGCAGCCCGGCAACCATGACCCACCCGGCGGCAAGTCTGACCCGCGATCTGCCGCGCTCGTGGCGGGTCGCCCTGCGGCCTCTGCTGACCGCGATGCGGCTGGCGGCGATTGCCATGCTGGTCATCGCGCTGGCTCGCCCGCAGATCGTTCAGGGCAACGAGACCATCAAGGGCGAGGGCGTAGACATCGCGCTGGCGCTGGACATCTCCGGCAGCATGGCGTCGCTGGACTTTCAGCCCGCCAACCGGCTGGAGGCAGCCAAGCAGGTCATCGGCAGCTTCGTCGAAAAGCGCGCCTACGACAAGATCGGCCTGGTAGTTTTCGCCAGCGAGGCTTTCAACCAGGCGCCGCTGACTCTGGACCGCAACGCGCTGGAGCGTTCGCTGGATCAGGTGGAACTGGCTCCCGACCTGGGGCTGGACGACGGCACGGCCATCGGTCTGGGCGTCGCCAACGCTGCCAACATGCTGTCGCAGAGCGACGCCAAGAGCAAGGTTGTGATCCTGCTCACCGACGGAGTCAACAACGCCGGCGAGATCGACCCCGTCACGGCAGCTGAGGCGGCCAAAACGTTGGGCATCAAGATCTACACAGTCGGCGCAGCCAAGCCGGGCCAGGTGCCGGTGCCGGTGACAGACATGTTCGGCCAGCGGCAGGTGTCGTACCAGGAGAGCCAGCTCGACGAGGAGACTCTGAAACAGGTTGCCGAGATCACCGGCGGCAAGTATTTCCGTGCCCAGGACACCCAGGGCCTGAAAGCCATCTACGACGCCATCGACCAGTTGGAGAAGTCCAAGGTTGAGGTACAGGTTTTCAACCAATACAAGGAACTGGCCGGCTGGCTGATGATCCCGGCGCTGCTCCTGTTGTTGACCGAGTTGGTGCTGAGCCAGACCATTTTCAGGAGGATTCCATGAGCTTCGAAAACCCTGGGTTCCTGGCGGCGCTGCTGCTGGTGCCACTGGCCGGCCTCTTTGTTTACTGGGCTGACAAGCAGCGCCAGCGCGCACTGGCCCGGTTGGGCAATCCTGGCTTGCTGGCGCGCCTGAGCGAGAGCGTCAACTGGCGCGGACGCAAGTGGCGGACGGCCCTGTGGCTGGCAGCGCTTGCCCTGCTCATCGTTTCCATCGCCCGCCCGCAGTGGGGCAGCGAGGCCCAGCAGGTCGACCAGGAAGGCTTGCAGGTAATGGTGGCGCTCGACGTTTCCCAGAGCATGCTGGTCGAGGACGTCAAGCCGAACCGGCTGGCGCGCGCCAAGCTGGAGATCCAGGACCTGATGCAAAAGTTGAACGGCGATGAGATCGGCGTCGTGCTGTTCTCTGGCGCCAGCTTTGTGCAGGTGCCGCTGACCTCAGACTACATGACGGCGTTGAGCTACATGGAAAACGCCGAGCCGGGCGTCATATCCCGGCCGGGAACGGTCATCGGCGACGCGATCCGCACGGCCACCAAGGCCTTCGACGACAAGCTGGCCAGCCAGAAAGTGCTGGTTGTTATGACCGACGGCGAGGATGTGGAGACCAATCCAGTAGACGCCGCCAAAGAAGCCGCCGACCAAGGTGTCCTGATCTACACCATCGGCTTCGGCACGCCCGACGGCGAGCCGGTGCCGGAGACGGATCGATCGGGGCGGGTGATCGGTTTCAAGCAGGACGCAGACGGCAACCCGGTCATCTCGCGCATGGACGAGGCGACCTTGCAGGAGATCGCACAAGTTGGTGGTGGTGAATACTACCGCGCCACCCCAACCGGCGCTGAACTGGAGAGCCTGCTGGCGCAGATCGACGGCCTGCAAAAGGCTGAGCTGCAAAGCCGCCTGGCCGTGCGCCGCATTGAGCACTACCAGCTTTTCCTGGCCCTTGCCCTGCTGGCCCTCGTGGCGGCCGAGCTAATCCCCGACCGCATCGAGCGCAAGTCGTCTGTCTCTCCAGTGCTGACTCCCTCTCCCCGTGGGAGAGGGCTGGGGTGAGGGTGAGCCCTCGCCCATAGGAATCAACCCATGAAAACCAAACTCATCATCGTCGCCATCCTGCTCTCGACCCTGCTGCTGGCGGCTTGCAGCGCCTCTGCTCCCAAGCTGACCAATGCCGGCAACGAAGCCTTTGCCCAGCAGGCCTACGACGACGCGCTGCAGGCCTACAACGAAGCGCAGGTCAAGTCGCCGGAGCTGGCCGAACCCTACTACAACGCGGCTAACGCGCTCTACCGCCAGGGCAACTACGAGGAAGCCCTCAAGCAGTTGCAGAAGGCGCTGCAACTTGGCCAGAGCGACGCGCTGGCGGAGAACGCCCACTTCAACGCCGGCAACGTAGCCTTCAACGGTGAGAACTGGGAAGCTGCTGTGGCAGATTACACCGAAGCGCTGCTGCGCAATCCCGACGACCAGGACGCCAAGGTCAATCTGGAGCTGGCGTTGCAGAAACTGCAAGAGCAGCAACAGGATCAGCAGAATCAGGACCAACAGGACCAGCAAAATCAGGATCAGCAAGACCAGCAGAACCAGGACCAACAGAATCAAGATCAGCAGGATCAACAAAACCAGGATCAGCAGAACCAGAATCAACAAGACCAGCAAGACCAACAGAACCAAGATCAACAAGGTCAACAAGATCAGGATCAGCAGGGCCAGCAAGATCAGGATCAGCAGGGCCAGCAAGATCAGCAAAACCAGGACCAACAGGGCCAGGATCAGCAGGATCAACAGAGTGAGCAGCAAGACGGTCAGGGCGCCGGCCAGCAACAGAGCGACGAACAGATGCGCGAAGGAATGCAGCTCGCCCCCGGCCAGCGAATGACCGAAGACCAGGCCCGCCAACTGCTGGCCGCCGTGGCCCGTAACTCCGACACCTTGCAGGAGCGGTTGGGCCGATTCCTGCGGGTCAGCGGCCGTCCGCCGGTGCAGGATTGGTAAGCAAACAAGAGGAAGAGAAGAAGATGTCACTGATTCGCAGGTTTACATCCATCGCGCTCTCGGCAGGCTTGCTGGCGAGCGTGACCGCAACCGGAGCTCTGGCAGCGCCAGCCGCCGGCCAATCTCCCCAGCGTTACGGCGTGCAGTGCCAGAACGGCGCCTGCACATTGCAGGCCGAAATCGCGCCCATGGCGCCGCTGACACGGCTGGCCGCCGGGGCTGCTGTGGCCGCCCTGAACAACAACGAGGACATCTTGCCGGCCGGTGCGTCGGTGGCGCTCACCGATGACCTGAGCCTAACTCTACCGGTGGGCAAGGTCACGCTGCCGGAAGCTGACCTGGCGCTCACGCTGGGTGAGGACGGCAAGATCGAGCAACTGCACGGCACGGCCCAGGTGCCGTTTCCCAGCTTTGGCCTGCTGGACGATGCACGTGTTGTGACACCCGCGTTTGCCGAGGTCGGTCTGGATAGCGGCGCAAGCCTGGCGCACCTGGACGCGCCGCTCAAGGATGACCGCCAGTACCTCTTCTTCCACCTCGGCGCCGGTCTGGATGTGGAAGCCACCAGCCAGCGCGGGCCACTGCAATTCTCGTTCCCGGCCGGCCAGCGGGCCACATTGATCATTGACACGCAGGAGCCACTGGTCTACCTGGCTGGCAACGTGACGGTCAGCGATCCCGGACAGATCGCCCTGGTCGGCCCGTTATTGGATATTGCCCAGCGTAGCGAGTTCATTCCTGATGCCCTGCCGCTGCGCCAGCGCTCTCAGGTCGCGGTCACGGGGCAGTACAGTCCGGCTGAGGGCGAGTCCTTCGTCGAGCTTGGCGCGGCCCATGGCGTCGATGCTGGCGCAGCCGGCCAGTGGCTGGGCATCGATGGCCAGCCGCTGGCGGTCAACGGGTGGATACGGATCAGCGGCGACGGCATGTTGTTGAACGGCGTCGCCAGCGCCAGCCTCGCACCCGACAAGGTCTTCGACGGCGAGTTGGGCCTGGAAGCGTGGATACCTTTTGGCAACGACCTGGATGGCGCCTACGCACAGATCAACGGCTCAGCAACAGTTCCGCTGGCCGACCTGTCCAGCGACGCAACGGTCAGGGTGAGTTTGCCGCTGGACGTTCAGGCGCAGGCACATCTGGTGACGCCACGCTCGGAGAGATCGATTGTGTGGCACCCTGCTGCGGCAGGCGCCAAGGAACCGACCGCCCTCAAGCGTGCGGCAGGTTCGGTGTCGGACTGGATTGGCAGCGCGCTGGACACGGCCAGCCAAGGAGTCTCCTCCGGCGGGCAGTGGATCTCGCGCAGCGCGTCGTCAGGCTACGCGGCTGTCACAGGCTGGCTGCCAGCCCGGGAGTAATTATCACATGAACAAGACACTACGTATCCTCATTATCGGTGCGATGCTGCTTGTGGCAGCGCTGGCGGCGTTGCCGGCCGGCGCGCAGGAATCGGCCATTTCCGCTACCATCAACCGCAACGAGATCACCACCGACGACCTGTTGCTGCTCACAGTGAGCGTTGACTCGTCGTCCGGCTCAGTCAGCCAGCCAGACCTGCCGCAGTTGGACGGCTTTCGCATCATCGGCACCAGCAGCAGCACGCAGATGACCACGATCAACGGTGACACCAGTGTCGCTACGATTTTTCAGTATCGCCTTCAGCCGCTGCACACCGGCGATCTCGTCATACCCGCTATCACGGCGACCGTCAACGGCCAGCAGGAATCGACCCAACCGCTCTCCGTGACCGTTTATCAGGGCACAGGCCAGCCACAGCCGCAGGCGACCGCACCTGCGTCTTCAGGCGGGCTGCCCAACCTGTTCAATTTCAACGGCGACCCCATGGACCTGCTCAACCAGCTTGACCAGTGGATGCAGTCGCAGACACCCGGCGGCCTCGGCGCCGCATCGATTCCCCTGATGCCCGGCAGTGACGCTACTGAGATCGACCCGCCGGCCGGGCTCACCGGCCAGGACTACTACCTGGAAGCCACGGTTGACAAGACAAACCCATACCAGGGCGAACAGGTACTGTATTCGCTGCGCCTCTACCGCGCCGTCTCGCCCATGGGTCAGATCACCTACAACGCGCCGGCTTTCAGCGGCTTCTGGAGCAAGGATCTGCCGGACCAGCGCCACTATCGCACCGAAGCTGGTGGGCGGCCGTATACCGTGACAGAGATCCAGACAGCGCTCTTCCCCACCGTGGCCGGCCAGTTGACCATCGAGCCGGGGCGGATGGCGATTCCGGGCGACTTTTTCTCGACGGGCAGCGAGATTGCATCGCAGCCGGTGACGCTGGACGTCAAGCCGCTGCCGGCCAATGCACCGGCCAGCTTCACCGGCGCCGTCGGCACCTTCGACATCACGTCCGAGGTCGACTCCGCCGAGTCGAAGGTCGGCGACACTGTGACGCAGAAGGTCACTGTGGTTGGACAGGGCAACGTCGAAACCGTGGACGATCCGGCCTGGCCGGACGCGGCCGGGTGGCGCCTCGTCGACAGCCAGACCAACACCGAGAGCGACGTGCGCGACGGGCTGGTCGTGGGCGCCCGCAGCTACCAGCGCGTCTTGATGCCCACCGCGGCCGGCGACCTGACGCTGCCGGCTATTGAGTTCAGCTACTTCGACCCTGGTGCGGGTGAATATCAGACCGTAACGACCGATTCGGCTGTCGTAGCTGTGACGGCTGACGCTGCGGCCGCATCGACGCAGCCCGCACCGCTCACGGCCGCAGCCGCCACCACCGCGACACAGCCGGACCTGCGGCCGCTCAAGGACGCCCCCGAAAACTGGGCTGTCGCCGAGGAGCCGGTTACGCAGCAACCCATGTACTGGCTGCTCTGGGGCGTACCCGTTGCGTTGGTCGTCGGCCAGCGAGGCTGGCAGGCGTATCGCAACGGCCACGTTGGTTCGGATGCTGACAAGCGCAAGCGACAGGCCGGCAAGCAGGCTGAAAAGGCGTTGCGCAGCGCGCGCCAAAGCAACCTGCAAGACGTTCGGGTTCCCGGCAGGATTCTGCACGACTACCTGAGCGCCTGCCTGAACACACCGACGGCCGGGTTGACAGAGACACAGTTGACGAGTCTGCTGCTTTCCCGCGACCTGTCGCCGGCGTTGGTGGCGAGGGTGCAGGAAGTGTTGATGGCCAGCGAGCTTCAGGGCTATGCACCGGACTCATCGAGCGGTTCGGCCGCGGCTGATCTTCTCGAACAGGTCGAGGCGCTGATCCCTGCGCTCGATGCGGAACTGTAAACGGTGAGAAACATGAAAAAGCGAAGCATACTCTCCCTGGCGTGTGTCGCCGGCGCTCTGTTCATCGGGCTGATGGCAGCCAGCCAGGTGCTGTCCAGCAATGTCCAGGCTGACCGGCGAGCCATGTCCGCCGCCAACGAACTGGTGACAGCCGGACACCTCGATCAGGCCGCCGTGATCTACGGGCAACTTCTCGACCAGGGCGTCGAGGACGCATCGGTGTACTACAATCTGGGCAACGTGGCCATGCAGCAAGGCAACCCCGACCGCGCGCTGGCTCTCTACGAGCAGGCAGCCGAGCTGTCGCCGCGCGACAGCGACATCCGCCATAACCTGGCGCTGGCGCGCGAGCAGGCAGGCGGGCTCAGCGGAAGCAGCGCGCGGGGCGTGCTGGCGTCGATTGCCCAGGCAAGCCGGTCGCTGTTGACCGTCAACGAGCTGGCGATGTTGGCGCTGGGGTCGTGGTTCCTGCTGGGGTTCCTGGTGCTGGCCTATCGCCACTTCCAGCCCGGCAAGCGCCCGGCGGTGCTGCGTCTGGCCGGGATGTTGGCAACGGTGCTGGTCGTGGTGAGCAGCCTCGCGCTGGTGAGTCGTATGCAGGTGTGAGTGAATGAGAAGTGCGGCATTTCAACGATGATTGAATTCATCGTCTGACAAGGAAAACATGTTGCAGCATGTTACCGGAGAGATGGTTTGAGTATACTGATGAACCTTAAGAATCTAAGTCGGTAATAGGCTCGACACGCCCGCCGGGATGCTGCGCAAAACCTCCCGGCTACCCGCTCCGGGGCGCAAGCAGCAAAGTGGAAGCCCTTTCAGGGCTGGTCTTCCCAGGCCCGGAGGGCCTTTCACTTGGTAGCCCGATCCGTTCACGGTCGGGCGGTCCTCGCCAACCCAGTACCGGATTATTTTCTTAACTTTCATATGCGTACTTTGAGTACCAGACACCGATTGAAATCGGTGGAACCTCATAATGAGACTCATCATGAGACAGCCGATCGATCAGTCTGGCCGGCTGTCTCATTTCGCGTTTACCGGATTGGTGGTAGAATGTGGCGACGTACTCAACCTGCTTGTTTCGACAGCGCCACCTATGACCCAACACATTCTCATGGTAGATGACGACTCCCTCCTGCGCCGCAGCCTGGCCCTGCAGTTGCAGCAGGCAGGCTATCGCACCAGTTCAGCCGCCACCGCCGAGGATGGTCTGGCAATCTCGCAGCGCGACCGGCCCGACCTGGTGTTGCTGGACGTCGGACTGCCCGGCATGGATGGCCTGGAGGCGGTGCAGCAGTTCAAGCGCCAGGGTGATCTCCCAGTAATCTTTCTCACCGCCCGTCGCCGCGAGCTGGACACCATCCTTGGCCTGGAACTGGGCGCCGACGATTACATCACCAAACCGTTCAACCCCGACGTGTTGCTGGCGCGGGTCAAGGCCGTGCTGCGGCGCTCGGCGGCGGCAACACCATCGACTGCGGGTGAAACCGAGCGGCTGGTGGTCGGCGATCTGGTTATCGATCCCCGCGGGCATACGGCGAGTGTCGCCGGCCGGCAGGTGGAACTGACCAGCCGCGAGTTCGACTTGCTGCACGCGCTGGCGCTGGAGGCGGGCGTGGTGCTCTCCATCGATGATTTGATCGCCCGTGTCTGGGGTGCGGAGTTCTCCGGCGAGCCGCAGGGCGTCTACGTGCATGTTCGCTGGCTGCGCGAGAAGATCGAAGAAAACCCGGAAACACCACGGCGCATCGTCAATGTCCGCGGCAAGGGATATAAACTGGTGGCGCAGAACGCAGACGAAAGTTTGTAAGCTGGCAATACAATGAAAACCCTGCGCGGCCGCTTCATCCTCAGCCACCTCCTCCCCATGTTGCTGGTGATTCCACTGGTTGGCTTGGTCGCTGTCTATCTGTTGGAGACCCAGGTGCTGCTGGCCACCGTGTCGAGTAATCTGGAGCAGCAGGCAACGGCGATTGCGACCGCGGTCACCGGCAACCCAGACGTGTTGAACGATCCACAACTCGCCGATCAGCTACTGGCGCGGTTTGCCTTGCAGGCCGATCGCAGCGTTGTGCTGTATGGCCCTGCCGGCAACGTGATTGCCAGCAGCGCACAAGACTCCGAACCCCCGTCGGCGGACATTTCTGGCGACACGCTGGACCTGGCGCAAACCGGCCAACCAAAGATTTCCGTCACGTACGGACTGCTACGCCAGACAGCCGAGGTTCTCGTTCCTGTAACCGGCGTCGATCAGAAGCTGATCGGCATGATCGCTCTTACACACACGCTGGAGGGGGCGGCAAACCAGATCGCCCGGCTACGCTGGCTGATGATCGCCATTCTGCTGGCCGAGTTGATCCTGGGCGGGAGTGTGGGTGCTGTGTTGGCGGTACGGCTGGCGAGACCTATCGATCACGCCGCGCACGCGATTGTGGAAGTTTCGCACGGCGTGCGCATCGATCCTATCGCGCCGGAGGGACCGCGGGAGATCCAGGATCTGACCAACTCGGTCAACGAGCTGGCCGAGCGGCTACGGGGACTGGAGGACACACGCCGGCGCTCGCTGGCAAACATCGTCCACGAGCTGGGACGGCCGCTGGGCGCGATGCGTTCCGCAGTTCATGTGCTGCGCGGCACCACTGGCGACGATCCTGTTTTGCGGGAGGAGCTACTGGCCGGGGTCGAGGCTCAGATCGAGCGCCTGGAGCCGCTTCTGGATGACCTGGCGCAGCTACACGGCCAAGCCTCGGGTGAGGTCCGGCTGCTGAGGGAACAAGTCATGGTGCAGGAGTGGCTGCCGCCCGTGTTGCTACCTTGGCGGACTGCTGCGTTAGACAAAGGGCTGGACTGGCAGGCGACCGTTCCACCAACGCTGCCCGAGATCAGCATCGACCCAACCCGGATGGCGCAAGCAGTCGGCAACCTGCTCAGCAATGCCGTCAAGTACACACCTGCGCCCGGCCAGATCACTGTCGAGGCAGGCGCTTCAGACCATGAGCTGTGGATCAGCGTCACAGATAGCGGACCGGGCATCGCCGCGGAGGAGCAGCGGCAGGTCTTTCAGCCCTTTTATCGCAGCGTCCGCGAGCGGCGCTTCCCCCAGGGATTGGGCCTCGGTCTGACCATCGCACAGCAAAACGTGGAAGCCCACGGCGGTCGCTTGTCACTGGATCCCACTTGGGCCGAAGGCAGCCGATTCGTCATTACCCTGCCGCTGGCGTAAACAAAGAAGAAGTTCAACTTTTCGGAAAAGTTGAACTTCTGGGCCGGGCAGGGACGTGTGCAGCCAAATCAGACCGTCAGTGCCGTCGTCTCCCGCAGCATACGCTCGATGGCATCGGCGCCCTCCAGCAAAGTCTCTCCCAGGAACGTCCCAACCATCTTTTCCTTCAACTCAGGCTTAGTGTTGAACGCGCGACCGCCATAGGCAACAACTGGACGTCCCGTCTTCACCGCTTCGGGCAGCCATTTGCCCAGGTTGTGCAGCTCCCTGGCGGGTTTCTCCGTCATCGCGACCGTAATGACAACCGGGGGACGAATATCGCGCACAAACTTAGCCAGATCCGGCAAGGGAACGGCCTGGCCCAGGTACGCCACCGGCCAGCGTCGTCGTCGTAGCAGCACACCCAGCATCAGGAGGCTGATCTCGTGCCATTCGTCCGGCGCGCAGGCCAACACCACGGGACGGATGGGGTGAGTCGAAGGGCCGGCAGTTTGCCAGACGATCAGGCGTTGGCGCAAAAAAGCAGAGGCGAGATGCTCGGTGGCAACTGTGATTCTGCCCGTACTCCACTCCTCGCCCAGATCCGCAAGCGCGGGTCCTATCACATCGAGAACGAGCTGGTCCATAGAATACAGCGCCAGAACCTCGCCCAGCAATAAATCGGCCTTGTCCAGCTCGTTGTTGATCAGCGCGCCAATCAAGCGCTTGTGATACGTATCAAGGCT
Organism: Caldilineae bacterium; assembly: GCA_020634555.1. Taxonomy (GTDB): domain Bacteria; phylum Chloroflexota; class Anaerolineae; order JAAEKA01; family JAAEKA01; genus JACKBK01. The sequence goes on from JACKBK010000023.1 coordinate 24,057, forward strand.
TGAGCCCTCTTGTGCGGGTTGCGCCAATGAACCGGACATCGATGTTTCCAGGCTAAGGATACGCCCGTCGCGCTCATGTTTGCGCAGCGCCTTGATGGCCTGAGATGTTTGCATCCCTTCATCGATAGTGGATTTTACCCAGCGCAGACGGCTGACCTCGTTCTCTGAGTAGAGACGATGGCCGCCGGCGGTACGTCCGGCGTCCGGAAAACCATAGCGGCGTTCCCAGACCCTGAGCGTGGCAACCGGGATTCCGGTCATGCGCGCGACTACGCCGATGTTATAGATTGGCTCCTCGCTCGCGTTTCTTGAGCTTCCGTTGATTTCCGACATTGTGGCACCTCTTCGAATTCGTGCGGCCCTCTGGCCTGCTGCTATCGCGCCGTTGGGCAAATATCTGCTATGGTCTGTATCTCTGTGCTTTGTTCTGTCTGTTTTACCCGCACACTGGCAGCTCACGCCGTCAAACGCAGTATAACAGAGCGCCAAAGATTTGTCAAGATAAACTATACAAATGTACAAAACAATCTTGACATCGATAAATCCATTGTGCTATAATTCGGCTCTGGACAGACAAGCGTAAAGAAAAGCCCGACAAAAGCAAGGCAAAGGAGTTTCACCAAAATGATAGTTGTTACAGGTGGTTCGGGGTATATCGGAAGTTACATCGTTTGGGAGCTAGTCAAGGCCGGCGAGCAGGTGCGCGTCATGGTCCACAACACCGAGCGTGCGAAACAGGAAGGCCGGTTGGCCGGACTACCGGTGGAATGGGTGCAGGGCGATGTGACCCGGCCCGAAACGCTGGCGGCGGCGATGCAGGGCGCCAGCGCCGTGATCCACACAGTTGCGATTGCGATTGAAAAAGGCGGGCGGACCTACGAGGAGATCAACTTCACCGGCACGGTTAACGTTGTCGATGCAGCCAAGGCTGCCGGCGTGCAACGCTTTCTCAACATGTGCCAGCTTGGCGCCGATTCCAGCCTGCCGTATCGCTTTCTCGCCTCCAAGGGAAAGGCGCAGGAATATGTCGCCCAGTCCGGGCTGGACTGGACGGCCTTTCGCCCATCCAGCGTCTGGGGACCGGAAGACGAGTTTGCCAACTCCTTTGCCCGCCTGATCCCGCTAACACCGGTCATCTTCCCCATCATCGGCGACGAAAACGCCAGGTTCGAGTCGGTGTATGTCGGCGATGTGGCAGCTACGGTGGTAAAAACGCTTCACGACCCGACGACCATGCACCAGGAGTACGAGTTGGGCGGGCCCGAAATTCTGACGCTGGAAGAGATCGAGCGGCGCACGCTCCGGGCGTTGGGCAAGAAGCGCAAGCTGATTCACATGCCAATGGGTCTGATCCGGCTGGCGGTCACGGGAATGGAGACGCTGTTGCCGTCGCCGCCTGTCACTCGCAGCCTGCTGGAGCTGCTGGCCGTACCCAACGTCACCTCTAACAACCAGTTGCGCCGTTTCGTCGACCAACCGCGGCCCTTCACGGTGGAGAATATTGCGCCTTATATGCGCCAGTTTGAGGCCCGCCAGACCGTCGCACAGTTCTTCAACCGATGAAGTACTCGCACTGTTTCCGCGTCGAGGCGCCGGTCGCGGTTGTAGCGGCCTTCCACAACCGTTCAGCCGCGATGGCCATCATCACCCCGCCGCCGCTGGTGACACAGGTGCATCGGGCGCCCGACTTCCTGGCCACAGGCGAGTCGATGGAGTTCACGCTGTGGCTGGGACCGCTGCCCATGCGCTGGGTGGCGGGGTTCGAGGACGTCGGGCCGGCCGGCTTCGTCGACCGGATGCAGCGCGGCCCGGTACGCCGCTGGCAGCATCGCCACACCTTTGTCGCAGTGGACGGGAACACGACCGATGTGGTCGATGAGGTTGAAATCACACTGCGGCTGCATCCGATCTGGGGGCCTATCGGTCTGGGGATGGCGCTAAACCTGCCGATCCTTTTCACCTATCGCGGCTGGCAGACACGCCGCCTGCTCAACGGCCTGCGCAGCCCGGACGAGCTCGATTTCGGTCGCTGGCAGGCAGGCGCGCGGCGATTCTCCATCCTGGCGACGGCCGCCGCTGTCGCCGCACTTTCAATTGGCGCGCTGGCCGGTCTGTGCCGTTTGCGCCGCGGTTTTGGCTGATTCCGGCGTGGACGTCTTGCCGGTTTCCAGACAAGCGCTATCGGTGGTACCATCTCCGCGCAGCTACGCGCTGGCAAAGAGAACACCGTGGCTCGATCGGAGACCAGCCGGCCACAGCCGATAGTTTAATGTAACGAAGACGACTTGAGGAGGCAACATGAAAGTAGGAATCATCGGTAGCGGCAACGTCGGCGCAGGCGCCGCCAACGCCCTGGTGTTGCGCGGCGTCGCCCGCGAGATCGTTTTGGTAGACATCAACAGCAAGCGTGCCCAGGCCGAGGCCGAAGACATCCTGCACGCGGTGCCCTTCTCCCCTCATGCTGTCGCCGTCCGCGCCGGTGAGTACAGCGACCTGGACGACTGCTCGGTTGTCATCATCACTGCGGGCGTCGCCCAAAAACCGGGCGAGACGCGGCTGGAACTGCTGGGTCGCAACGCCGCCATCTTCAAGTCGATGGTGCCGCAGATTGTCGCCAGTGCACCTGACGCTGTGTTGCTGGTCGCCACCAATCCCGTGGACATCATGACCCACCTGACCGCGCACTATGCCGTCCCGTTGGGAGTCCCGCGGCAGCGGGTCATCGGCTCGGGCACAACCCTGGACACGGCCCGCTTCCGCGCGATTCTGGGGCGCTACCTGGATGTGGACCCGGAGCACGTCCACGCCTACGTGCTGGGCGAGCACGGCGACTCCGAGGTGCTGGCCTGGTCGCTGGCGACGGTGGGCACGGTGCCGTTGGACGACTACGTGCGCGCCCGCGGCATCGACCTGAGCAGCGAAGCGCGCCAGGCGGTGGACGACGGTGTACGCCACGCGGCCTATCGCATCATTGAAGGCAAGGGATCGACCTACTACGGCATCGGCGCTGCCCTGGCGCGCGTCACCCAGGCGGTGCTGCGCGACCAGCGCGCGCTCCTGACCGTCAGCGTGCCGGTGCCCGAGCTGGGGGACGTGCATGACATCACTTTTGCCATGCCCAGCTTGATAGGCGGAGATGGGCTGATTGCAATGTTGCCGGCGCCCCTGGACAACCAGGAGGAAGCGGAGCTGGTAGCCAGCGCCCGCACGCTGCGCAAGGCGCTGGATGACCTGGCCGCGGCAGGCGGAATGTAGGGTGTATCTACCCAACAAACCCAAGCCATACCTGATGGCCCACCGCGGCAACCGGGTCGCGTGTCCTGAGAACACGCTGGCGGCCTTTCGCCGCGCGTTGGGCGACGGCGCGGACATCATCGAGACTGATCTGCACGTCACCGCCGACGGAGAGTTTGTCTGCATCCACGACGCCACGGTGGACCGGACCACCGATGGCAGCGGGCCGGTGGCGGGCATGACGCTGGCACAGCTCAAGGCCCTTAGCGCGTCCTACGGCCGGCCGGAGTTCGCGGCTGAGCGAATACCAGCCCTGGCCGAACTGGCCGCGCTGTTGCCGGCCGACGTTGCTCTGGCTATCGAACTGAAGACCGACCGCTTCCTCTGGCCGGATGTGGTCTACCGACTCGTGAAGCAGTTGACAGCACTGGGTGTTCGTGGCCGAACGGTTGTGCTTTCGTTCTCCCTGGCGCGGGTGCAGGCTGTCGCTGCTGTTGCTCCTGACATTCCTATCGGCTGGATCACGCTTTCCAGTCCGTGGCCGCGCCGCGGCCCACAACTCCTGGGACCGTTCTGGCCATTGCTGTTGCTCAACCCGCTGTACGTTGCTCTGGCCCATCGGCGCGGCCAGTTCGTTGCGCCCCTCGATCCTCTGCCTGACCGCCGCGTTCCCTTTTTCGTTCGTTTGGGCTGCGACGCGATTCTCACCGACAACCCCGCTGCCACTGCAGAGGCGCTACGACGCGCCGGTGCACGCTAGTACCACGTCAATCTTGATTTGTGGAGTTCGCATGCTCACATGCGAACCCGGCACACTTGCACCTGTGGCGCAAGCGCGGGTGTCTGCCCACTCCGGAGTGCTTCGCAAAGGATGCCTACTCCTCAAACAAAGGTTGGTGAAACGCTACCTTCTGCGGATGTTCCGCGGCCCGCGGCTGACCACAATCGACCGGAGCGGTAAAACGATGCCACAAACCAAGCAAACAAAGTTCACGGTACGTCCCTGGCGGGCCGAGGACATCCCCGCGGTGGTTGCCTGCCAGAAGGCTGCTTACAACGACTACCCTCAAGGCGCGCACTACGACCAGCGCGCCTACGAATTGCAGTTCGCCGCCTTCCCCGAGGGGCAGGTGTTGGCCGAGCTGGATGGCACCGTGATCGGCTATTCAACGTCGATCATCGTGCAGCTCGACGACGACAGCCACATCTACACCTACAACGAGATCACCGGCGACGGCGCTTTCAGCACCCACGATCCCAGCGGCGACACCCTGTACGGCGCTGACATGGCAGTGCATCCGGCCTACCGCGGCCTCGGCGTGTCCAAGCGACTCTACAAGGAGCGCCGCCGGCTGATGCGCCGCTACAACCTGCGGCGCATGGTGGCCTATGGGCGGCTGCCCGGCTACAACGCTGTGGCCGGCCGCATGACCGCCCAGGAATATGTGGACGCCGTTCTGCGGGGCGAGATGACAGACTCGGCGCTCAATGCGCACCTGGCAGCCGGCTATACCGTGCGCGGCGTTCTGCTGGACTTGATGTGGGACGACTCCAGTCTCAACTATGCCACCTTTCTGGAAATGGGCAACAAGGTGTTCAAGCCGGAGAAGCGGCGTATTGCGGCTTCTCCTGTCAAACGACCGGTACGTCGGGTGCGGGTATGCGCAGCGCAATACCTGATGCGTCCCATAAAGTCCTGGAAAGAGTTTGAGCGCTCGGTGGAGTTTTTCGCCACGACCGCGGACGCCTACCACTGCCATTTTCTGCTGCTGCCGGAGCTGTTCACTGCACAGCTTCTCAGCACCATGCCGCTGGACTGGGACGGCCGCCGCTCCGCGCTGGAACTGGCCGCCATGGCTGACAAGCTGCTCGACATGTTTCGCCGCCTCGCCCAACAGTACGGACTCTACATCATTGGCGGTTCAACGCCGATTCTGCGCGACGGCGTCCTGTACAACACGGCGCATTTGTTCACGCCATCGGGCCGCGTCTACACGCAAGATAAGTTGCACATCACACCGTGGGAGCGCGAGCTATGGGGCGTGCGGCCCGGCAACGAGGCCAGGGTTTTCGACACGCCGCTGGGGCGCCTGGCGATCCAGATCTGCTACGACATCGAGTTCCCCGAGATGGCGCGCCTGCTGACTCTGGCGGGGGCGGATTTGATATTCGTCCCCTTCAGCACCGACGAGAAGAAAGCCTACTACCGCGTGCGCTACACTGCTCAGGCGCGCGCGGTTGAGAACTACATCTACGTGGTCATCGCCGGCAACGTGGGCAACCTGCCCAGCCGCCACTACTTGCTGAACTACGGGCAGGCCGCGGTGCTGACGCCCAGCGACTTTGCCTTTCCGCTTCATGCAACGGCCGGCGAAGCGGACCCCAACGTGGAAGCCGTGGTGATCGCCGAGCTGGACCTGACCAGCCTGGCGATGCAGCGCGAGATGGGCAGCGTGCGCCCGTTGTATGACCGGCGCCCGGACCTCTACGATCTGCTCCCCAAGGTGCCAATTCGCCGCATACGCACCGAATAGATGCGCTGTGAAGGATATCACTGAACAGACTCGAAAACTCCTCAAAAGTGACAGTCTGCGGTATACTAACAGTGTTCTGATCGGGCGATTCCCGGTCTCTGTGGCCGAATGCGGCCTTGACAAGGAGTAAACAATGAAGCGGTACTGGCCAGCTTTGCTGGCTATTCTTATTGTCACCGGTTTGTCCATGGTGGCTTGCAGTCAACCTGCAGCTCCCACAACTCCAGCAACTCCGGAGGTTACCCCCGTGGCACCCACTGAAACAGCAACCGAACCGGCGCCCTCCGCACCCAGCATTGCGGGCTACTGGGAAGGCTCGATGACCGTTCTTGGCGCTGATTTGACGATCATCGTGAAACTTTCCGATGACGGCGGAGCGATCACCGGCACGATGGATATCCCACAACAAGGCGCGACCGATATCCCCCTGCACGATATCAGCTACGCCGACTCGAAGGTACATTTCGAGTTGCTCGAAGGCGCACGCCTGGCGACCTACGATGGCCAGGTAAATCCCGATGGAACCATCAGCGGCGAGTTCAGCCAATCAGGCGTCACAGGCACCTTTACCCTTCATCAGGCTGAGGAACCTACACCTACAGTCGAGGTAGCAGAAGTGCTGTCCTACCGGGCGGAAGACGTTACCTTCAACAACGGCGACATCACCCTGGCCGGAACGCTGACTATGCCCGAAGGCGATGGTCCATTCCCGGCGTTGATTCTGATCAGCGGCAGCGGCCAGCAGAACCGCGACGAAGAACTTTCCATCGTGCCGGGCTACAAACCGTTCCGCGAGATCGCAGATACACTGACGCGTCAGGGAATCGCAGTTCTGCGCTACGATGACCGCGGCATCGGTGGGTCGGGCGGCGATCCGATTACGTCTACCAGTGTTGACTTCGCCGATGACGCCGAGGCTGCGTTCACGTATCTGCAAGGGCGTTCCGAGATCGATGGCAAGCAGATCGGTATGATGGGCCACAGCGAGGGCGGCATCATCGAGGCGATCATCGGGGCGCGCAACCCCGACGTGGCTTTTCTGATCTCCATGGCAGGAACCGCTGTCAGCGGCTACGATACCGTTATCAAACAGGTTGAGCGATTGACGCTGGCATCCGGCCTTAGCGCGGAAGCTGCCGCGGCGGCAGCGGACCAGCAGCGCGCCGTGCTGGACATGGTGGTGGCGCAGGACTGGACTGGTCTCGAATCGATGATGAACGAACTGATAAGCGCGCAGCTCAATGCTTTGTCCGATGACCAGAAAGCGGCGATCGGTGACATCGATACGTATGCAAAGCAGCAGGTCGCTGTGCAGTTGTCGCAGTTGCAAAGTCCCTGGTACCAGTTCTTCCTTGCCCACGATCCGGGCGAGGATTGGGCCAAGGTCACCGTGCCGGTACTGGGATTGTTTGGCGGCAACGACGCGCAAGTGGACGCTGACACCAATGCCGCCGCGCTGCGAGCTGCGCTGGACAAGGCCGGCAATCAGGATGTCACGATCACTGTAATCCCGACTGCCAATCACCTGTTCCAGGACGCCACCACCGGCAGCGTTGAGGAGTATGCCCAACTCGAGCCGCATCTGATGCCGGAGTTCCTCACTGCCGTCAGCGACTGGCTGGCGGCGCACGTTCAACTGCCTCAATAACCGCCCATCGTTGATTAACCGGGACTGGCGGCCTCCCTGTGCCTGATTCGCGGCTTGGCTGCGGCAGGCTGGACCGCCAGTCCCTCTTGCGTTCTCTCTGATCGACCGTCTGATTCCTGGAGATATTCCTGTGACTCGAAGGCGAGGCTGCCTCGGTGCGGTGATCCTGCTGGTGGCGCTGTGCGGGCTGGCCGGTCTTGTTTCAGCTCTCAGCAATCGCAACCTGCCCATCGCCGCGCCCGACGTGGAACGGCTGAGCGCGCTGGACAAGGCGCGGCTGGCCGAGGCGGTGCACCTCCGGCAGACCCTGGGCAATAGAGGCAGCAATAACTGCCAGTCGTTTCCTCTTTAGGAGGTAATGCAAACAATGACCGATCCTGTAATTGTCGCCTCTGGTCTCGGCCGGCGATTTGGTGAAACCGTGGCCGTGGACCAGCTTGAGTTGACCGTGCAGGCCGGCGAGGTCTTTGGCTTTCTGGGCCACAACGGCGCCGGCAAAACAACCACTATCCGTATGCTGAACGGCATTCTGACCCCAACCAACGGCTCTTCCCGCGTGCTGGGTCTGGATCCGATGGCGGACGGACCGCATCTACGCACTCGCACCGGGGTGCTCACAGAGACGCCGTCACTGGACGAACGGCTGACCGGCCGCGACAACCTTGCCATCTACGCTGATCTCTACCGCGTCCCCAAGGACGCGGTCAAGGCCCGCGTTGACGAACTGTTGACCGGCTTCGATCTATACGAGCGGGCTGACGACAAGGTGGGCGGTTACAGCAAGGGTATGAAGCAGCGGCTCGCGCTGGCCCGTACATTGCTGCACAAGCCGGAGATGTTGTTCCTGGACGAGCCCACCGCCGGCCTCGATCCGGTGGCAGCGCGCCAGGTCCACGACATGATCGTGCAATCGACCCGCCAGCAAGGCCACACCGTCTTCCTGTGTACCCACAACCTGGTGGAAGCGCAGCGGCTGTGCGACCGCGTTGGAGTCATGGAACACGGCAAGCTGGTCGCGCTGGGAGCGCCGCGGGATCTGGCGCGGCAACTGGTGACCAACCTGACGGTCGATTTCGAGGTCGATGCTGAGGCTGTGCCGGCTGCATTGCAGGAGTTGGAGGGCAAGGGAATCACGACCAGCGTGGCTCAGCAGACCGGCACGATCTCCGTACGCGGCGCGACCCACTCTGCGATTCCTGACTTTGTTAACCTGCTGGTGGGCGCTGGTATCCGCATCTACGGCGTCACACCCCAGGAGCCAACTCTCGAGGATGTCTACTTTGCGCTGCACGGCGAACAACCTGTTCAGCGCAACTCTGCCGAGGTGATCCAATGAACTGGCGGGCCATTCAGGCGCTGATGCGCAAAGATCTCAAGGTAGTACTGCAAAACAAGGGTGTGGTAATTCCCATCGTGCTGTTGCCGCTGATCCTGTTTATTGTGATCCCTGGGCTGGTGCTCTTCATTCCTTCGGCGACTTCTTCTGCCAACAACAATGACCTGGCTCAACTGATGGCGATGGTTACACCCGGCCTGCGCGATCAACTGGTCGGTCTGACACCGGATCAGGCCGGAGCAGTCTTCTTCCTGGTATACATGATGGCGCCGCTGTTCCTGATCGTTCCGCTGATGGTCTCCAACGTCATCGCCGCCGACAGCTTCGTCGGTGAGCGTGAGCGCAAGACGCTGGAAGCGCTGCTGTACACGCCGACCACCGATGGGGAGCTTTTGGTGGGCAAGATGCTCTCGGCGCTGGTGCCTGCCATCATTGTCTCGTGGGCCGGCTACGTTCTCTACAGTGTGGTGGCTGATCTTGCCTCCGCGCAGCTCATGGAACGAGCGTTGTTCCCCAATCCGCTCTGGAACGTGATCGCGCTTTGGGTCGCGCCGGCCGCCGCCGGTCTGGGGCTGACCAGCATGATGCTGGTGTCGGTGCGCGCCAAGACGTTCCAGGATGCCTACCAGACCGGCTCGTTGGTGGTGCTGCCGATCGTCCTTCTCCTGATCGGCCAGATCGCCGGCGTTCTCTACTTCAACATCTGGCTGGCGCTGGGACTTGGCCTGGTGCTCTGGATCATCGACGCGGTGCTGCTGTTCTACGGACGCCAGACCTTCCACCGCAGCGAGTTGATCGCCCGGCTATAAAAAAAGAGTGTGAAATTTCAACCCGGCGCCGGGTGCTGGTATAATGAAGGCTAACCAGTCATTCAAGCAGCGCTTCAGCGCAAGAGAAAAGCGGAGTGAAGAGAATGAAGACGATATTTGGTCTGTTCGACAAACGAGAGCAAGCCGAGGCAGTGGCAGAATTTGCCCGCCGCTCCAGCATCGATGATCAGCATCTCAAGGTACTTGACAGCGGATCGCCTGCCCACGACCTGGTGGAGCCGTCGCCCCGGCCCCGGACCTGGAAAGGGATTCGCGGCTTCATGATTCTGGGAACGCTGATTTTTGGGGTCTTCGGCGCATTTGCAGCCGTCGGCTCGATCACCAGCACCGGCGCGCCGGTCTCCTTTGCGGTCCAGGTCCTTCTTCTCTTTCTCCTGATTGGCTTCTTTTCTGGCGTAGGGTTGGGTTTCGTCAAGGGCCGCTCCGACGCTGAAGAGGAGATCCAGCGCTTCCGCGAGGCGTTTGGACAGGGCGCTGTGATGGTTGTGATCGAAGCGGATCAGCATGTCGATGGCTTCGTCGAGGAGATGGAACGCCAGGGTGGCAAAATGATCAAGGTCAGCAAGCACAGCCGGCCGATGCCGGACATGTCAGGACTTGATCTCCAGGTCAGCGCCGTTCACTGATACTTGCACCCGGTCAAATGTGTCATTCCCGCGAGGGCGGGAATCCACCTCAAAAGCATTGGTCTCCTGGCCGCGCATCGCGAAGCGTGACGCATGATCCTGGCTTGGCAATTGCGACTCACACCAACTACTCATCCATCGCTCCTGTCTTCACAGAAGTAACGGTCGGAGCTTCCACTTTTGACGGATCGCCCTGCGCCATCAGGCACGCGGCGATCTGTTTGTCTTTTTACCTGCCAAAGCGAGCAACATTGCCGGCACGGCCAACCCCACCGAGCCAATCGCGATCAGCAAATTCACCTGTGGAAAACTCAAACGGGGATACGGGGAATACGCCAGGCTGGACTGATCCACACCCGGCAACGGCAGCAGATAGAGCGCAATCACCAGCAGCGCACCGGCCACCACCGCCCAATCGCGAGGCGTCCATAGCTGCGGGCGGTAGTGGGTGCGTTTGACGCCGCGGCCCTGTAGCCACAGTGCAGCGATGACCGCCAGCCCGCCAACGACGATCAGCGCCGTGCTCAGTGCGCCGGCTCCGATCAAACTTCCTGCCACACCGCCTGCCAGCGTTGCCAGTCCAAAAACAATCAGACCACGGGAGATATTGTGCGCCGTCTGTGCCTCGGATAGATTGCCGAAGCCGCGCGCCGTCATCGCCTCCGCCAGTTGCATAGCCCGTTCCAGCCCACTGACCAGCAGCGGCATAACCAGCGGCAGCCAATCGCGCGCGCCGCGCACCTGATGGCCTCGCAACCGCTGCGCCTCTCGGATCTGCCCAAACTGGGCCATCGTGGTCGGCACGTAAGCTATCGCAACCGACAACACCACGCCGACGGGGTAGAAGGACCGCGGGATCAGCCGCACCAGCGCGTAGGTTGGCACCGCCTGATATAGCGCCAGGAACGCGGCGAAGATCCCCGTCAAAACCAGGCCATTGATCGCCCCGTAGACCAGACCTTCCAGCGTCACCGCGCCACCCAACAGTGGCAGCCAGGCGGGCAGTTCGAACAGCACTGTCTGCCCAAAGTGCGCCATCAGCCCGTTGAACGCGGCTGAGAGCGTCACCACGATCAGCGCGAAACGCCATGGCGATAAGGGCAACGCAGGAGCAAACGCCTGCGACCGCCCGGCACGCAGCGTCGCCGCGATGCAGACCAGAATGACTGTCAGGTAGACGGGGTTGCGCGAGCTCAACAGCGCCGCCACCACGGCCAGCAGCCAGGTAACCCATGCCAGCGGATGGATCACCGGATCGCGCCGGACAACCCGTGATGCCATGGTCTAGCTCTGGCTGGAGCCGGGGCGAAGAGACCCAGGGTCAGAAAAACCACGCTGGCGGGGCTGCCCCGTGTCAGGAACTGGCGATGCGGCAAACTCCGGCTGGTACTCAAAGCTGAAACGCTGGCCAAAACGGCGCAGCGCTCGCAGCGTTGCTGCGCCGAATACCAACATCAGCGCAACGTTGCCGGCCACCCGCAGCGTGTCCCAGAACAGCGACGTCACCAGATAATAAGCCAGGTAACGGCGCAGCGTTTCGCCCACGCTGATGCCAGCCTGCCAGTACTGGTCCGCCGGACCGGCTATGAACGGCCAGAACCACAGGTTCATGATCGCGCCGAAGAGCAATCCCCAGACGCCGGCAAAGACGGCCAGAATCGCCACCTCTCGGCGCGATCCCTGTTGTCCACCGGCCAGCCGGACCAGCGGACGCGCCAGCGGCGCCGACAGCCCCACCCAGCCGGCCGCAAACATCTGCGCCGGCAGCCACGGCCCAATGCCGCCGGTGAACACCGCCGACACCAGCATGGTCAGCGCACCCATCAGGAAACCGAACTGACCGCCGAAGACGTAGCCGGTCAGGATGATCAACACGAACACCGGACTGAACCCGCCGGGTCCGGGGATGCCCACCTCGACGAAGCGCAGCACCGAGTTGATGGCCACCAGCACGCCCAGCAGTGCGATCAGCTTGGTGCTGACCGCTTGTCCCTGCACCTCCAGCAACAGCCCGGCAAAGCATACGCCCAACAGCACCAGCATCAGGCCGGGGCCGTTCAGGGAAGACGGCTGACCAGTCGCAGGACGCAGCGCGGCAGCCAGGAACGGGTAGAGCAGCGCCGCCACGCCGATGACTGTGCTCAGCCCATAGATCAGCAGGCTGATGGCCGCCGCAGTGCGGTGGCCGGCCGTCTGGTTGTGACTTGTCCGCGGCCTGCGAGGAGCAGCGTCGCTGCTGGCAACCCGTACCCCTGCCGCGCCGGCGCCCAGCACGATCAGCACGCCGGCAAAGAGGACGATGCCGGGCGGTGCGGTGTCATCCATAGGCACACTCTCGTCCGCGTCGATCGCCGGAACCGCGGGAGGCGCTGCGGGTTGCTTTGGCGCTTCCGCCGCGTTTACGGGCGTCGTCAGCGCTGCTGCCGTGCCCGCGGCCAGCATGTCTTCGGGAATCGGTGTGAAGAGCGGCCCGTCGTCTGCCGCGCAGATCTCATCCAGCGTCATCAACGGCGGCTCGACGCCGTCCGCGCCCTCGCCTTCTCCCCACGACCAGCCGTCGATGTCGCCGGCGTGCAGCGTGCGCAGGCTGGCGCCGATGGTGGCATAGACCCATTCGCCGTCGGTGAGGTGGTAGTATTGCCAGTAGACGCAGGTTGGACCGCCTTTGCACTGGCACCAGCACGCCTCCTCCGGGTAGCCGCAGCCCTGCGCGCCGATCTCGCAGACAGTACCGCCCAACGCGGTGTACTCGATCACCGGCTGAAGGCCGGTCGCGGCCAGCAACTCCTCGCCGGTCATCTCGCCGTCAGGACCGAGATCGACGCAGGCCGTCGCCACCCTTCCGTCGCCGAATCGGACCACCAACCCCGCCTGGTTGGGTGGGTCAGTCTGGGCAAAGACGGTGCCTGCCAGGGAAAGCACAGCCAGCAAAGAAAACACGAACACCGCCATCGCGCGCCAAACACCGCCCGCAGGCAGGTTGCGCGGCTCTGGTGCTGGTTGTGTCATTCGTGTTCCAAGAATCATGGTGTCGTATGTATCGCGTTGTCCGGTTGTAGGATAGCCCCTTGTGGGCGTTCCGGTGAACCCCAGAACGGGCACAAGGCCCTATCCTACACACGCATTTGCCGGCTCTATTCTACGGTGTGCAAATCGATGCGAACCGCGTAAGCTGCGCCCAGGGATAGCGCTCTGTGCACGTGGTCTGCGGCGCTGTGCGTGCATATTGCTTGGCCAGTGCGATGTATGATTTCGCCAGGATGCCCGGCAGCGCCTGATAGGTTGAAAACGGATCGTTGGCGCCGGAGAACCCTGCAAATCCACCGTCGGGGCTTTGCAGGGCCAGCAGCGCATCGAGTGCGGTTGGATTGACCAGCTTGCTGACCGTGGTGGCCGAGATCGCGCCGGTCCATTGCGGGCTGTCGGGCGATTGGTCGAAGGCCGCCAGCGCCTGCAATGCCAGGCCAGTCGAACTGGCGCTGGTTGCGCCGTCGTAGCCGGGAAAACCGCCGTCACCGGCCTGCACGCCGCGCAACCAGGACAAGCCGGCCTGCACCGATTCCGCGTCAACGGTGCGACCGGCTGCGGCCAGCGCCTGCAACGCCAGGGCAGTGCTGTCCACGTCAGGATCCGCGCTGGCATCGAAGCCCCAGCCGCCGCTCTCGGCCTGCATCGCCTCCAGTGCCTGCGTTGCGCTGACCGGAATCGTCTCGCCCGCGGCTCGCAGGCCCAGCAACGCCCACGACTGGTCCCAGACCGAGTTGCTGGCCCCGAAACCTCCGCCGGTGATCACGTACGTGGCGCTGATGGCCCCGACCAGATCAACGCCGCCGAAGTCGCGCGGATCTTGTTCGGCAGCGGCAACAGTCAAGGCCAGCTTGCCGGCTGCACTTGCCCCTTGGCCGGCGTAGCCGTCAGCCTCGCCGGCCAGGTAATCCAGCGCGCTGAGGTCATCGCTGCTGCGGAAGCTGGCCGGGTTGCGGCCCGCGGCGATGAGTGCCAGCACGGCATCGGTCGTCGCGCCCGGATTGAAACCGGCGAAACTGCCGTCAGGCTGCTGCTGCGCGGTGATCCAGTCCAGCGCCTCGCGTCGCGCCACGGGCTTGCTGTGGATGATCAATGTTTTGCCCAACAGGGCCGGTACCACCTGGCGCACGGCGAAATCGTTGGCCGGTGGCGTCGTAAAAGCGAACCCGCCGTCGGCCGTCTGCTGGCCCAACAAGAAACTGATGGGAGTCGTCGCGCTGATGCCAGTTGTCCAGGCCAATGGGTCTTGGCCAACTGCGAGAATCGCCTGGACAGCAAAGGCGGTAGAGTTGCTGTTGCTGCTGGTGTCGGTGGTGGAGGTTGGGAGGTACGGAAAGCCGCCGTCGTCGTTCTGAGCCGCCTGGATGTAGGCCAGACCACTGACGACCGCCGTCGATGTCACCTGTTCGCCGGCTGCCAACAGCGCCTGGACGGCCAGCGCACTGGTGTCTACATCGCTCTCGCTGGTCGCCGTCCAACCCCAGCCGCCGTCCTCGTTCATTCGCTGGACAAGAAGCGCTGTGGCGGTGACAGGCACGGTCTCACCGGCTGCCCGCCAGCCCAGCATGTTGAACGCCTGGTCCCAGTTGGACTCGCCGAACGCGCCGGTGGTCGGCGAATAGACCTGGCTCATGCTGACCACCAGGTTCTGGCCGGCAAAGGAGCGCGGGTCGAGGCCGGCCGCCGCTACCATCAGCGCCAGCTTGCCTGCCGAGGCTCGACTTTCGTCACGGATAGCAAAGGCGCCCGCTTCCTTGCGCAGATAATCCCAGGGCGACTTGCCATCCGCGCCCTGCCAGCGGGCCATGTTCTCGCCCGCAGCCGCGCCGGCCAACACCGTGTCCAGGGTTGCGCCCACATTACCGCCGAAGCTGCCATCAGCCGCCTGCTGGCCACGCAGCCATTGCAGTCCCGCCCGGGCCGCCAACTCCTCGCGCGTGATTACAGGCGGCGTCGACTCGAATGGTCCCCAGTACCACCCGTCCACGTCGCCGGGCCTGACGACCGAGTCAGCCGCGCCGACCTGCGACGAGACCCACTGGCCGTCCTGCCAGCGAAACAGACCCCAGTACTGGTCGGGATCGCAGAAGCAGTTGTCCAGCGTGCAGCCGACAGCGTCGATGGCGCAGACAGCCGCGCCGAAATCGAAGGCGGCGATGCCCGCGTCGATGCCACTTAGTTGCAATGCTTGCAGGCTGCTGATCGTCGGCGACACGAATGTCACTCGCCGCACCTCGACACGCCCATCGCCAAAGTCAACCAGGACGTCGGCATAGTTGCTGTCTTCCTGGACCACCCCCCTCTCCTGCGGGGTGAGCGTACGCGCGTCTGCGACAGAAAACGCGGCCTGCAGCGCGAGCACCAAGCTCAACGCCACACCGAATGCAAATAACATCGTGCGCAGCGCGTGCCGGCGTTGTGATCCGAAGTTGGTATGTGTGTTGTACTCGCACGGGCAACCGCCGGAGCCTGCTGAAGCAGGCTTTCGGCTGTGCCAGACGCCGGTTGAAACCGGCGGGGTCGATCCGGTATTGTGGGCAGGTAAAACAAATCGCCCGACGAAGGTCGTCGGGCGTGAGGTGTCTTGGGTCGAAGCGGGAGCTTGAACGGTGGTTCGGCTCCGTGGTGTCGTTTCAGGCATCATCCGCACTCCTTTACGTCGAAGAGGTTCAGCGGACCTATGCAGTGGCGGTCGTCCTGGCTCTTGGCAGTTGCTACGTCTACCAATTACAGTTGCGCGACAGCGCCGGACTCTCACCGGCTTCGCCCAAACTCTGTGAGTTTGTACCCCGACATCCGGGTCTGGGGTACCACTACACGGCCAACTATTGGGTTGTTAACGCTACCAGGCGACTATAGCACACGCTCCTTACTGTGTCAAGACTTGGATAAATCCAGTGCCGTTTGCATCACTGTCTCTCGGCTGGCACGGTCGGCCCCTCCGGGGTGCAAGCAAAGACCGGCCAGAGCATAAAGCATACTGTCATACGTTTTACTGCGCGGCGTCGTTCTTGTCGATGTTGATCTCCTGAAAGCGGCCGGTAACCATGTAGATGACCCGCTCGGCAATGTTGGTGGCCAGGTCGCCGTAGCGCTCCAGCTCGCGTGCTGCGCGCAAGGCCTCGTAGGTTGCCTCGACCTTCTCGCTGCTGCCGACCTGGGCCATGTGTTGCATGATCTGGGCAAAGACCCGGGCGTAGAGTGCGTCCACCTCGTCGTCCTGCTTCGCCACCTCCAGCGCCAGATCGACGTTGTCGTGGGCATAGGCAGTCATGGTCTGGTTCAGCATCCTGCCCACCATGATGCTCATCTGCCACAGCTCTCGCGGGCGGAGATTGTCAGGTGACTGTACCATGTGCGGAACGACCTTGGCGATCCCTTTAGCCTGGTCGCCCATGCGCTCCAAGTCGACGATCATGTTCATCACTGTCACGATGGCGCGCAGATCGCGGGCCGCCGGCTGCTGGGTGACAATCAAAGCGAAGCACTTTTCCTCGATCTCGTAACGGGTGTTGTTTACCTCGCTGTCAAGCTGATGGACCTCGTGGGCGCGGGCAGTGTCCAGGCGCTCCAAAGCATCCATAGCAATGTAGAGTTCGTTCTCTACGATGCTCCCCATCTTCAACACGTCCTCTTTTAGCTCGCCCAACTGTTGCTCGAATCTCTGGCGAATATTCATCAGTCAACTCCTCTCGCGTTAGCCGCGCCGGCCTGTAATGTATGCCTCGGTCAACTCCTCCTTGGGAGAGCCGAAGATGTTCGCAGTCTCAGCAAATTCCACCAGGCGTCCTAGCCAGAAGAAACCCGTCCAGTCCGAGGCCCGGGCCGCCTGTTGCATGTTGTGGGTTACGATAACGATGGTGTAGTCCTGTGCCAGCTCGCGCATCAGCTCCTCCACCTTAAGCGTCGCGACCGGATCCAACGCCGAACACGGCTCGTCCATCAGGATCACCTCAGGAGCGACCGCGATCGCGCGGGCGATGCACAGCCGCTGCTGTTGACCCGGGTTCAGACTCATGGCCGAGTCTTTCAAGCGATGGCGCACCTCGTTCCAGAGAACTGCGTCCTCCAGGCTTTTCTGCACAAGCTGGTCGAGCTTGGCGCCTTTTGCCAGACTCAGTATCCGCGGTCCGTAGGCCACGTTCTCGTAAATGCTCTGCGGGAAGGGATTGGGCCGCTGAAACACCATGCCGATACGCTGGCGCAGCTCGACCACGTCTACGTCGGGATCGTAGACGTTCTTGCCGTCCAGCAACACCCGGCCTTCAGCGCGCGTGCCATCGATGGTGTCGTTCATACGATTCAGGCAGCGCAGAAAGGTAGATTTCCCGCAGCCCGAAGGCCCGATCAAGGCTGTGATCTGCTTCTCGCGGATCGACAGATTCAGGTCGATCAGCGCCTGAAATTCGCCGTAGAAAAAGTTAAAATCGCTGACTTCGATCTTGTTTTGCATGGGGCTTGACGGTGATCAGTAACCAGTGATCAGTAGCCAGTGGTTGACCCGGTAACTGCTCACTGTTCACTGATAACTGGCAGACGCTAGCCAAAGCGTCCGGTAATGTAATCCTCGGTACGCTGGTCCTGGGGGTGCAGGAAAAGATTCTCTGTGGTGTTCACCTCGACCAGTTCGCCGTCCAGGAGAAATCCGGCCCGGTCGGCGATGCGGGCGGCCTGCTGGACGCTGTGCGGGACCATGACAATGGTGTACTGGCTGACCAGGTCGCGCAACGTCTCCTCGACAACGCTGGTCGAGATGGGATCGAGGCCGGAAGTGGGATTGTCCAGCAAGATCACCTCCGGTTCCATAGCCAGGCTGCGTGCCAGGCAAAGCCGCTGCTTCTGGCCGCCCGATAGCGCCATGGCTGAGCTGTCGAGCCGGTCTTTCACCTCGTCCCACAAAGCCGCCTGCTCCAATGATTTCTGCACCCTGGCTTCCAGCAGCGATCCGTTGCGCTGGCCAGCCATCCGCAACCCGTAGGTCAGGTTATCGCGGATTGAGCCGGGCAGCGGCGTCGGTACGGCAAAGACCATGCTCACCCGCCGGCGCAGGTCGAAAACGTCCACCGACTTGTCGAAAACATTGCGACCATCGACCAGAACCGTCCCTTGAAAACGCGCGCCATCCGTCAGGTCGGACAGGCGGTTCAGCAGCCGCAGCATGGTAGACTTGCCGCTGCGCGATGGCCCGAACAATACGAACACCTGGTTAGGCAACACGTCCAGCGAAACGTTGCGCAGCGCTTCGGTCTCGTCGGCGTAGGTGTAAAAGACGTTTTGCAGCGAAATTTTGGGTTGCATAGTTATCGATGCGCCATCGGGTGCGTCCGTCCTTCCGCTGTAGGATAGGGCCTTGTGCCCGTTCGGGAGTCACCAGAAACGTCCACAAGGGGCTACCCTACAGCCGGGTGGGTCGTCATAGCTGTAGGATAGGGCCTTGTGCCCGTTCCGGGGGTCGCCGGAACGCCCGCGAGGGGCTATCCTACAGCCGGAGCCGGAGCGCCTACCAATCGCGGCGGCGGCGGACGGCCGTCCGCACAGCGGTGGCGATCAACGTCATCGTCAGCGTGATCAGCAGCAATACCAGCGCCGTGCCATACTGAACCCGTAGCGGCATACCCGGCACCTGGGTCGCGATCACGTACAGGTGATAGGGCAGCGCCATGGTCTGGTCGAAGATCGAGGTCGGCAGGGTCGGTATGTAGAACGCCGCGACTGTGAACAAGATCGGTGCGGTCTCGCCGGCCGCCCGGCTCAGTCCCAGGATCATGCCAGTGATAATGCCGGGCAGGGCGTGCGGCAGCACCTGGTGCCAGATCGTCTGCCATTTGCTGGCGCCCAGGCTCAGGCTGACGGTGCGGAACTGCTGCGGCACCGAGTTGATGGCTTCCTCGGCGGTGCTGATCACCACCGGCATGGTCATGATGCCCAGCGTCAGCGAGCCGGCCAGGATCGACGTGCCAAACCCGGCTGCCAGCACAAAGGCGCCCAGCCCGAACAGCCCGTAGACGATGGACGGGATGCCGGCCAGGTTCACGATAGCCATACGAATCGTCCTCGTCAAACGGTTGTCGCCGGCGTACTCGGCCAGATAGATAGCGGTAGCGATTGAAAACGGCATCGACACCAGGGCCGTGCCCATAGTCAGGACGAGAGTTCCCAGAATGGCAGGCATGATGCCACCTTCGGTCATGCCGTTCCGGGGCGGCTGGGTCAGGAACTCCCACGAGATCGCGCCGATCCCTTGCCAGATCAGGTAGACGATGACCACGATCACCGGCACGAACACCAGCACCGCTGTCAGGGTGATCAGCACAGATGCCAGGCGCTGCGTCTGTTGGCGGCTCATACCTGGCCTCCCACCTTGGTGCGGGCGCCGGAGACACCCACCAGTCGCGCCGCCAGCCAGTTGACGACGAAGGTAATCAGGAACAGGATCAGGCCGATTCCGAACAGCACGCTGTAGTGCAGGCTGCCTTGCGCCACCTCGCCCATCTCCGCCGCGATAGTGGCGGTCATGGTGCGTACCGGGTTGAACAGCATGCCCGGCCCCAGCGGCGGCATGTTAGCCGCGTTGCCAGTAACCAGCAGCACGCCCATGGTCTCGCCGATCACCCGGCCGATACCCAACATCACAGCGATGACCAGTCCGGAGCGGGCAGCCGGCAAAACCACCCGCCAGGTAGTCTGCCACTGGGTTGCGCCGAGGGCCAGAGAGCCGTCGCGATATTCCTTGGGCACGGCGTAGAGGGCGTCCTCGGAGATACTGATGATGGTCGGCAGCGACATGTAGGCCAGCAAAAGCGAGCCGGTAAACGCGGTCAGCCCGGTGTCAGCGCCCGCGTTCTGGATCAACGGCGCCAGAGCGACCCAGCCCAGGAAACCCAGCACGATGGAGGGAATGCCGGCCAGGATCTCGATCAGCGGCTTGAGGATCTCCCGCAACCACTGCGGGGCCAACTCGCCCAGGTAGATGGCCGCCACCAGCCCCAGCGGCACGGCGATGATCACCGCACCGATGGTCACCAGGGTTGTCCCGACCAGCAACGGCATCAACCCATAAATACCATCGATGGGATACCAGCGATCCCCGAAAAGCTCGCGCAGCGGGATATCCAGAAACGCGTTAATCCCCTCCTTGAGCAGGAAAAGAAAGATCAGGGCAACGATGATGATGGTCGAGATTCCGGCGACCAAAATGATGCCTTCAATGATGCGCTCACCGATACGCCGGTTGGGAAGACTCTCAGGTGGAGCCTGGGCGGTGTCCATGGGTTCCTATTCCTCCGTCAGCGGCACGAAGCCCAGATCGGCAACGATCTGCTGGCCGGCCGGCCCTTTGATCCAGGCGATGTAGTCGGCGATCGCGCCGGTCGGTTCGCCGGCGGTGTACATGTAGAGCCCGCGAGCGATGGGATATGAGCCGTCGGCGCCGGATGCAACGCTGGGCATGACGTAGGGCGAGCCGGCATCTTTTGCTACTTCCAGCATCTTCTCGTGCTCAGTAACGTAGCCCAGCCCGTCGTAGCCGATGGCGCGCGGGTTGCGCTGGATCTCGCTGGTGATACCCACCGACGACGGCATCAGCAGCGTCTGCGGGGCGAAAATGTCGGTGTTGTCGCTGTCACCCTTGCGCACCACCTCTTCCAGGAAGTAGACGTGGGTGCCGGAGTTGGTCTCGCGCGAGACCAGCACGATGTCCTCGTCGTTGCCGCCCACTTCTTTCCAGTTGGTGATGCGTCCGGTGAAGATGTCGGCAAGCTGGTCAATGGACAGGCGGTCCACCGGGTTCTCGGGGTTGACGATGACAGCCAGCGCGTCAATGGCGATCAGGTGCTCTACCGGGTCGAAGCCGTTAGCGCGCGCCTCCTCGATCTCGCTCTCCTTCATCTCGCGCGACGCGTTGGCGATGTCCACCGTGCCGTTGATCAGCGCGGCGATGCCGGTGCCTGAGCCACCGCCGGTCACGGCAATCGACACATCGGGCTGCACCTCGCGGTACGCCTCCGCCCAGGCAAGCGCCAGGTTGACAATAGTGTCGGAGCCTTTGTTCTGGATAGCGCGTCCGGAGCCTGCGCCCGCCTCGGCGCTGCCCGACTGACCCGCGCGCGAGCAGGCGGAGCTTGCCAGCAGAACGAGGATGAGCAGTAAAACAGAAGCGCCGCTGCGGCGGATCAGAGACATGGAGTAGCCTCACAGAGGAATGGGACGATAACCGTTAACTTGCGGTTAACAAAACGTTAATCAATTGTAGCCGATGGCACAAGATTCGCCAAGCGGAATGTCGCAGGTGTTTGCCCGCCCGCCACAAGCAAGCTATACTTTGCTGTCATGAAGCCATTGATGTCCATCCACCTGCGTAATCGTGCCTTCGCCTGGGGCAGCCAGACCTACGTCATGGGTATCATCAACGCGACGCCCGACAGCTTTTCCGGCGATGGGTTGGCGTCTGGCGAGGATGGCGCGTGGATCGAGGCAGCGGTCGCGCAGGGTCGGAGGTTCGTGGCCGAAGGCGCACACATTTTGGACGTCGGGGGCGAGAGCACCCGCCCCGGCTCGCAGCCGGTGGACGCCGACGAGGAGTTGCGGCGCGTGCTGCCGGTCATCCGCAGTCTGGTGGACGCAGTAGACGTGCCCATTTCCATTGACACCACCAAGGCGGCGGTGGCCGAGGCGGCGCTGGCCGCCGGCGCCAGCATCGTCAACGACGTGTGGGGCTTTCGCCTGGAGCCGCGCATCGCCGAGGTGACGGCCCGGGCAGGCGCCCTGGCGGTGCTGATGCACAACCGCAGCAAGCGCGAGCACGTCAGCATCAACCCGGCGCTGGGCGGGCGCTATGTCGGCACCGACTACAGCGACCTGATCGCCGACATCATTGCCGAGCTGCAGGTCAGCATCGACTTGGCGCGGCGGGCCGGCATACCCGACGAGCGGCTCATCGTCGATCCGGGCATCGGTTTCGGCAAGACGGTGGCGCAGAACCTGGAATTGCTGAACCGGCTGGACGAGCTGCGCGGCCTGGGCTTCCCGATCCTGGCCGGCCCCAGCCGCAAGTCGTTCATCGGCTACACCCTGGACCTGCCACCCGACCAACGCGTCGAGGGCACCGCGGCCACGGTCGCCATCGCCATCGCCCGCGGCGCGGACATTGTGCGCGTGCATGACGTGCTGGCCATGGCGCGGGTAGCGAAGATGACGGATGCGATTGTCCGAGGCGTGAAGAGTGAAACGTGAAGCAACTCCGGTTACGCATCACGCACCACGAACTGAGATGCCATGATAATTCTCTACAATCCCCCCAGCAACGCCCAACGTAAGGCGATTTTACCGATGTCGCTGCTGGCGCTTGGCGCGCTGCTGGAAGGTGAACACGACTACATGATCCTGGACGGCAACCTGGAGCGCGACCCGGTGGACGCCCTGGACCGCGCAATTCGTGCAACCGGCGCCGGCATCCTGGCCGTCACGGTGATGCCCGGCCCGCAGCTCAACGACGCCGTGCCCACCTGCCGTGAGATCAAGACGCGCCATCCGCACCTGACCGTCATCTGGGGCGGCTACTTCCCGACCCAGCACTGGGAAGCGTGCCTCAACGCGCCCTACGTAGACTACGTCGTCCGCGGCCACGGAGAAGTCGTCTTCAAGGGCCTGATCGACGCGCTACGCCACGGCGACGACCCAACGGGGCTGCCGGGGCTGGCATATCGAGGAATGGGAACCGAAGAGCGGGAAGCAGACATTTCCGCCCCCTTAACCATTCACCAATCACCAATTCACAGTTCACCCATTAGCAACACCCTCGCACCCATCCCCCATCCCGACCGGCTGCCTGGCTGGCCATACCACCGGGTGGACGTGCCACGATACATCCGCAACACCTTCATGGGCAGCCGCACCATGACCCACCACAGCAGCTATGGCTGTCCGTTCTTCTGCAACTTCTGCGCGGTGGTCAACATGGTCAACGGTCGCTGGATGGCGCACTCGGCGGAGCGAGTTGCCAACGACGTGCAGATGTTCGTCGATCGCTGGGGCGTCAACGCGGTGGAGTTCGACGACAACAACTTTTTCACTGCCGAGGCGCGGGTGGCCGAGTTCTCGGAGCGCATCCTGGCTGCCGGGCTGAAGATCGGCTGGTGGGGCGAGGCGCGCATCGACACCATGATGCACTACAGCGACAAAACGTGGGCGCTGATGCGCGACAGTGGGCTGAAGATGGTCTTTCTGGGCGCCGAGTCCGGCTCCGACGAGACCCTGCAGCGTATGAACAAGGGCGGCAAGGCCAGCACCGAGAAGACGCTGGAGATCGCCCGCAAGATGGCTGCCTACGACATCGTACCCGAGATGAGCTTCGTGCTGGGCAACCCGCCCGACCCTGACGAAGACACCCGCCAGACCATCGAGTTCATCCGCCGGGTGAAACAGGTCAACCCCGCCACCGAGATCATCATGTACATGTACACGCCGGTGCCGCTGGCCGGCGAACTGTACGAGCAAGCCAAGGCGCGCGGCTTCGAGTTCCCCGAGACGCTGGAGGGCTGGATCGACCCCAACTGGCAGGAGTTCTCGCAGCGCCGCAGCGTGTCCATGCCCTGGCTCAACGACCCCATCCGCCGCCAGATCACCAACTTCCAGTGGGTGTTGAACGCCTATCACCCGACCACCACCGACACCGGGATGAGCAGCCTGAAGCGCAACGCGCTGCGTGCAGCATCGGCCTGGCGCTACCGGCTGGGGTTCTACGACCACCCGCTGGAGTTGCGCGCGCTGCACAAGGTCATGTCGTACCAGCGCCCTGAGACCACCGGCTTCTGAGAAACTTTTCAAGGCGCTACCCAATCAGACCTCTTTTCGACAGTCTCTGAGGCAACGCACAGGGACTCGGTCGGAGACCAGCCCCACCCCACCATGCGCCTTCGATGCCCTGACTGCCGCCGGCCCTTCGAGATCGACGACCAAACGTGGCCGCAAGCCGCGGGCGTCGCCTGCCCCGGCGGCCACAGCTTCCCCGTTCGCGATGGGGTTCTGGAACTGCTGGACACTGATCTGGCGCGGCGGCTGGCTGATTTCCTGACGCCGTTCAGCGCGATCCGGGAGAACGACGACAAACGGCTGACCGATCCGGCCGCGTATCCCTTGCTGCCGGATGGGCCGGCGGTACAGGGCAACCACGAGTGGCGGCTGCGCCGCTACGACCTCGAGGTGATCTCCCAACTCCTGGCGGGGCGCAGCCGCCAACGCATCCTCGACTTCGGCGCCTGGAACGGCTGGCTCAGCAACCGGCTGGCAAAGCAAGGCCACCACGTGACCGCCATCGACTACTTCGTGGACGAGTTCGATGGCCTGCGAGCCAGGAAATTCCATGACAGCGACTGGCTGGCCGTGCAGATGAACCTCGAGGACCTCGATGTGCTGGACGAACAGTACGACATGCTGATCGTCAATCGCTGTGTGCAGTTCTACACTGACCCGCCAGCTTTCGCCGAAACCGTTAAGCCCAAGATCGCTCCCGGCGGCTGTGCAGTGTTGACCGGGCTGGCTTTTCTGCGCGATCCCAGCCACCGAATAGCCGGCCTCACCGCCCTGCGCCGGCAGTACCAGGACCATGGTTTCGACTTCTTCAAGCCCATGAAAGGCTATCTCGACTTCGACGACAGGGCGCGGCTGCAACGCCAGGGTTGGCGTCTCACCGCGCACCGGCAACTATTGACCGCCAATGCCCGCTCTCTGCTGTCGCCGACGGCTCCCCGCTACTACTACGCGGTCTGGCAGGCAGGCCAGGGTCGCCCCTGACCTGCCGCATGCCGCAGCCTGTTCCTCCTTCTGAAAACCGACATGGCCGCCAACCGACTGCGCCTCCTGCGTCACCGCCGTTTCCGCCGGCGTGCATTGACCGTGTTCACCAACACGGTCAACAGCCTGATCGTTCCTGGCTTTGGGGTGTTGGTGTCGCTGCTGGTCGTCCGGCGCGGCTCGACGGAACTTTGGGGCGCGTTTGTTGCGGTCATGATCTACGTCCAGTTGGCGGCGCACATTGTCGGCTGGGGCAACAAAGAATACCTGCTGCGCGCCTTCAGCTTTTCACCGGCGCACATCGCGCGCGAGTGGCAAACGAGTCTCGTTACCCGGCTGGCGCTGCTGCTGCCGGTCAGCGCCGTGCTCGTTGCGCTGACGCCGTCACCGGTGTTGGCAGGGCTGGCAGTGGCATGGTGCGCCGGTCTCGTTCTCTACCAGTCCAACGACGTGCTGATTCTCTATCGCAAGGATTTCGTCTACTCCATCGCCGTCGAGCTGTCCAGCATTGCGCTCTTGGTCGGGGCAGTGTTCTGGCAGGGATCACGGCTGACGGTGGCCGGTCTGGTGTTCTGGTTCGCGCTGGCGGCGTGGCTCAAGGCCGCGGCCTTTTTTGTGCGCTACCGCGGCCAGGTGCTGGCCCGCTGGGTCGGACGTTTCTACGCACGTTATTTCCGCCTGGCGCTGCTCTTCTTCCTGCTCGGTTTCACCGGCATGCTGCAATCGCGGGTCGATCTCTATGCCGTGAACTTTTTCCTCCCGGCGGTGCAGGTGGGGCAATACCAGGTGTTCATCAACCTGATGCTCTACCTGCAATCGATCTCGGCGTTCATCCTCATGCCGTTCGCCAAGACGATCTACCGGCTCGACAACACAACGATCGCGCGCATGTCGATCCGGCTGCTGGCCCTGGGTATCGTCATCGTCGTGCCCGGCCTGATCCTGGCCTACGTCGTGCTGATCACCTTGTACCAGTACCCCGTCCCGCCGGCCGCGATGCTGATCGGCGGCTTGATGGTCCTGCCGAGCTACTTCTATCTGCCAATAATCTACGCCTTCTTCCGGGCCAACCGGCAGGTCGTCGTGCTGGAGGTCAACCTGATCGGCATCGTTGCCAGCCTGGCTGTGAGCGTGCTGCTGTTGCCGCGCGTCGGCATGGCCGGGGCGCTGGCTGCCAGCGCGTCGTCGCAGTGGCTGATGCTGGCAATCTACGTCCTTTGGGGCCGTCGTCTGCGCGGCCAGGACGCACGTCCTGTTCAGCCATCGCAGGCGGTTGAGCAATGAGCGCGCCGGCTTTCCGCCAGCCTGCCAACCGCCGTCCGTCGGTGATGTGGCTTGTTCCCTTTCTGGCGCTTCCCGTGCTGGCGGTGGGAGCCATGACGTTTAGCCGCTTCGACGGACTGTACGGCCAGGACCCGTTCGCCTATTATGACTACGCCGTCGGACCGCTGCGCGCTGCACTCCAGGCGCTGCAACTGCCTCCGCCCTTCACCTGGCCACCCGGCTATCCCATACTCGTCGCGTTGGCCTCCTTCGTCCTCGGCGTTACGCCGCGTGCCGGCCAGGTGGTCAGCCTGCTGGCCGGCGCGCTGGCGCCGGTTTTTACGGCTCTGTTGGCCTACGAGGTCTGGAGCAAGGATCGCGAACCGTCCGCTCCTGTTTCACGGCTCATGGCTCACGCCGTCCCCCTGCTGGCCGGCCTGCTGGTCGCGCTGACCGGGCAACTCTGGCAGTCCAGTGTGGTCGTCATGTCGGACACAACCGCCCTTGCCGCTGCCACTGCCGGCGCATGGGCACTGGCGTGCTACGGGCGCCGCGATGCCCACCGCTCAGGTGTCTGGCTGATGGTGGCGTCGGGCGCGGTCGCCTATGCGCTGTTGACCCGCTGGGCGTATGCGCTGGTGGCCGTTCCCTTCACCGCCTACGCGCTCCTGGCGCTGGCGCAACGGGGTCGATCGGTCGCCATACGCCACGGTCTGGCTGCCGCGGCCGTTGCATTGATCGTCCTGGCGCCTGTCCTGGCGCCGGCGATTCGCTCGCTGGCGTCACCCGGCAACGACCTGCCCTTTGCCGTCGATTTGCAGGTCTACTCGTGGAGTCCGCTCAACGCCTTGCGCCGCCAGTTCGTCACTGCCGACGGCCTGTTGAGCTACCGGTGGCCCAACGGCCTCTGGTATGCGCTGGCTCCCGCCCACAGATTCTATTTCACGCCGCTGCTGGCGCCGCTGCTGATCCCCGGGCTGTGGGCTGTGATTCGTCGCCGGGCAGCCGCGCCGCTCTTTTTGCTGATCGGCTGGGCCGCGGCGATCTTCGTTTTCCACGCCGGCGCGCCGTGGCAAAACTTCCGCTTCAACCTGGCGCATCTGCCGCCGCTGGCGATCCTGGCCGCGGTCGGCGTCGAGTTGATCGTCCTGTGGCTGGCGCGGGTCAAACGACCTGTGCTGCAGCGCCTGGCGCTGGCGGCGCTGGCACTCTACCTGCTGGCCGGCATGGCGCTGATGGCGCGCGGCGGTTGGGCGCTGACCCGCAGCTTCGTGGAACGCAAGGAGCACGATCTGGCTCTGGTTCAGCAGGTCCAAGACCTGACGCCGCCCGATGCACAGGTGCTCGCATTCGGGCTGACGCTGACCCTGCAACACTACGCCGACCGCACGATCTATGAGCTGTACTATCAGGATGAAGCCAGCCTGGCAGCGCTGTTGGCCGCCGAACAGCCGCTCTACCTGCTGCTGGACACAGCCAACGCAGCCAGCCAATGGAACGGCCTGCCGCCGCAGGAGAACTATCGCTGGTTGCAAGAACACGCCGACCTGGTCAAGGTGGCCGATCTGCCACCGCTGACCCTCTTCGAGATAAGCGACACTCCCTGACACCATGCGACTCGCTCTGATCACCCCCGGATTCGCATCGCCCGGGGAAGCCAACTTCGCCATCCCGGCGCTGACCGATACCGTGCGCACATTGGCCGAGCGCCACGAAGTGCATGTCTTCACACTGCGCTATCCACATCGCCGCGACACCTATGGCTTTCACGGCGCGACGGTACACGCGTTCGGCTGGGGGACGGCCGGCGGCGCCAACCGATTGCGGTTGCTGCAATCGGCGCTGGCCGCGATCCGCCGCGAGCATCGCCGCCAGCCCTTCGATCTCTTCCACGGGCTGTGGGCCGATGAGCCGGGATTTGTTGCGAGCAGCGCGGGCCGGCTGCTGGGCAGGCCGTCAGTGGTTTCACTTCTGGGCGGCGAGCTGATAGGCTTCCCCGACATCGGCTACGGCGGCCTGCTCAGTCGCTCCAACCGTTGGCTGACCGGCCAGGCGCTGCGCAGAGCATCGGCCGTCACCGTCGGCTCCCACTTCCTGCGCCAAATCGCCGCTGCGCATGTCTCCAACGACCGGCTGCACGTTCTCCCCCTGGGGGTGGACACCCAGCTTTTCAAACCAAACGAGATGTCGGACGCTTCACGCATCACGTTTCACGCATTGACCTCGACCGAACCGCCGGCCGATCCCGCGTTTCATATCCTTCACGTTGCCTCCCTCTCCCCCGTCAAGGACCAGGCAACCCTGCTGGACACGCTGGCGATTGTGGCAAACCAGCATCCTGAGGTACACTTGCACATCGTTGGCTCGGGCCCGCTTCAGCCGTCTCTGGCGGCGCAAGCCGGCGCGCTGGGCGCCAGCGCACACGTCACCTTCCACGGCGAGGTGGCCCACGAGCAACTGCCCCTTTATTACCGCGCCGCCGACCTGTTCCTGCTTTCGTCACGCTACGAGAGCCAGAGCATGGTTGTATTGGAGGCCACAGCCTGCGGCTGCCCGGTGGCCGGAACAGCGGTCGGTGTGCTGCCGGAGCTGCTTGACCCAACACAGGTTGTGCCTGTCGGAGACGCCGGCGCGCTGGCCGGCGCCATCGACGCTTTGATCAGTGACCCGGCGCGGCGCACTGCCTCAGCTCGCGAGAGTCGGGCAGCAGTGCTGGCCCACTTTGCGCTGGACCGGACCGGACCCGAGTTGGAGTTACTGTACCAGGGATTGCCCGCGGGTATCCGCTGAATGTTGAAACCCAAAGAATCACAGGCCCACATCGCCCTGCGCTGGCTGACTCATGCCAGCTTCGCTGCATTTCTGATCCTGGCGCTGGCGACCCACTCCGCCCACTGGCGTGTTGGCCCGTTCACCTGGCTGCCGGTGCTGAAACTGCCGGCGCTGCTGCCGGCCCGCGCCACACGCTGGGGAGACGAACGGCCGATGGTACTGGGGATTCTGACACTGATCCCGCTGCTGCTGGCAATTTCATGGCCGCTGCTGCGTCTGGCAGAGTTGCGCGTACCGGCTGAACGGCGGCGCTGGCAGTGGGGCTGGCGGCACATCAGCCTGCCATTGGCTGGCTTGACGCTGATGGGGCTGATCAGCATTGGCTGGAGCTGGCTGGCGGCCGGCACTCTCCTCCCGCCGCTGGGAGTCAGCGACACCGCGTTCCAGTTGCTCTCGCTGGCGCTGGTCTGGGCAACCTACCTGTTTCTGGTCAACGAAACCCCGTCGCTGACGTGGCCGTTGGCGGTGGTGGTGGCCATCCAGTCGCTGGTCGGGATCGCACAGTTCGTACACCAGGCAGACTTGGGTCTCACTTTTCTGGGCGAGCTTGACCTGGATCCGGCTATCAGCGGGGTCAGCGTGTTGATGACCGACGGGCAACGCTGGCTGCGTGCCTATGGATTGACGGGACATCCCAATCTGCTGGCAGCCCTTCTGGCGCCGCTGATGCTCTATCTGATGAGCCAGGCGAAACGGGCAGGCGGATGGGAACGGTGGACGTTGCTGGGCATTGTCGGATTGGGGGCGGTAGCACTGGTTGCGACCGCGTCGCGGGCTGCCTGGCTGGCTTTCGCAATCGGCCTGGCAGTATGGCTGGCAGCCTTGTGGACGGAGCGCCGGCAAGCCGGTCAGTCGGACCCTCCTGGCAACGGCGCATTGCTGAAAAGCCGCCGGTCAGCGATCGCAGCCGCCGCGGTGGTCGGCGGGCTGGCCTTGCTTTTCCTGGCCGTCTACGGGCAGCTCTTGATGACTCGCTTCTTCGACCTGGACACAAGCATTGAGGCGCGGTCGATTCTCGAGCGCGAGCGGGACTGGGGTATTGCATTGCAGCTAATCCGCCAACATCCGTTGGCCGGTGTCGGCATGGGCGGCTATCTGCCAGAGGCGCGGGCGATCGATCAGGCGGCGCGGGTTGTCCACAACGTGCCGCTGTTGGTGACGGCTGAACTTGGCTTTGTGGCGGGGTTATTGTGGATCTGGCTGACGGCTGCGCCCTTCGGTGCGGCGATCGGGCTGGGCAAACGGGGCTGGCAACGGCTAACGCCAGGTCTGGCGCCCTGGGTCGCGATAGTCACCATGGGACTGTTTCACGGCCTGCCCTGGATCAACACCGGCTGGCGTGCGGCGATCCTGATGGCGCTGATATTGGGGATTCTGGCAAACGAGATTGGCGATGAGAATTAGGATGTCTCAGTTCTGGAGAAGGAAACTGCGTTGCGCCCACCGGTGTCAGGCAGGATTTACTCAACCGGCCGCGGGCGAACGGTGACCACCGTCTCGCCGTCCACCATCACCATTCCCGGATGACCGCCTGGGGCGCGGCGGACGTGACGGCGGGTGGTTACGATGACGTCCACCCATGCCTCGCCGCGGCCCCGGGAGAAGTAGGCGGCCAGTTCAGCCGCTTGCTGCACCGTGGCGTCGCTGACAGACCGGCCGCCGTTGCGAACTACCACATGTGACCCGGCC
>JACKBK010000024.1 GCA_020634555.1 Caldilineae bacterium
AACTGATATACATCGGGGTTTGTTCAACGTGCCGTTCAAACGGTTTCGTGATCCTGCGCGCCTGCCAACAGGGTAATCCCAAGGTAACTTAATGTTGCCTCTTGACAGGTGCGTAGTGGTGTGATAAACTTGTATCGTAGTTATTTGACTACGTTTATTGATAAGGAGATCACCTATGCTGTCACGTGTCATCAGGAACCGTTCGCTCGTTATTCTGGGGTTCGCCGAGTCGGTCAGCGGGCTGGGAAGCTGGATCACCGGGCTGGCCGTCTTTTCGCTGATCATCTTCCGCGGCGACGGCAACGTGGTGCAGAGCAGCGGCATCCTGCTGGCGTCGTTGCTGCCGATGTTGCTGTTCAGCCCAGTGGCCGGCAGCCTGATCGACCGCTTCGACCGGCGACGGTTGATGGTCGCATCGGAGCTGTTGGCCGGCGTCACCGTGGCCGGGCTGATCTTCGTCCAGAACATCTGGCTGATCTACCTGCTGCTGGCGCTGCAATCGATCTTCAACACCATCATGATGCCGGCCCGCCAGGCGGTCGTACCCGACCTCGTCGAACGCGAGAACCTGACCAGCGCCAACGCGTTCCTGCAACAACTGGCCGGCCTGATCAAGGTGGCCGCGCCGATTCTGGCCGGTGCGCTGCTGGCGCTGGTCAACCCACACACTGCGATCATCTTCGACGTCATCTCCTACGCGCTGTCGGCGATCATCCTGACTCGCCTGCCCGCGCTGCCGCCGCACCCGAAAGCCCCAGCAACAGACGCAACCGCCGAACCCAGCCTTGCCACGAGCGGTGATTTCAAGAACCTGCTACGCGCGGCGCCCCACCTGCGCCTGATCTTCCTCAGCACCTTCCTGGCCACCGCGGCGATCATCGGCTTCGACGTGCTGTCGGCGATCTTCACCCGCGACATCCTTCAGGGCAACGAGGCGACCTTCGGCCTGCTCATCGGCCTGATCGGGCTGGGGACGGTGGCCGGCGCGGCCGGGTTGATGCTGTCGAAGCGCAAGCGAAACCTGTGGACCGACGTGGTGGCGGGTCTGCTGTTGCTGACAGTCCTGGCCGCAGCTGTGGCGATCGGTGCGTGGGTTGGCAATCCGGCGGTTGCGACGGCTGTGATGGCCGCCGGTTGCCTGCTGGCCGGGCTGGGTATGGGAATCATGCACGTGCAAATCGCGACGCTGATCCAACTGCTCACGCCGGCAGCGCTGCTGGGCCGGGCAGGCGGGATGTTCCAGTCGGTCGCGGTGGCCGGCCAGATCACCGGAATTCTGCTGACGCCGCTGCTGGTGCCCGGCTGGCTCTCGGTTGCCCAGTTCTTTGGTCTGGCGACATTGGCGCTCCTGGCGCTGGTCGTGTATATTGTCGCCACCGTTCGCAAGTCGCCGCCTGTCACCGAGCCGGTGGCCGCCGCATCCAACGCGGCGCAGGAACCCGCGGCAGACAGCGCTCTGTCACCTCTTTAGCCGGATACCACGATGCCTCAGACACCCGAACAAACCACCTCAGCCGGCTGGACCGTCGGCCAGTCGATCGCTACCGAGCTCGACGTTGCGCTGGCCATTGTCGGCGGGTCGTTCAACATCATCGCCGGCAGCGACGAGTTCCAGGCGCTGAACGAACACGTGCCTGCCGACTGGCTGGCAGAAAGCCGCACCGTTCTGGGCGATCCCGCGGCGGAATACACGCTGGGCTTTCTGGCCGGTCTGGTCGACATGAAAGCGGAAGCTGACTACGGACGTGCGACACTGGCCATGCGCGAGCTGACGGCTGCCGACGCGCTGGAAAAGCTGGCCGGGCAAGCCGCGGATCTCCGGGTGACGCCGGACTTGGCGCTCCCACCGGCAGAAGCACTGGCTGACCTCGCCATCCGCGTGACGCTCGCGTTGCACGCTGGTCTTGGATACGATACCGGCGCTCAGGGGACCGGTGTCGAGCGCCGCCGCCAGGAAGTGCTGCGTATCACGCGCGTGCTGCGCGATGGAGAATTGCATAGCCACTTCTGGCACTGGCTGGACCGCTTCTTCTACGAGGTCTACCAGCCGTGGCGGCGCACGCGAGAACACGCGATCAAGACGCTGGAGAGCCACGCGCTGGCTATGCTCGGCGCGTTGGAAGGGGACGAAGCGCCGCCGCTGGCCTGGCTGCCGGCCCAGAATCCGTTGCGCGTGTTCCAGTCGCTGCAGGACGGCGTCACCGATGGTCGGCTACGGGTGTTTTTCTGGATCGAGCCTTTTGGCCTGATCGACCTGTGGGATCTGGACCCGGGGCAGGTGCTGGTGTCGTTCAGCACGCCCGGCGCGATCTACCACAACTTCC
Organism: Caldilineae bacterium; assembly: GCA_020634555.1. Taxonomy (GTDB): domain Bacteria; phylum Chloroflexota; class Anaerolineae; order JAAEKA01; family JAAEKA01; genus JACKBK01. The sequence goes on from JACKBK010000024.1 coordinate 2,325, forward strand.
ACGCCTTTGCCGACGATGTGGCGGTGCGAACCAAGGCGCTGGCCGACCCGACGCGTTTGATCATCCTGCGTCTCATCCGCCACTTCGGCATGATGAACACCGAACTGGCGAACTTCATGGAGATTTCGCGGCCCACCGTCAGCGTCCACGCCAAGATCCTGCGCGAGGCCGGCCTGATCCGCTCCGAGCAGCACGGCCGCGAGGTGCGCCACGAGATCGTGCCGTCCGAGGTACGCCGACTGTTCAGCGACCTTGAACGCTTCCTCGACCTGCCCGAAGAGTGAAACTTGAAACCTGGTCTACAGACAACGTAAGGCTTCTGTAATACCTTATTAAGCGATGGTTTAGAACCGTGCGGTTTAATGATGGCAGTAGGATAGATAATCCAGCAGCGGAGACTGACATGATACCTATTAAAAGCTCAGAAATCACACCAGAAAACGTTTATCTCAATCGGCGCACATTCATGAAAGGCGTCGGACTGGCTGCGCTGGGCGGGCTGGCCGTGGCTGCTTGCGCGCCGGCTGCCACTCCGATTGCCGAGCCTGCGGCAAGTACAGCAGGCACCGCTGCTCCCGTTGCCACGGCAAGCACGGGCGCAACGACCGATGAGTTGGGCGATCCGGTCAACTCATACGAGCAGATCACAAACTACAACAACTTCTATGAGTTCACCACCGACAAGGAGAAAGTGGCCGGACTGGCCAAGGACTTCCCGACCCGGCCCTGGACCGTGGAAGTCGGCGGGTTGGTGAACAACCCTGGCACCTTCAGCATCGAGGACATCCTCAGCACCTTCGAGCGCGAGGAGCGGGTCTATCGACTGCGCTGCGTCGAGGGCTGGTCGATGGTCATCCCGTGGCTGGGCTTCCAGCTCAGCAAGCTGCTGGAAAAGGCCGATCCGCAGAGCAGCGCCAAGTACGTCCGCTTCGAGACCCTGATGGACCCGGACAAGATGCCTGGCGAGCGCAGTTCATGGTTCGAGTGGCCGTATGTTGAAGGTCTGCGTATCGACGAGGCCATGAACCCGCTGGCACTTATCGCTACGGGCCTGTACGGCAAGGAGTTGCTGCCGCAGAACGGCGCGCCGCTGCGGCTGGTGGTGCCGTGGAAGTATGGCTTCAAGAGCATCAAGTCCATCGTCAAGATTGACCTTGTCGAAGAGCAGCCGACCTCGCTGTGGATGGCGGCCGCGCCCAACGAGTACGGCTTCTACGCCAACGTCAACCCGGAGGTGCAGCACCCGCGTTGGTCGCAGCGCACCGAGCGCCGCATCGGCGAAACCAAGCGCCGCGAGACGCTGATGTTCAACGGCTACGGCGACGAGGTGGCGCATCTGTACGATGGGATGAACCTGGCGGCGTACTATTGAGTCGTGAAACGTGATGCGTGAAACGTGAACCTCTGATTACGCATCACGTTTCACGTTTCACGCCCACCGCTCTAAAGCCAAGCCGTTCATCAAGAAAAGAAAAATGACTGCAAAACTCCCAACCCTGCGCTTCACAAAATTTCAGATCTTCGTCCACGTGGCGGCGCTGTTGCCGCTGGTGGTTCTGATCATCGACGCGCTGCGCGGCAACCTGAGCTATAACCCGATCCAGGAGGCCACGTTCCGCACCGGCAAGACGGCGATGATCTTGCTGGTAGCGTCGCTGGCCTGCACGCCGGCCAACACGCTCTTCGGCTTCACACCTGCCATCAAGGTTCGCCGGGCGCTGGGGTTGTACGCCTTCCTGTACGCGCTGGTGCATTTCACCATCTACATCGGCGTGGACTACGGCTTCGACCTGCGGCTGGTGTTGCTGGAACTGGAGGAGAAGCGCTATGTGATCGTCGGCTTTGCAGCTTTCCTGATCCTGCTGGCGTTGACGCTGACGTCCACCAAGGGGATGCAGCGCCGCCTGAAGAAGAACTGGAAGAAGCTGCACAAGTGGGTCTATGCGGCCGGTATCCTGGTGATGTTCCACTTTATCTGGGTGCAGAAGTCCGACATCCGCGAGCCATTGATCTGGACAGGCGTGTTGGGGTTGTTGCTGCTCCTGCGCTGGCAACCGGTGCGGACCCGAATTCTATCGTTCAGAACCAGTCGTCGGGCCGGCCGCCGCAAACCTCGCCCTACAGAGCCGGCCAAAGTGAGTGAACCGGAGCCGGCAGCGCAGTAGCTGCTGAAGTAGCTGCGAAACGAAAAACGAGGAGCCAGCAAGTTGCGCTGGCTCCTCGTTTTTCGTTTCGCAATCGGTCGGTGCAGCCAATGTTCTTGCACCCTCTTCCTCACGTGCGGAGCCGGTGACAAATACACAGCTTCTCAATCATGCCTTAATAACTTCTGTACATCCACTTGGTATTCTATTTCCAGATCGGCACGAACGGCGTGTCGAAAAACTGTAGAGACCATACTAAGGAGACAGATACGATGAAGAACATCAGGAAATGGCTGGCAGCGGCAGGCGCGGGCCTGGCTGTTATCGCAATGACCGCAATGGTGATGCCGGCAGGCACGGTCAGCGCGGCCTCTGCCCAGAACGGCAGGGGGCCTAGCGGACAGAATGACACCTATCTCGCCGATGCGCTCGGCGTAACCGTGGACGAACTAACCAGTGCCTACACCGCAGCCCGCGAGGCTGCCATCGACCAGGCAGTGGCCGACGGCACGCTGACCCAGGAGCAGGCAGACGCGCTCAAGAGCGGCGACGGTCGTATCGACGGCCGCGGCGTTGGCCCCGTCGGGCTGGACAGGGACGCCCAGGAAGCGCTGGTGGCCGAGCAGCTTGGCATCACAGTCGACGAACTGGATGCTGCCAAGACTGAAGCCAACGACGCCAGGCTGGCTGCTGCAGTCGCCGCCGGTGACATCACCCAGGAGCAGGTCGATGCGATGGAGGCGCAGCAGGCTTTCCGCGACTACCTGAACCAGGACGATGTCCAGGCGCAGTTGCAAGCTGCCTATGCCAGTGTGGTGCAGGGCGCGGTGGATGCTGGCGTACTCACCCAGGAACAGGCTGACACGATCCTGAGCAACACGAACGGCTTCGGCCACTTCGGCGAGATGCCTGGCTTCGGTGGACGACACGGCGGACCACGCGGCTTTGGTGGCCCCGGAGCGGCTCCCGCTGACGGACAACAACCCCAGAACGATGCAGTATTGAGCGGCCTCAGCTTCTAACCCTCCCGTTCTGGGTTTCATGCAGGAGCGCAGCCACAGGCTGCGCTCCTGTGATTCCTTCGATGTAAATACTACCTCAACGCGATCTTCATAACTTTTGAACACTTTCCTGGTATTATCAGGCAGACTGGCGAAAAGATCACGCCGGTCCGATTCAATCGCAACTCAGTGGTTCAAACGAAAGGAGAGGTTGAGTATGAGCAGAACCAAGAAGTGGCTTGCAATCGCAGGCATTGGAATGGCCGTAATGATGCTGGTCGCCATTGCATTGCCCGTGGCAGCCGCCAGCAATGTGGCGGCTCCAGTCGCACACGGCCGCGGCTGGAACGGCGACGCGGATGGCCAGAATCTGGCCGACGCGCTGGGAATCTCGCTGGAGGAGCTGCAAGCAGCTCAGCAAAAAGCAGCCGAAGCAGCGCTGCAGCAGGCAGTCGATGATGGCATGCTGACGCAGGAACAGGCTGACGCGCTGCAAGCACGCGGTCTGGGCTCAATGCACGCCAGAGCTTTTGGACACGGTATGGCCGACAACATCGACGGCGAAGCTTTGCTGGCCGACGCACTGGGTATCAGTGTCGACGACTTGCAGGCCGCCCAGCTCAACGCTCGCGACGCGGCGCTTGATCAAGCTGTGGCTGATGGGCACATCACCCAGGAGATGGCCGACCAGATGAAGGCCCGCTCGGCCCTGGGACAGTACCTGAACCAGAGTGACGTCCGCGAGACGTTGCGCAATGCGTACGAGTCTGTCGTGCAGCAAGCGGTTGCGGCGGGTGTGATCACCCAGGAACAGGCGGATGCGATTCTGAGCAACGACGCCGGTTTCGGTCCGTTCGGCGGCATGCGCGGTTTCGACGGGATGCATGGGCACATGCGCGACTTTGGCGGCATGCGGCAGTTCCGCGTCCCCGACAACGGCGATAATGCTACGCCTTCGGGTGTCTTCACACGCCCCAGCGTTCGCCCCGGTACGTCGGGAATCAGTCTGTAACAAACTTTCCATCCGGGCCGCCGTAGCGATGCGACGCCCCATCTTGAAACAGGAATGCTCCGGCTCATCAGTGGTTGCCGGAGCATTCCTCATATCCAGCCTTATCACGGCGTGCGCGCCGCCAGCAGCATACAAAGCTGGCGGCGTCTTTGGTAGACCCATCACAGACCGGCCTCCGCTCTTTATGGTAGTCTCACGGCACGTAAGAGTTTCGCTGGCCAGGTTCGCACCGGTGACAGTTGACCAATCCAGCCGGGCGTTCCCAGCCGTAAGGAGGACATAGCCGCGATGATCGTTTCTCCAGAACTTACTTGCCCTGGCTTGCCAACACCCTCAACATGAAAACAAGAAACGTTATCCCCATCAGTTTACTGATAGCAGCTCTGGCAGTGGCCGGCTGTAGCGGCGCCGCGACGCCGGCTGCCACTGAAACGCCTGCTCCGCCGCCGACCAGTCCACCGGCAGTCGTAGCAACGGACACACCGCCGCCCGTTCCCACCGCCACAACCGCGGTCGAGCCAACAGCGGAACCGACAGCGACCGCCGAACCGACACCTACCGCTGCAGCCTCGCCAATCGAAGAACCAACCGCCACTGAACCTGCTGCCGAAACGTCGCCATCAGAAAAGCTGGCTGCCGCCTTCCCATCCAGCCCAACCGCCGCCGGCGAGGTAATTCTCGTCACCGGCCGCGTGCTGGACACCAACGGCGACCCACTGCCGGGCGCGGCGGTGGAGTTCTGGCAGACCGACAGCAACGGCATCTACGACCACCCCGGCGACTCAGGTACTGCCAACCGGGACCCTGGCTTCCAATTCTACGGCACAGCGATTGCTGCCGAGGATGGCACCTACGCGTTCCGCACGGTGCGTCCCGGCTACTATGAGCCGCGCCCCAAACATATCCACGTCAAGGTGCGGTTGGACGGCCGCGAGCTGCTCACCACGCAGTTCTATTTCGAGGAAGACCGCGCCGACCTCGGCAGCGAGGGTGTCTTTGCGCAGGCCGGTGGCCTCGGCGACATGCTGATCCTGAAGGAAGCCGGCAACGTAGATGTGAACGGCATGCTGACTGCCCTGTTGACCAACGATCTGGTCATCGACACCGGCAGCGGCGGCGCGTTGACTCCGACACCTGCACAGACCGAGGGACCGTATTACCCGGTCGTGACAGTTGCCGACTACGACAACGACCTGACAGCCGTGCCGTAGCCCGTCGCCGGAACGCCCACAAGGGGCTATACTACGAGACGCTACACGTGTAACCGGAACGCCCACAAGGGGCTATGCTACGGGACGTTGCACCTGTAACCGGAACGCCCACAAAGGGCTATGCTACGGGACATTGCACCTGTAGCGGGAACGCCCACAAGGGGCTATGCTACGGGACGCTGCACCTGTAGGATAGGGCCTTGTGCCCGTTCTATCTGAACCTGGATATCGTGAAACCGCCATGAAACGAAAGACGCTCCTAGCACAGTTCTCACGCTTCGTCTTGCTGGCCGTACTACTCTTGCCGGCAAACGCCAGCTTTGCCGCGCCGGCCGAGGGTGTGTCGGGTGAACAGGCCAGCCAGACCGATGAACGGCCATTCATCCTGCCCTTCGCCGAACCGCCGGGACCTGACACCTGGCTGATGGCGCAGACTTACGGCAACACCGTCGGCGCTTACTTCAACCGCAACACGACTTACCGGTTCAGCGGCGGTATCCACTTCGGCGTCGACTTTTCCGCCCCATGTGGCACCGAGATCGTGGCCATCGCCGACGGTGTGGTCGCGCTGGTAGATGCGACGGCCTACGGCTCGCTCCCGCACAACCTCATCATCGACCACCCGCAGCTTGGCTACGCGACGCTCTACGGCCATCTGCTGGAACGCCCGAACCTGACACCGGGACAGGAGGTTAAGCAGGGTGACGTGGTGGCGCTGAGCGGCGATCCGGAAGAGACCTGCTTTGGCCGGCCCCATCTGCACCTGGAGATTCGCGATTACCCCGGCCGCGGCTGGAAATACAATCCCATCAATCTGATCGACGCCGACTGGGACAACCTGGCGCTGGTTGGTTCCTTCCGCTCCGGCTTCGAGCGTGATCTGGACGACCCGCGCAAGTGGCAGCAGCTTGACGACCAGCCGCCCGCTGTGACCGGCGGCCCCATCCTCAACAACTTCGCCAACCCCTGGCCGAGAAGCCGGTAGGCGCGCATGAACTACCTACATTTTCTTCCCAGGAATATTGTGATCGCGGCCGGGCTACTGCTGCTGGCCGGAGCGTTAGCGGCGTGCAACAACGAAAGCAGGCCGCCAGATGCCTCTGTAACAGCCACGGCTACATCTGTCGAAGTCGCAGCGGTGGCGGCGCAGCCGTCGCCCAGTGCCACGGATACGGCAACGCTCACACCGACGACCGAACCGACGGCAACACCGACCACCACGCCAACATCAACCCCAACGCCAACCGCTACACCCACTCCGGCGCCTCAGGCCATCCAACTCACGACCGGAGGATGCTGCACGCAGCCCTTCTGGTCGCCCGACTCGCAGCAGGTGCGCTTTATCGACAAGCCGGCCGCGGATCAACCAGTCGGCATTTGGGGCGTGTCAGTTGATGCTCCGCAGACCGCGCCAGAGTTTGTCACCGATCGCCTGGAGGAGAGCACCGCATCTCCCGACTACCTGATCGAGACAAACGGCGACACGACGGTCATCGAGCGGCGGGCGGACGGCCAGCGCTGGACTGTGCCAGCCGGTGGCCGAACCGTCTACATATCCCCTGATGAGACGCGAATTGCCTGGGCCGTTACGAACAGCGACGCGCCGTCCAGCAATCAGGTCTCGGCGCTGTGGCTGGCAAACCTGGATGGCTCGGATGCACAACAAATCGCCACGTTGCCGCGCGGCGGGCTAAGCGGCTGGATTTCAAATGACGTGTTGTTTATCAGCAGCCGCGAAAGCCTTGACTCGCGGCAACAAATCCTGTACGCACTGTCAGTATCCGACGGCACACGTACGGAACTGGCGCGCGCCGAGCGCATGCGCGGCCAAAGCCTCTCACCCAGCGGCGCCTGGCTGGTTTACTACGTCACGTTCGATTCCGATCCTTCGAAGAATGGCATCTGGCTGGTAAGCACCGATGGCAGCCAGAGCATGGTCCTCGACCACGACCTCTTCGGCGCCTACCAATGGCGCAATTGTCCCGACGGCTGCACCCCCGAAGAGGACCGGCTGCTGATGGTGCCGTTCCGGCCAGACGCAACCTATCACTGGCTGGTCGAACTCAATCCCGCGACCGGCGAGGTGCGCCAACTCACAGACCCGGACGTCACGCCCATTAAGATCGCCAACGGCGACTGGCGAGTCTCCCCCGACGGTCGAACAATCGCCTTTGTGGAAAGCAGCGATCGCAATATCTGGTTGCTTGACCTACCGGAAGGGTAGCTCGCAGCAAGAAGGGGAACCAAACCGAGATGGCTGTGCTACCGTGGGTGCAGTCAGGCAAGTTTACTGGAACGCCGCCAGGATCGTGCGCTCGCGCCAGGAGAATTGACAGGATCAACAGGAATTGAACATCTTGGTTAGAGCATTTCCAAATTCTGTTGATCCTGTAAAACCGCTGCTCCTTTTTCCGCTGAACATCAGCTGAGCATCAAATGAACGAGCGTGCGCGTCCTATCCAAACGGATCGGGCTCCAGAACGGCGCTGTGGAACCCTGGCAGCTCGTAGTATTTCGGCAACGACAGCAGGTTGTTACCCGGATGGTCGTCAGCCGGCGTTGTAAGATACGACCAGTGGGAATCAGGCGGCGAGACAACGCTCACCGGCGTGTGGCTGCCGTCGCCGTCGAGCACGTAGAACGCCTTCCTGCCGTCCTGGATCATGCCGCAGGCGTCTGATCTGCCCATCCACCACGAGTTGCCGTTGACCACCCCGCCCACGTTGGCGATGTAGTACGACTTGCGGTCACGGCTGAAGCCGCGCGAGATGCCCTGGATCTGGATGTCGTGCTCGGCCGGTAGTTGCGAAGGGATGGCCCGCCATTTCACCCTGGCTTTGATAAGGGAGTGCAACGTATAGGCGAAGTCGCCTGCTTCTGGCAGCGCCGGGTTGTCGAACAGGTTGTCGTCGAAATCCAGGGTGAAATCGCCCTCGTTGATGAGCTGCGCAGCGGTGGCGAGGTGAAAGGCCCGCCCCATCACCTGGTCCTTGTCGATGCCGGCCCAAGCCAATTCGGGGAGGTTCATCGCGTTGCGCATGGCCTGTGAAACGACATCCGAGGCGCCGTCGGAGATGGTCTGCTGGACCACGTCGAAGCGCGCCCGCAGCTCGTCCTCGATGGCCTTGTCGCGGGCAGCGCCGTTGTTGACCCGGTCCTGGACCGCCTGGTTGAACTCCAGCAGGTTGATGCCGGTGACGAAGCTCTCGAGCGTGTTGGCGACGAAGTTATTGAGCGCCTGATGTCCGGCCTCAGCCGCGTCGTCCGGCACGTTGTTTTCTTCCAGCACCACCGCGGCAAAACCGACAGCGCCGGGCACATCCGTCGAGTTGCCCTGGGCATCGGTGAGCTTGATCGGCTTGATCGTCGTCTCCCAGGTGCCGACGTTGGCGGGGATGCTGATCTTGGCGCCCGGCCGCACGTTGCGGGTGCCAAGGCAGCCGTGGCTGCCCTGGCTGAAGAAGTAGTCGGGCGTCCAGTTGAAACGGGCCAATGCCTGCTTCATGGTGGAGCCATCGAACTTGAAGCCGATGACCCACATATAAGGCTCAGAGGCCTCTTCGTCGGCGCCGTGAAAACAGAACAGCCGCCACAGTTTGACGCGAACGGGTATCTCGTCCATTGTTCATCTCCCAATCATCTGCAACATCTCAGTCCACACAGGACCGTCATACAATCTTCCAACGACCGTTCTACTCCAACGACACAGGCCGAGGGACTGTGGTTTCACAGCTCCTCGGCCCAGTAGTTGGGGTCTATAGATTGTTTAACGCACTCTATCGCCGAATCGCGTCAGACATTGGGGAATAAAGCAAACTCGCGGAGGCGAACTCAGAAGAGCGTACTAACCCAGTGAAGACCATCTCTCATCCCGCTGCGCTGCGTGGGCTCCAGCACAAAGCAGCCGCGGTGCCACCGGCCGGATTGCCCCCTTGCACTGGCTGTTCGAGCGGATACTGTCAGTCATATCGAAGAATTCTGGCAACACCCGCCGGGACGAATTCGTCCGGCGGGTGTTGCGCGTTTTCAGAGATGGCGCCTCTTCTAACGGTCGCCATCTTTGACTCAAATCCTGTGACAGTCAACACAAAGCCCATGAGTTCTTTACATTTTCTGAACATTCCTCTGGTATTCTTGGTTTGTAACTGCTCACTCGTCACTCCCGCGGAGGCGGGAGGTCACACTTCACAGGCGCTCGACTCCCGCCTCCATGAGCGTGGCCCAACAGTGAAACCTGAGTTGTTGCCTGGCAGATACGTCACACCTACGTTTGCACTTTTGCAAGGAATGAACCATGAAGAACAAAAAGAAATCGCTTTGGCGCTGGTTAGCGCTGGTTGTGGTGATCGCGGCTCTGATCGCAGGTGGTCTGTACTTTTATCGCAGTCAAACAACGCTCGCTCAAGAGCCAACCGAAACGCCGCTGCAAACCACCACCGTGCGCCGCGGGGATCTTGTAGTTTCAGCGACCGGCGCGGGCACAGTCATCCCGGCCTCGGAGGTAAGTCTGGGTTTCGACAGCGGCGGATTACTTGTTGAAATCCCGGTGCAGGTAGGCGACCGCGTGCAGGCCGGCGACGTTTTGGCGCGCGTCGACGACACCAGCGCCCGCAGCCAGGTGAAACAGGCGGAACTCAACCTGACTGAGGCTCAACTGCAACTTGCAAAACTGCTGGAGGATCCATCAGCCGAGGAACTGGCATCCGCTCAAGCCAACCTGGCATCTGCCCAGGCGACCCTGGAGAGTCGTTTGACACCCGCCACCTCTCAAGACACAGTTGCAGCCCGCCAGAGCTTACTCAGCGCACAACAAAACCTGTCTGCGCTGTTGGCCGGCCCGTCTGCCGAGGACGCCACGAGCGCCGAAGCAGACCTGAAGCTGGTCGAGATCGCTCTCCAGACAGCCCAGACTGACTACGACAGGGTGTCTTGGCGTCCTGAGGTAGGTCAGTTGCCGCAAGCTGCTGCCCTGCAGGAAGCTACTCTGGCCTACGAGAAGGCCAAGGCATCCTATGACACCCAGATGAAAGGGGCGACCGACGCCGAGATATCAGCCGCGCGCGCCAATGTAGCTCAAGCGCAGTCGCAGCTTGATGATCTGCTGGGTGGTTCGTCCGACCAAGACGTTGCGGCGGCCCAGGCTTCTGTAGACCAGGCGCAAGCGCAGCTTGATGCCTTGCTGGCAGGCACCTCATCCGTCGATCTCGAATTGGCCCAGATCAGTGTCGAGCAGGCGCAGGACTCTCTCCAGACAGCCCAGACACAACTCGAAAACACGGCGCTTATTGCACCCCTCACAGGCACCGTGCTGACAGTGGATGCCAGCGTTGGCGAACGTGTCGGCTCCACTGCATTTATCACGCTGGCCGACCTGGAACAGCCTCTCCTGGAGGTGTACCTGGACGAAACCGACCTGGACAACGTGGGGGTCGGCTACGAAGCGGATGTGGTCTTTGATGCCCTGCCTGATCAAACATTCACGGGACACGTGACCCAGGTGGATCCGCAGCTAACGAACTCCAACGGCACAACCGTGATGCGAACTATCGTCCAGTTGGATGCCGATTCCTTCACCAAGCCCCAGGTGCTCCCCATCGGGCTAAACGCCTCAGTTGATGTGATTGGCGGCCGGGCCACCCAGGCTCTGCTGGTTCCAGTCGAGGCACTGCGTGAGATCTCGTCTGGCGAATATGCTGTCTTCGTGGTTGAAAACGGTGAGCCAACCCTGCACATGGTCGAAGTAGGCTTGATGGACTTCACCTACGCCGAGATCCTCAGTGGCCTCGAGCAGGGCGACGTAGTAACAACAGGAATCGTAGCCACGAATTAGCGCTCGCCGGCCGGCGCTGCGCGGCGCCAGGAGCAAGTACGATGAAACCCATTCTGATCTCATGTATCGCTGCAGTGCTGATCCTTGCCGCCGGCTGTGCAGCTTCATCGCCATCGACTGATGTTGCGATTGATGCCGCCCAAGCTGTTGCTGCCGAGTCAACCATCGTAACTGAGATTGCTGCAAACAACGATACATCCCGGCAAGCGCAAGAAGCGCAGCCGGTGAACACAACAGCGCAAGCTCTCCCGACAAACAATGCACCTGCGACAGATGCTGAGGCGACCAACAGCGAGAGCACACAAACAGCAGCCGAGCTGCAGGTTGAAGACTTCGTGCGCACAGCACGCACACTGACGATGACCATGGTCTACGAGCAGCCGGTTATCGATTCGCAGCCGCTAGGCGAGCTGAAGACTGACAGCGTTGTGGTTGTAACACAGGCTGCCAGCGGTTGGTACAAGATCATCTTTGTCGACAAAGGAAACCGCTATGGCTGGATTTCTCAGGATTCCGTGACCTTCGATGCGTTGTCTCGCACATCTTCTGTGCAGGCGCAGGCCGTCGTTACGCCTGAAGAAACCCCCGATGCTTCCGAAGTGTCGGCGGCTGAAACCGACCAGGACAGCCAGGCCGTCGCGGACAACCAAATTATCCTGACGAACAACGCCGAGGCTGCAACCTCATCCGCAGCGCAAAGCCCAGAAGCAATCGCAGATGTAACTACCAACAGCGGATTGAATGGCCGGCTGGTGTTTCAGACAGTCAGTGGCGGGACCATCTATGTCTACGATCTCGCGAGCAAGACTCTGCGGGTTCTGACGGGTGGATTTGACCCGGCGCTCAGTCCTGATGGTACTACGGTGGCGTTCACTCGCCAGGGCGGCGAACAGGGACTCTATCTGATCGACATCAACGACTGCCAGGAGACTGGATGCGTTGCCGGCTCTAATGAGCGACTGATCTACAGCGGTAGCGAGTCGCTGCGGGCGCCCGACTGGAGCCCGGACGGCCAGTACATCGTCTTTAGCCGCGTCAGCGGCCATACCTACTGCCGGCAGGTGGGGCCGCGCTGCGTGCCTGACCGGCCCGGCCTGGAAAACTACCCGTTGATAACCATGGATCAGCGCGGGTTGAGCCGAGTGGACTACGACGGCAACAACTACCGCGATATCCCGGCGTTGTTGTCTGCCAACTCGCCAGACTGGACCGAGTCAGGAATCGTCTACCAGAGCGAGGATGGCATCCAGCTCACAGCCGATACACCCGAGGATACCAACCGGCTTGCGCTGGGCGGTTTTGAGTATCGATACCAGGACCCTGCCTGGCAGCCAGGCGGCGCTCGCATCGTGCTTCAGAGCAAGGAAGGCAGCCATACGGAGATCTTCTCGATGAACGCCGACGGCTCTGGACTGGTAGCCTTGACGAGACCCACCAACGCCATGGCCGACGAGCTGCCACAAAACGTCAGCCCGGCCTGGAGTCCCGATGGCAGGTCCATTGTCTTCCTGAGCAACCGGGACGAAAACGGATCGGCGGGCAAGTGGCAGCTTTGGGTGATGGATGCCGATGGCAGCAACCAGCGCCTTCTGGATCCTGATGTGCTGGGCCAGATCAACTTTCGCTACGACAACAACGCTGACCAGATGGTGGATTGGGGCGTGCAGCCCGCTCTGCCATAGAGGAGAAACGATGGTACCGATAATCCAAACCGAAGGATTGCGCAAGATATATGAGATGGGCAGCGTCCAGGTGAAAGCGCTGGACGGCGTGGACATCCGCATCGACGTCGGTGAATTCGTAGCGGTGATGGGATCGTCCGGCTCGGGCAAGAGCACGCTCATGAATATTCTGGGCTGCCTGGACCGGCCGACCGAAGGCCAATACTTTCTGGCCGGCGAGGATGTCAGCGGACTGAACAAAGTACAGCTTGCCGCGATCCGCAATCGCCAGCTTGGCTTCATCTTCCAATCGTTCAACCTGCTGGCGCGCACATCCGCCCTGCGCAACGTGATGCTGCCGCTGGTCTACAAGCGCAACGGACGGGGACTCTCCACCGATGAGCGTGAGGAGCGCGCCATGGCAGCCCTTGAGGCCGTCGGTCTGGCGGACCGCGCCGACCACGAACCCAACGAGCTGTCGGGCGGGCAGCGCCAGCGCGTCGCCATCGCCCGCGCACTGGTCAACGACCCGGCGCTGATCATGGCCGACGAGCCGACCGGCAATCTGGATACCAGAACCGGTGAAGAGATCATGGAAATCCTGCATGACCTGCACGCGCGCGGTCGCACCATCGTTATGGTAACGCACGAGCCCCACATCGCAGCCCAGACCCAACGGACTATCACCATGGTGGACGGCAGAATCGCAACAGCCGATGCCCAGGAAGAAGAACCGCAATGGCAGTAACACAAGAACATCCTCCCGTTGCGCTCGGCAATACGCCGCGCGATCTGCATGACGAGGCCGCAGAAAGCACGCGGCTGATCAGCCCGCTGGAGATCTTTCGCATTGCCTGGGAAGGCATTCTGCGCAACAAGATCCGCTCGCTGCTGACCATGCTGGGCGTGATCATTGGCGTAGCCGCGGTGATCGTCATGATCGCTATCAGCGCCGGCACCGAGGCAACCATCGCCGACCAGATCAAGGGGCTGGGCGCCAACCTGCTGTTTATTCAGGCATCCTTCGGGCGCGGCGGGCCCGGTGGGAATGAAACCGGCCCCATGTTGACCTACGACGATGTCGCCATTGTGGCCGGCATAAACGGCGTGGTCGGGACCTCTGTGGAGATGCCGACAAATCAGCCCGTCAAGGCCAACGGCACGACTCTCACCGACGTCCAACTGGTGGGTACAACACCGGACTACCCGTCGGTAAGGGAGGTGTCCCTGGCTGATGGGCGGTTCCTGAACGAGCAAGACATGGACCGCAAGACAAAGGTAGCGGTGCTAGGGGCTGGCGTGGCCCAGGAGATATTCGGCGACGCGGACCCCATCGGCCAGTCCATCACCGTTGACAATGTCAAACTGACGGTGGTGGGAGTCATGGCAGACAAGGGTGTGGTTGGGAACACCGACTTCGATGCGCGCGTCTACGTGCCCATTACGCTGGTCTATTCCCGCTTTGTGCCCAGCCAGTTTGCGCGCTTCGTCGGCGATCGCGTCCAGCTCATCTTTGCCCAGATCGATGAAAATGCCAACCTGGATGATGTCAAAACACAGATCCAACTCAAGCTGGCTTCCAGCAAGGGCATCTCGGTCTCTGAACTGCCCTTTACCATGCAGACCCAGGACGATATCATCGAGACTCAAGGAGCCGCTACCGAGGCGTTCCGCAACCTGCTGGCATGGGTAGCCGGTGTGTCGCTGATCGTCGGCGGCATCGGAATCATGAACATCATGCTGGTCAGTGTCACCGAGCGGACGCGCGAGATCGGCATCCGCCAGTCGGTGGGCGCAACGCCTAACGACATCCGCCTGCAGTTCCTGGCTGAGGCGTTGATGTTGAGTCTGGTCGGAGGTTTGATCGGAATCGCTGCCGGAGTTGCCGGGGCGATTCTGTTCGGCGCGACCAGCGACATGCGCACCGTGATCGTGCCGGGATCGATCGTGCTGGCCTTTGCATCGGCGGCAGCCATCGGTGTGTTCTTCGGCTTCTATCCTGCCAACAAGGCCGCGCAGCTCGATCCGATCGACGCGCTGCGGCATGAGTAACCATGACCGTGGATGGTGGCTCGGATTGCGGAGGTCGCGCTGATTTTCGCAGTCGCAACGAGACAAAGACAAGGAGACTATGTTCTGTGAAGAAACTTATCGTGACAATTCTGGGAATCGCATCGGTGGCACTGCTGGCGTCGTGTGGGTCGGCGGCGTCGGAAGCCGGCCAAACGTCCAGCGCGGCTGCTGCGCCAGCAGGCCAGACAAGCAGCGTGGCGAGCGCCGTTACACAACTCAACGAAGACTATGAAAACGCATTGCCGGTGGCTTCGCAACTCATCCTGGGGTCGATGAAGCTGGAGGATGGTGACCTGGCTGTCAACGCCGATGAGGCCGCCAAACTGCTGCCGCTGTGGCAGGCCTATCAGAGTCTCAGCAGCAGCGATACGACCGCTGAAGCCGAGCTGCAGGCGCTGGTGAAACAGATCCAGGGCGCGATGCAACCGGATCAGGTGGCTGCCATCGCGGCCATGAAACTGACCGGCGACGACATCACGGCAACAATGCAGGCCATGGGGCCGGAGCTGTTCGGAGGCGGTGGCTTCAACCGGACGGACAGCACTGGGTCTGGCGCCACTGAAAGTGGATCTGCCGGCGGAGGCGGCGGGTTTGGCGGCGGAGGCGGTGGATTCCCCGGCGGCGCACCGCCCGGCGATTTTGGCGGTGGTCCCGGTGGAGTTCCGGGCGGGTTCGGCGGCGATCAGCAGGACCCGTCAGCGCGTGAGACCGCCATCGCCGAGCGTCTAACGCAGGACGGCGGCCAGGCAGCGAGCTTCATGACCCGCGGCCTGCTCAACCAGTACATCACCAGCTTGCAACTCAAGACGGGCGATGTGACACAGGAAGACCTGCAGGCTCAACAGGCCCAACGCAACGTCTTCCGCTGGTTGCCGCTCGCGGCTGAGACCACCGGTATCCCGGTCGAGACGTTGCAGGAAGCCCTCGCCGGCGGATCGACCCTGGCGGATGCGATCCAGGCGCAGGGCGGCGACGTGGCAACGGTCGAGACGGCCATCAGCGACTCGTTGAAAGACAACCCGAATCTCGATCAACAAGCCATCGACACAGAGGTCAACGCCGTGCTCAACACCGCCGGGGCGGCGCAACCGGCGGCGACTCCGTAACAGAACGCTGAGCAACACGACGCCGGAGCGGGCATTCCGCTCCGGCGTCAGCTTTTAGCCAGAGTCGCGCTGCCTTGCTAACCGGCGGGCGGCGCGACTCATGAGATTTTAAAGACGCGCCATCCACGAATAGGAAACGAATGCACGAATGGTGGGCTGGAGACGAGGTTGCTGCCTTTGGCGGCATTCGTTTATTCGTGCGTCATTCGTGGATGGTCTCAGCCCTGCCCTGACTTCTTGACGTTGTCGCGACCGAGACGTTGAACCGGCTGGCCGGTCTTGACGCTGGGAAAGACCCGCCGGTATTCGAGTTTCCGCCGGCCGAAGTTGAACAGAAGGCCGACCGGCGCATTCGTTGCCTTCAGATAGTTGATAACCTGGGCAAGCTCGTCGTTGGTCAACTGGTGGCTGAATGCCTTGAGTTCGACGACAACCTGATCATCGACCCACAGATCGAGCATAAACAATGCCACAGGAACACCCGCATGGTGGACCTGAACCTGATACTGTCGTTGGACGGCAATGTCGCGCTGTATGAGTTCAGCTTCCAAGGCACGCTCGTAAACTTCCTCCTTGTACCCTGGCCCCAGTGCGTTATGCACCGCCATGGCCGCGCCGATGATGCGGTAGGTCAAGTCGTTGCCCGTGGCGTCAGTGACGAGTTCGGTCATAAGAAGTCATCCTTTCTGCGCAAATTGCCATCCACGAATGGGGACACGAATAATCGAATAGCGTCTCTGCTTACTGGGTCGTTTGCTCCGTGAGAAATCAATCGGATGAGCATCGACGCTGTATCGGACTTCGTGCGATACGGCCCCGTCTCCGGCATTAGTGTATTCGTGCCCCCATTCGTGGATGGCGCGCCCGGAGGGACAGAGTACAGGAAACAGCGGACAGTGAACAGGGTGCTATTTGAGAGGCCCCCTGGCGACACGAAACCCGAGGCCGTCGTTCCAGTTAACAGGGAGGAGCCTGTAACGGCACGCGCACCGCACGATCGCCGGGTTGTCGCCGTAGAACGCACCGCCGCGTAGGATACGCAGCCCGCTGCCAGTCAGGTTGTCGCGGCCGTCGTCCGGGCGGTAGGGGTACCCAAAATCCGGCTTGTCTGCCCTCTTGCCCCACAGGCTGCTGCACCACTCCCAGACGTTGCCGGCCATGTCGGCCGCGCCGCAGGGGCTGTCGCCGCCCGGCGAATACTGGCCGCGCGCGCTGGTGCGTCCCGGCCCGGCTGGCTTGCAGTTGGCGAGCGCTGCGTCCCAGTCGTTGCCCCATGGCCACAGCCGGCCATCATCGCCGCGCGCGGCCTTCTCCCACTCGGCTTCGCTCGGCAGGCGATAGGGCTTGCCAGTGCGCTCGGCCAGCCACTGCACGTAGGCCAGCGCGTCCTGCAAACTCACGTTGACCACCGGATGGTCGGCCAATTCCTCGGGCAGGCTGCCGCCCGGCCAGTGGGATGGCGCGCCCGCGCTAGCCGCGCGCACGAACTCGGCGTATTCGACGTTGAGCACCGGGTAGCGGCCGATCTCGAACGCGCCCAGGGTCACCTCGTGCTGCGGCTGCTCGCGCTCGAACCAGCCGTCTTTCTGCGCTTGCCTGGCCCAGTCGTAGCGCTGGACCAGCGCCTGCACCTGCTCGGGGCTGGTGCCCATCAGGAAGGGTCCGGACGGCGCCGCGACCATCTCCGGCTCGAAGGCTAGCCGCGCTACGTGTACGGCCGGCGCCTCCACCGGCGCGGCCTGGCGGGTCAGGGTGATGTAGGGCCGCAGCGCCTCCGGCTTCTGGCCTGCAAACGCCGCGTCCTCGTCGGCCACGCACAGAAACAACCGCTCCAGGTCCGACCGGGACGCAAAGGTTGCCAGCGCCTCGGGCAGCGCCGGCCGCGTTGCGCCCTCCTCACCCAGCCGGCCGCCGCGCTTGTTCTCGCGGAAATGGGCGTCCAGGTCGCTGAGATAGCCCGGCGTCAGCTTCACCAGGTCGTACAGCTCCCGGTAGGCGTGCTGGATGGCCACGATCTTGGCCAGCCGCACCGGCTGGATGGCGCCCTTCAGCTCAGGACGGCGTTCCACCAGCCGTGAGAGCAGCAGGAAGATGTTGAGGATGCGCTTGACCTGGCGCGGGTTGGCGCCCAGTCCCACGGCAAAGACCTCGGCGCAGCGCGGATCGGGCAGGGCCGGCGCCAGCGACTGCACGTAGGCCCGCATCGGCCCGGCTTCGATGGGCGGCAGGACGAAGGGCACCTGGACGATCTTCTCCAGATACTCGCGCGCCTTGACCTCGCCCTGGTAGCGGCGGCGGACCGCGTTTTCGATGGCCTCGCTGTCCAGCGCCAGCACGAAGATGCAGCCGGCCACATCCAGGAACAGCTTGAGCGCTTCCAGCACCTCGATAGCCTTCTCCGGCAGGCAGCGGTCCAGGTCGTCGACGAAGACGACCAGGCGCCGCGGCGTCTTGGCGTCAGGCCACAAGAGCATCTTGACCAACAGGGCGAAGTTCTGCTGGAACTGCTCCAGGGAGCGCAGCTGCGCCTGGTAGTGAACGATCTCCTCGCGCCGGAAGGCTTCGGCCAGCTTGCCCACCTGGCTCACCGGCGCGCCTTTGCCCAACTCCTTGCGCGCCTCCTGCAAGGTATCGGCGGCCACGCCGGCCGCAGCCAGCCCCGGTCCCAGCAGCGACAGCGCCAGGTTCAACCCAATGCCCGCCCCGGCCGTCAACGCCTGGGTCCAGTTGATGGAGCGCTCGCCCTGCTCGCTCCAGGCAGTCTCGTGGTACAACGCCTCGCGCAGGAGATCGAGCAGCTCCTCCGCCGTTGGACTGGGCGCGGGCTCTCCTTTCTTGGGTTTTGCAGGCGGATCTTCTTTGAGCAGATGCTCCAGATCGTCCAGCAGCACCAGCAACAGGGCGCGCCACAGCGCGTCCTCCTGGTTGTACTTCCAGGCGTTGAACCAGACGGTGCGGTAGCGCGATGCCTGGCCCGGCTTGCCGCCGGTCTCAACGGTGCGCTGTAGCTGCAGCATCAGGCTGGTTTTGCCGCTGCCCCATCTGCCGAACAGACCCAGCGTCAGGGGTGTGTGGGTGTCCGGTGCAAGCAGAATGTCGGAAAGGGCGAGCACGTAGGGCTGAAACCCCAGCCTGTCCTCGGGAGCGGGCAGGTCGTCGAGGATGGGTGGGTAGGACTGATCTGCGGTCATATTCTGTGTCCCTCCTTGGCTATATCGTCAAGAAATGCCCAAGCCTAAGTGGGTTTCAGTTCGTGTTCCGGAGTCCTCACCTAGATCGTTATACAAACTGCCAGCAGGTTGGGAAGCGGTTGGAACCAAAGTCTGGATATGTTCTGCTCTGGCTTCTATCTGCCGCTCATGCCGCTTGTAGGAGCGGCCGAACCGCTGGCATCTGATCGGCGCGCAAGGGTGCAATAGCGGAGGCAGGTACTGTGACAACGGCGATGCTCTCACCTACGGCGTTGAATACCTCGAGGACGGCTCCCTCTTCACCGTCACGCGGATGAGGCACGTAATCAACGAGCATTGCCACATCGCCAGACCTCATACCTTCGTCAGGAACATCTCGGACTAGCGCCACTTCTTGAAAGAGCTTCATTTTCATCACGTTACCTCACTGGCTTGAGCGTCACGAACCAAAACACATCATCGACTTGTCGTTGTATCCAGACCGTGATCACGCGAAGACTTCCATCGGGACCGTGCAGATTGCCTTCCACCTGGTAGAATGTGCCATACTCATTGCGCCTGTCGAACACCCCTTCGTGTTCGGCGATCAAGTTTCGTATTGCCGCTGTCAGCGACTCTGGATCATCACGCGTGAAACCGACCTGTGCCAGGAACTGCGACTTGTCGTTCTTGCGCCGCTGAACCAGCAGATACTCTGTTATCTTTGCCGGCGCGATGACGGCATCCTTGGGTATTCTCATGACAACTGTCCCGAGGTGGTAGCCTGGGGCTGCTTTTTCTGAGCCTATGAGCGAAGTTGACTCGATTGTAACACGGTTCTAGCAACAATCCAACCGGTTAACAGATAGGACCACCTGCAGTTGGTCAGCAGTGCCAGTGCATCATCTGTTCAGCCATAGTGGTCGACTCTCAACCTGGCTTTGTCAGTGCTGCACCACCTTAACCAAGTAACGCAACAACCCATCCACACACATATCCGAGGGCACGATCATCTCCAGGCGGTGGGCATCGGCCGGCGACAGGCCACCGGTAATGGCGTCCTCCGCTAGCCAGGCGCGGTACGCTTCCAGAATGTCATCGCGCGGTTGGCCGGCCTGCCAACCGGCGCGAACGAAGGCGGCCTGCGCGTCCAGTTGCTCCTCGACGCTTTGCAGGTGGTTGAGGGTGTCGAGGTCGCTGGGACCGAAGTGCGTGGGCAGCAGTTGATCTGGGCTGATCTGGCGCAGCCGCGCCAGGCTGGCCCGCCAGGCCGGCAAATCGATCTCCGGCGGGGGCGTCGGTGCGCGCAACAGGTCCAGCCGCGGCAGGCGCACCGCGGTCACATCGCCGCTGAAACAAAGACCGTCCAACAGCCAGGCCATGTGGTGCCAGGCATGGCCTGGCGTGTCCAGCGCCTGGATGCGCAGCCCGGCCGCCTCGACAATGTCGCCGTCGCTCACCGCGCGCACCTGGCCGGCGGGCACGGGGATCGTCTCGCCCCACAGCGTGTCCATCGCGTCACCGTAGATGCGGCCCGCGGAGCGCAGTAACTTGATCGGGTCGGCCAGATGCGGCGCGCCGATGTGGTGGACATGGACCGTCGAGCCGGTTTCGCTCGCAAGCCATCCGGCCGCGCCGGCGTGGTCCAGATGAATGTGTGTAACCAGGATGTCGCTGATCTCGCGCAGATCAATGTCCGCGGCAGCCAGGCCGGCCTTCAGATTGTCGTAGGAGGAAGCCGGCCCGGTCTCGATCAACGCGACGCCGCCTGGGCCGTGCAGCGCGTAGCTGGCGATCACTTCCGGCAAGCCTTGCCAGTGGAGGTCGATGGTTTGGTAGGTCATGATTCACTCTCAGGATGGTGCTCGTTTCTGCTTCTGCTCCAATTATGCCATAATCTGTGGTGAAAGGTGCAGACAGGCTGGATCGCAGTCTGCTGCTCACACTCGAAGACGCGATAAAAAAGAAAGCCCCATGCAAGATTCGTTGCTCCTTCCCGCCGGCAAGCTACCACACGCCCTGCTGGACCAGTTGCTGCGCTGCTTTTCGTCCACCGATCCGCGCCTCGTCGTCGGGCCGCAAATGGGCGAGGATGCCGCGGTCATCGACTTCGGCGACACGTATCTCGTTGCCAAGACCGACCCAATCACCTTTGCCGCGGACGAGATCGGCTGGTACGCGGTCAACGTCAATGCCAACGACATCGCTGTGATGGGCGCCACCCCGCGCTGGTTCCTGGCGACCATCCTGTTGCCGGAGCGGTCAGCCACGGCCGCGCTGGCCGAGGCAATCTACAGCCAGATCGCCGGCGCCTGCGATGAGCTAGGGGTCGCGCTGGCCGGCGGGCACACCGAGATCACCGTCGGGCTGGAACGGCCTATCGTAGCCGGGTTCATGCTGGGCGAGGTGGCACGCGAGCGGCTGGTACGTTCGTCAGGCGTACAGCCGGGCGATGCGCTGATCCTGGCGGGCAGCGTTCCCGTTGAGGGGACGGCGCTTATCGCGCGTGAGAAGGAAAGCGAGCTGCTGGCGCGTGGCATCGATGCAGCGCTGATAAGACAGGCGCAGGGGTTCCTGCACGACCCGGGCATCAGCGTCGTGCGCACGGCGCGGCTGGCGGCGGAGACGGTGTCCGTTCACGCCATGCATGATCCCACCGAGGGTGGACTGGCGACGGGAATCTGGGAGGTCGCTCAGGCGTCAGGCGTTGGGATGGCGATCGACCTGGACGCCGTGCCCATCGCGCCGGAAAGCCGCGCTGTGTGCGGTGCGTTCGGGCTGGACCCGATGGGAACGATCGCGTCGGGCGCGCTTCTGCTGGCTGTGGCCGCTGAGGACGTGACAAGGTTGCTTGACACGCTTACCGCGGCCGGGCTGCCGGCTAGCCAGATCGGTACGGCGACGATCCGCGGCGGTGAACTGGTGGCTGTTCGCAATGGCCGGCAGGCCGCGTTTCCGCGATTCGCTGTGGACGAGATTGCTCGGTTGTTCGGTTGATAAAATTGAACAAACGCGTTGACATCGCGTAAGGGATCGGCTAAAAGCAGGTTGCGGTGCAGCGCAATGATCTGATCCGATTGATCAGTGCTCGGAAGGCTGATCGAGATGAGAAGAGAGATGATGAACAATCTGTGGAAATAACTCCCCCTCTCCCAGCGGAGAGGGGGGAGGGAGATGTTTCTACCGTCGCGTCGCGTTGGCCAGCCCAGGCAGCAGGTAGTCGCTGACGACCACCTCCCAGCTCATGCGCTTGCCTACCTGCTGGCCTGTCGTCAGCAGCGCTTGCATTTCATCACTGTTCTTGGGGAGCCGTTCCACAATCTGGCGCGCGACGTAGGCGCTGTTGTAGCCCTCGATCTGGTCGCGTTCGGCCGTGCCGATGTTGAGCGCGTCCCACGGGCTGAATACCTGCCAGCCCGGCGGCAGGCTGGTGTAGTTGGCCACGATGAGGTTGTTGAAGTCGGCCAACTCGACCTCCTCGCGCGTCTTCTCCAGCGCTCGCTGGGCAAAGCCGATGCAGCCGCAAACGTTGCTGACCACGCACAGCGCGCCGAAGCTCAACGGCTCCACCTGGGCGATGCCGAACGGTTCGTAGATGCTCTGGCCGAACTCCAGATCGGAGCCGCGGCGGATGTCCATGAACTCCATGTCGGCCGGCATGCGGCTGCCGCAGCGGTCCTGGCTCCAGCCAAACTGGTTGACCAACACGATCTTCAGCGCCCGCGATCCCCAGTTGAACGCCGAGATACTGTTGTAAAGCGACACCTCCAGGTCTACCAGATCGCCGTTGTCCCAGCGGTGACGCACCGGCCAGCCATACTCCGCTTCCCAGCGAAACACATCCTCCGATCGCCGGCCGGCCGGCTGCGTGGTGGTCAACATATAGAGCACGGCTGTCTTGCCCTGCTCGGCCAGCAGCCAGTCCAGATGCTCGGCAACGCGAATGTCGCGCCACATGGCTTTGCTCAGCACCAACCGGGTGACGTGGGTGAAAACGTAGTCAGGCCGGTAGCCCAGCAGATTTTCCGTGTAGTCTTGCAGCCGCGCCTTGCTGACCAGTTTCTCGTCCAGCGACAGAGGAAATGAGGGCACGCCGTTGTAGACCAGATCGATGTTGGCGCCGCGGAACATGCCGCCCAGGAATCGCAACTCCTCCACCACCAGATCGCCGACCGCGAAGATATTGTCGCAGCGCAGAGTTTGCTTGAGCAGAGCGTGCTTGTAGAAATTGTCGCGGCTGCCGAAAACGCTGTCCATGGTGGCGTTGTAATAAGGCGCGGTCCACATCGCGTTGTAGAAGCGGGTGTCGTGGCCGCCGTCGAACTCGACCACATTGCGCGCGGTGGCCGTCTCATGGGCATAAAAGATCGTGCGCCAGTCCCATGGATCGGCGAGCTGGGCCGCAAAGGCCAGCGGCAGGCCCATCCACTCATGGGCCAGGATGAAGCGGTCGTTGTCCTGCTTGCCCGGCCCGCCGTCGCCCGGTCCAACAAGGCTGCGCAGCGCAGCATAGCTGGCCGGAGCTGAGCGAACAAAGTCCTTGTACTCCGGGTCGTAGTCGAACTTGCCCGAGTCGACGCCATAGTGCTGCCAGAGGAAGTACTTGAAATCGTTGACCGGACCTTCCTTGGCGTGGATCGAGTCGATCAAAATCACCTCGTGCTCGGCAGAGCCAAACTTGCGTTTGCCGTAGAGCAGGGCAACGCCATAGTCGTTTTCAACCGCGCTCAGCACAGCGGCCAACGCCGGCTCGGCGTTGTTGACACCGAAGACGGGCGCGTGGATCACGGCCAGCTTGTTGCGCGGCGAGAGCAGGCGCTCCACGGTCATCGAGTCGTACCGGTTGAACGTCCCGACCAGGACGGTACGCTCAACCGCCGCGTTGTAGTTGGCTGATGCCAGCAGCCCATCCAGGACTGCGCCGATTCCGCCGACTTTGAGGCCGGCTTCGTGGGTTGCGTGAACGACAAGATTTATCATAGCTGATCCTTTACGAAGATGAGTGATACGCTGGCGGTTGGAACGGAAGGGTTTCAGGTCGCGCAAGCAAATTATAGCACAAGTTGGCCTGAACCGGGGATGCAGATCAGTTGTGGCAGAGTTGCACGAAGAGGGTCATCTTGGTTACAATACGGCCTGCCTGTCTGTCGAGTTCGCCAATTACACATTTTGCAAGCGCAACACCGAGAGTCACCCATGATAACCAAGATCAACCACATCGCGATCGTCGTCAACAACCTGGACACGGCCTTGCAGGCCTACCACGAGACGTTGGGTCTGCCGATTGGCGAGCGCAAGGTCATGCCGCAACAAGAGGTGGAGATAGCGTTCTTACCTACAGGCGACAGCCTCATCGAGTTGATCACGCCCACCACCGAGGACTCCGGCGTCGCAAAATACCTGGCCAAACGCGGTGAGGGCTTGCACCATATCTGTCTTGAGGTAACCGACGTCGATGCTGCGCTGGCCGAGATGCTGGCGCGCGGCGCGCAGCTCATCAACGACACGCCGGTGCAGGCTGCTGAGGGTCGCGCCTTCTTTCTCCATCCCAAGGGCACCCATGGCGTGCTGATCGAGTTGCTGGAGCCGTACCCGAACAGCGCGCCCGGATCCGACTGACGGTAATCCGTAACTGCTCACCTGTCACGCTTCGCGCCGCGAAGGCGGGAATCCACTCTCGCAGACCTGGATTCCCGCCTTCGCGGGAATGACGCCACTCTGTAGGCTGAGTAGTTACGGTGGCGCAACTGGATATCGTGCGGTTGGCGCTGGCTTCGAGTTGAAACGTGAAGAGGTGAGACGTGAGTTCGCGTTGTCAGGCCAGTCCTCATGGTACACCTTTCACCACACGAAACCCCAAAAAGACACAAAGGTGAGCGCATGGTAGGTCTCGTAGACTGGTCGTTTATTGTTACCCTGGCCGTTATTCTGGCGGCGACGCTGATAGGCTCGTATCTCCGGTCCTCCCGCCGCGACCAGGCGTTGAAGGATTTCGACAGCTTCAACGTGACGGTGGAAAAGAAGAACAACCAGATCATGTGGGGGCAGATGCACGTTTACAGCACCGGTTTCGAACTGATGTACCGCTCCGACGTGCAGGACGACAACCACCTGGAAACCAGCTACATCCTCTACCGCGATGAGTTCGATGAGATCCAGGCGATCTATCGTTACACGCGCGATCTTAACGACGACCTGCGGCGGCGGCGCGCCAGGGAAATGGAAAAAGCCTTTCATCCAGGCTTGCTGCGGCGTTTCAGGCGCTCTTTCCAGAACTTCATGAGCACGGCAACAGACTCGATGGGCGAGGTGCTGGGGTTGGTGATTGGCCGTACACGCCGGCCGGCCAAAACCGTCATCACCGAGACCAGCCAGACTTACCTGACCGGCATCGGCAAGGACGTCATCGGGTACGTGGGCAACAACTACGACCCGCTGCTGGAACGCTACGTCGGCACACGCGTGGTCGCCGAGGTGGTGGAGGACGACACGGTCCACGAGCATGTCGGCGTGCTGAAGGAGTACTCGGCTGACTTCATCGAGCTGCTCGACGTTTACTACCCGCTGCCGCAGAAAGTAGACATCAAGGAAAGTATCGCATCACAACTGATCGACACCATCGAACTGCAGGTGGATGGCCGCACCGTCAAGATCCTCAACCACGGCGAGCAGCCTGTTCACCTGGAGCGGGTCGTCACCGGCGAGGTCGAGAAAGAGCTGGATGCGATCCTGGATTGCGGCGAGGAGATCACGCTCTTTGTCGAAACCGGCGAGGAGGGCACCGAGGTCTACATGCGTGTTGCCACACGGCTGGATATGATTGTGCCGCGCGCCCACGCCATCATCCGCCACCGGGCCGAGCGCTACATGCCTGAGACCATCTTCGATGTTGGCCGGTCGCTGGTGCGACGCGAGAGCGAGGAGCGAGAGATCGAGCGGTTGCAACAGGTGCTGCGTTATTCTCCCCATGAGGCGATCTCGGCCGGCAAGCTGGGCGACTTGTTGCTGCGCGAGGGCAAGTACGCGGAGGCCCATAGCTGGCTGGCCAAGGCATTTGAAAACAAGCAGCTTTTGCCCGACGGCGGCACTCGAGTTGCACAGAACATGCGCCTGGCTGAACGTTTTCTGGAGCAGGTTCGGGCGCAGCGCAAGCTTGCCATGGAGATGCGGCTGACGACGCCCAATGGGCTTTCACAGGACGGAGCCGGCGGTATATGACTCCTCCGACTCTCCTTCTCGCCATCGAAACATCCTGCGACGAGACCGCCGCCGCCGTGGTGGCCGACGGGCGGACCATCCACTCCAACGTGGTAGCTTCGCAGATTGAGCTGCATCGCCGCTACGGCGGTGTTTTCCCGGAGGTCGCGTCGCGCCAGCATGTGCTGGCCATCACCACCGTCATCGAGGACGCGATACGGCAAGCCGGTGTGAGTTGGGACGAGTTGGCTGCGGTGGCCGTGACGGAGGGGCCAGGACTGGCCGGGTCGCTGCTGGTCGGCGTCAATGCCGCCAAAGGGCTGGCCTTCAGCCGGGGCCTGCCGTTGGTTGGCGTCAACCATTTGGAAGGTCACATCTATTCCAACTGGCTGGCGACTGAGGTCGAAGCAAGCGAGCGAAAGCAACCGGATGCGGCGGGATTTCCTGTGCTGGTGTTGATCGTTTCAGGCGGGCATACCGAGCTGGTGCTGATGGAAGGACACGGGCAATTTCGGCGGCTGGGCGGCACCCTTGATGACGCGGCCGGTGAGGCGTTCGACAAGGCGGCGCGGCTGCTTGGCCTGCCCTATCCGGGCGGTCCGGTCGTGCAGCGCGCTGCCGAAGGGGGCGATCCGACGCGCTTCGACCTGCCGCGGGCGGTGATGAACAACCCTGACCACCGCTACAACTTCAGCTTCAGTGGACTGAAGACGGCTGTGCTACGCCTGGTGCGCGAGCAGCAAGCATTGGTAGCCGATGAAACATGGCCGGAAGGCTACGCCCGGCAGTCGATGCAGCGCGGCGACGATGCCGCGGGCAAGACGCAACTGCTGCGCGACATCGCGGCCAGCTTTCAGGCAGCGGTGGCCGACGCGCTGGTTGCCAAAACTGGGCAGGCGGCCGCGGATTTCGATGTTCACCACGTCTGCATCTGTGGTGGCGTGGCCGCCAACAGCGAGCTGCGCCGCCAGTTGGCAGCACGGCTGGCAGTACCCTACTCGATTCCGCCGATCTGGCTGTGCACCGATAACGCAGCGATGATCGGCGCAGCCGGCTATTATCGTTTCACTGCCGGGCTGTATAGCGGGTGGGATCTGGACGTGAAAGCTCGCTGGCCGCTGGTTTCCTGGCAGTAGCCTGCAATCACCGTTCTGGCAATGTGGGCAGCGGGCAGCGCCATCATGGCGCCGCCCGCTTTTTGCATCCTCTGTACATCAGGACCACGCGACAAAGGCACGAGCGTGGCTGCGGGAGCTGGTAGAACAGACACCGCGTTGACTTGACCCCGGCACGACCTAATTGCAGCACGCGCCCATCCGTCGCCCGGAAAACGCAGTAGACGCGTCAACGAAAGAGTTGTATAATTGGATTCCTGTTACTGATTGCTTTTGGGTGAGCCGAGTAACCGTAAACGCATCCGCCGTGAAGCTGACCAGTCCACGCTGTCAAACAGCCACGTCAACCATGCAAGATCTGCTCGCTGTGCCGGTAAGCGATTTGATCGCTTGCTGCCAGGAAAACACCATACACTACCTGCGCACACGCGAGGCAAGCAACGATTCCTATTGCCTCGAGCTGTTCCGGCGCGCCGTGCAGGACGGCGATGAAGGGGCTTGGGCGTTTATCTACACGTTTTACAGCACCGAGGAGTTCCTGGGCGACCACTACCTGCTGAAGTGGGTGCGTAGTTGGATGCATGGCCGCCATGGCGCGCTGATTCGGGCAGCCTACACGGAAGAGGAGTTTGTCCAGGAAGTTTGGCTGCGCTTTATGCGCTCGGACGCGGGCAAGGCGTTTACGTTCGAGACCATGGCTCACCTGATGGCCTATCTGCGGCGGCTGATCAACAACTTCGCCCTGGACCTGACCCGCCGCCGGGCACCCACGCTGCTGGAAGCATCGACGGAGGGCGAAGCTGCCAACCTGGAACAGGCGATTCGCAGAGTGCCCGACAACCGCAGGGACCCGGAGGAACTTGTCACGCGCCAGGAATCGTTGGCAACGCTGCTGACGGCCGTGTGGATCGACATCGTAGCAACCAACCACGAGTGGATTATCTTCCGCGACCACTTCCTGGAGGGCTTGCCGCCGCGCGAGGTGTATCGGCTACACCCGGAAACCTTTGCGGCCAACGAGGTTGAGATCACCCGCACGCGGCTGGCAAGGCGCATGCGCAAAGCGCCCTTCTTGTTGAACCATTATATGCGGCTCGTCGTGCTCGAGGACGACGAGCGACTGACAACGGTCTTTCAGTACTCGATTCTGGAGGGCGCTTCCGACGACTGGCTGCTGGCTAACTTCGGTGGGCTGTTTCACAGTCAGGCGGAGCTGCGTCGGGCCAAGGCGTTGGTACTAAAAGCAATGCACAGCCGCCCGGTGTTGCTCCAGCTTGTCTCCCCGTAATTCCCCATTCCTTTTCACACTACAACGAGAGACAACGAGAGATTGTCGCGCCTGCGAGAGGCATCTGCGCCGAAGAATCTTAACTTACAATAGCTGGAAAGATGCTTCGGCTGCCCTCAGCATGACACGAAAAAGCGAAGTCTCGTTATAATGGTATTGGACGACACGAAATTCGCTAAAATCCGTTCAACGTGAGTGGAGGTCAATGTTTGATGACAGGTAAGCTACAAGACACGGACCATCTGTCCCAAGATGAACTGATGTCCAGCGCGCTGGATGCCGGATCGCCGGCTGCGCAAGCTCATCTGGAACACTGTGAGGTCTGCCGCAACGAGATGGAGTCCTATCGATCAATCTTGTTGGACATTCGCGCTGTCTTCAGCACCCCTGCTCCCCGGGTCCACGTCTTTCAGTGCCAGCACGGCCTGATGAATGAAGAGCACGCCTGCACGGTCGAGCACCCGGTGACCGGTGACCGGCTGACCATCAACTGCCACAATGGCTGGCTCAATGGCCACCTGACGCGAGTGCAAGGCGCACCCCAGGACAATACGGCTACCGCCGTCCGTCTTTTTTCCCGCCAGGGCCTGGTCGACAGTGTGCCTGTCGATGAGGACGGCGCGTTTCTCGTCCGCTGCCTGAACGCCGACGAACCCCACAGCATCACCGTCGTCCTCCCCGGCGACGGCACGGCTCTGCAGTTGCTCAACATCTCCGAGTAGGCGCCAGACTACTCCACGAAAATCTCCACCCGCTCGCCATCCATGGAGTCCTCGACCTCGATCAGCTTGCCGGTCGCACCCGACCTGATGAGCTGGGTCAACTGGTCGATGTCGATTCCTTCCATCTCGGGCGCGAACCGGGCGCCCATCTTAAGACCGACGTTTACCAGTCCCATGGGGATGTTCACGTTGACTTTATTTTTGCCGGAGGACAGGTCGGTGACGCGCACGCGCAGCCAGCGCGCCGATCCAGAGGACATCGTGTTGCTGTAGGGTGGCGCCAGCCGCGGCTGCTCGGCTGAGCTGAGCGCCTCCAGCAAGCGCGCGCCGTCCTCGGCTGAAATCTGTCCCTGCTCGATCATCTTTAGTATTCGTAATCGCTCATCGGTGGTCGCCATCGATGGATCTCCTTTCGGGAACCGCGCTGCCCCAAGCAGACTGACCCGGGTCAGGCATGCGACGCCTCACGGCGGCGGAACATCGCTTCCATGGAAAAAGGGCCGCCGTCGTCAGGAGCGTCCTGAGCGCGATCGGCGAACTGCACTGCGAACTCGCCGTTCTCGTAGAACAGCTCGCCGTCGGCGTAGATTCGGCTGTCCTCACGCAGGTCACATACCATGTCCCAATGTATGCCCGAGTCGTTGACACCGCCGGTGCCGGCGATCGACTTGCCCAGCGCCATGTGGCAGGTTCCCTTGATTTTTTCGTCAAAAAGTGTGTTGCCGGTGAAACGGTCGATGGAGGGATTGGTGCCGATGGCAAACTCGCCCAACCGGCGCGCGCCGGCGTCCATATCGAGCATCTCCAGCAGGAAGGCCTCGCTCGATGCAGCCGACGCCTCGACAGCCACGCCTCCTTCGAAACGAAGCCGTACGCCGCGCACCTCGCGCCCGCCATAGACGGCCGGATAGGTGAACGAGACCCAGCCCTCGACCGAGTCCTCCACCGGCCCGGTAAACACTTCGCCGTCGGGGAAGTTGACGTGCCCATCGGCGCTCCACCAGGTGCGGCCGGCAACGCTCAACCGCAGATCGATGTTGGGACCGACCACATGCAGGGTCTGCTTGCCGTTGAGATAGCCGGCGACCAGGCCCTGCCAGCGGGTAAAGGCGCGCCAGTAGGTGACAGGATCGGCGGGGTCGGCAGCAGAATCGACAAAGGCGCGCGCGTCCTCCGGCAGGTCCTCTACCGCGGGCAGACAGGCCCGAAACACGAAGTTAGCAAACTCATCCAGCGACATGTGGGCGTCCTGCGCGTAGCCTTGCGTCGGAAACAGCGTGCCTACCCAACGATACGGATCATCAGGGTCGCCCAGCCGCCTCATGTTCATATCGTTGATCGGTTTATTGGCTTTGGATCGCATGGCCGCGCGTGCCGGATCGACGGTCGTCATGGCCTTGGTGTTCTCGCTGCCCATAACACTGATGGTGCAATCATACTGCTTGAGCAGATCAAAATAGAGCGGCGACACGAACTGAAGCTGTTCGTCGTTCCCCTCGCGCAGTTGAATCTCCGCGGCGCGCTCGGATTGAAAGACAAGCTCCGGCAGCGCGCCCGCGCGCAGCACGTAGCGATAGATCTCGACCATCAGCGGTTCAGCGGCCAAGGGTCCCAGAATCCCGACCTTCTCGCCTCGTTGCAGGCGAGTCGAGTAGTTCACTAACACGTTGGCAAGACTCGCCAACCTGGGATCGTACATGACGACTTCCTTTCGTGTGCCGATCTGCTATCCGAAATCAGGCGTTGAGCTTCTGTCGCATCGACAGGTGGTTGCGAACGAGCCGGAACCCGGCCTGCTGCAAGGCATCGATCATCTCGCGATGCTCGCCCGGATGTTCCACACGGATCGGCCAACGGGGGAACTCCAGCAGGTGCTGAAACGCGTGACCGATCAACGGCCCTTCCAGTTCGCCGCGGCAGGCCGGATGCACGGTGAACTCGAGGCGATGGACGCCTTGCCAACGGCGGGCATTGACTGCGACGAATGCGCTGAAACCGTTGCCGGCTTCGACAACCCAGCGGCGCGTCTGGCTGCTGCCCACCACGTCCCGCAGCTTTTCGCCGAGACGACTCTCGAAGGTCTGCATGAACTGGTGCGAGCGCACCGGCCGCCACCACTTGGCCAGATCGGTGCGGCTGGCGGCCTCCAGCACGTAGCGGGCCTGCCACTCGTCGTGGTGAAAGGGCCGCAGCCCGGCCGGCGGCGCCTCGGGTTCGACACTTTCGGGCAAGCCTTCCATGGTCAACACCGCTTCTTCGGTGACCGGCTCGAAGCCCAGCCGCTTGTAGAGGCCCAGCGCCAACTCGTTGTCGGTGCGCACCTGCAGGACAGCCCAGCCGCCGCGCCGGTCATCGATACGCTGCACGGCCGCCTCCACCAGCGCCCGGCCGATGCCGCGGCCTTGATAGGCTTTGGTAACAGCGACGTTGGCGATCTGCCAGCGCGAGCCATAGGGATCCAGCCGCTGGATGGTGACGTTGCCAACCACCCGGTCCTCTTCGATCCAGACGAAGCCGCCCAGGACATCCTCCAGGTACGGATCCGACCGGGCCATCAGGCTCACCAGCGGCCCCATGCGCGAGAGCATGCGCATGTCGCGCAGGGCAGCCAGCCCG
This sequence comes from Caldilineae bacterium, assembly GCA_020634555.1. Taxonomy (GTDB): domain Bacteria; phylum Chloroflexota; class Anaerolineae; order JAAEKA01; family JAAEKA01; genus JACKBK01. The sequence goes on from JACKBK010000024.1 coordinate 34,471, forward strand.
CCCGATTCCAGTTCGCCGCCGAACGCTTCCTCGATCAGATCGGCAACCTGGCCAAGGTCGCGGCGCGGCTCCAGCGGGCGAAGGCCGCTGGAGGGCGCTGTTGTGTAGTCGAAGGCTAACTGGGTGCTCATGTCTGTACCGCCACACCACTGTGGAGTGGCGCGTATGATGGCACAGCTTGAGCGTTTTGGCAAGTCATTTCCTCCGGTTTGGACTGGCTACCCTCCCAGGGCGTCCAGCAGCCGCTCAGCCTGCTCGGGAGTGATCTTGCCCTGAGCCACCATCTGCAAGACCGCGGTGCGCTCACGCATCAGTGCGCTCTGATCAGGCGACGACGCGGTGGCCGCGGCCGGCTCGTGGTGGATGTCCACCCGCACGCTGCCGGGATTGGACTTCCGCTGCTCGCGGCTGAAGTTGTCTGCTGCCTCGCGCACCTCTTTGCCGACCTCCACCATGGCGCGCCGCAACTCCTCGCCAATGCCCTCGAAGTCGATCTCGGCCACCGCAGTGCGCACCTGCTCGCCAACCTGCTGGCAGATGCGCCCCAGATCGGCGCTGAAGCTCATCCGGTTCGGCCCGTGGTCGAAGCTGAACGCGGCGCCCTGCCCACCCGCGTAGCTGGTCTGTTCGGTTTGACTGTTCATTCGTGTTCTCCTGATGTGTGTTCCGTGAAGGTTAATAATGCGAAATCTATCGATTCGTCGCTCAGCCGCCCAGCAACGCGATCGCGTCGGCCGGCGTGATGTTGCCGGCGGCGAGGTCGTCCAGCACGCCCTGGCGCTGCACGATGGTGCGCTGGCGAGTCTCGCTGGGCGGCTCATCGGTCACCTCGAAGCCCAACGCCCGGATCAGGTCGTGCAGCCGGCTGCGCACCGTCGGGTACGACATGTCGAGCTCGTCGCCGACCCAGTTCAGCTTACCCTGGCAACGCACAAAGGTCTCCAGAAACCCGACCTGCTCCGGTGTCAGACGGGCGAAGCGGTTCAACTCGAACCGGCCCTCCAGCGCGCTGTCACAGGCCCGGCAGTGCAGTTTAGTGACGGCCATCTCTTGCCCGCAGACGGGGCAGCGGCCCGAATATTTGTTCATGGTGTCTCCTTTGAATGTGGCCAGTCTTCGCTCGCACCTCTTATGAAAGTTGAGAAAATAGTCCGGCAATAGACTGGCGAGGCCCGACCGACCGTAAACGGATCGGGCTACAAGGTGGAAGGCCCTACGGGCCTGGGTTCGCAGCCCTGAAAGGGCTTCCATCTTGTAGCCGGGAGGTTGTGGCTCCCGGCGGGCGTGTCGAGCCAACTACCGACTTAAATTCTTAAGTGCGACCGAGTCACCACGTGCATTACAGCTTACCTACACCGGCTCGCCGGCGGGCACAGCTTCCGCTGCCACCTCGCCGTGGCCGTTCTGTTCCACATTGACGATGACCGGGATGAAGAACCCGGCCACACCGATCACGCCGCACAGGACCGCGGCGGTCAGATACCAAACCTGCAAACCAACACTGTCGCTGACCGGACCGGCGATGGCCAGCCCGATAGGCGAGGTCAGCGAAACCAGGCTGGCCATCAGCATGAACACCCGCCCCTGCATCTCCGGCGCAACGCTGGCCTGCATGATGGCCATCATCGGCCCGTCGATCAGCGGGATCGCCAGCCCGATAACCAGGACCGCGCCGACGGCCATAGCAAAGAAGACAGCCGGTGTCAGCCCCAGCGCCAGCAAGCCGCCGGACAGGATGAGCATCCCCGTCAGCAGCGTATAGATGCGCCGCCGGAAACCGCCCCACACGCTGAGCAGCAGGCCGCTGGCCACCACGCCGACGCCGAAAATCGCCTCCAACAGACCAAGCTGGGCCGCGTCGCCGCCGAAATGCTGGCTGACCAGCAGCGGCAGCAAGGCGAACGCCGGCGTCAGCGCGATCTTGAACACCATCGCCGCGCCGATCAGCGCCAACATGCCGGGCCAGCCCCAGACGTAGCGCATCGCCCCGCGCACGTCCGCCCAGAGCGAGGGACGCGGCGCGCCTGCAACCGCGTCGGCCGGCGCCGCCGGTTGCGGGATATGCACGAAGAGCAGCGGCACGACCGCCAGCAACGCCGTGCCCACGTCCACCATCATCACGCCCGACAGCGGCATCAGCGACATGGCCAGCGCGCCCAGCGGCGGGCCGACGATGTTCAACGCGCCGTTCAGCGTCTGGTTCATGCCGGCCACCCGGGTCAAGTGCTGCTCCGGTACCATCAGCGTCGTCGAGGCCTGCATGGCCGGCCACTGGAATGCCCCGCCCAGCGCGCGGATAAACATGATCAGGTAGACCTGCCAGACCTGCACCGCGTCGATGGCGAACATGTAGGCCAGCCAGAGCGAGGCCAGCGCCACCGCCCCATCGGCCGCGATCATCACCAGGCGCCGGTTCCAGCGGTCCACCAGCGCGCCGGCAAACGGCCCGAAGACGATCATCGGCAGCATCGCCACCAGCGTCGCCGTCGCCAGCACCGTCGCCGAACCGGTCTGCTCGGTGAGATACCAGACCAGCGCGAACTGCACGATCTGGCTGCCGATCAGCGAGATCGTCTGCCCGGTCCAGATGGTGAAGAACGGCGCTTTCCAGTTGGCGGGAATGACAGGTTTGTCGCTCATGTCAAGATATTATCACACAATATTAGATTTGTCAATATAAATTTGAATAATATTTATATTATGATCAAGTTTGTCTTCAAGCCTCTGACACAACGGTTCGCTCTGCGCGCGCGTCAATGTTGGAGTGGTGACACATTGCTCCGTGGAGTGAGCATCCTGACTTGAAAATAGATGTTGCTGCGGCCGGTCTCCGACCGAGCCGCCCCATTTTCATCCATGGTTGTGCGAACAGCGCATGGTCGTCTCAGATGCGGGCCTCGGTAACCGGTTCAGCCCGGCACACCTTGCACCTGCGGCGCACGTGTAGGTGTCTGAGGATGCCAACTCCGCGATCCGAGGCGCCAGGCAGCCTCAGAACAACGTCTCAGTGAAAACACACTGTCCCTGTCATCCTGAGTGGCCCCCTACATCCAATACGCACGTTCACGCATCATAGCGAAGGATCTCCGTGAAGACGCCGGCAACCGCAGCGATAAACCGCCAGCCGGAGAGATTCCTCGCTGCGATCTCCGATAGACGACGTTTCGATCACTGCCGCTCGGAATGACAAATGAAGGGAGGCTCCGATCAAGATCGGAGCCTTTTATGTTTGCTGTTGTTCCACGAGCCGCCCTGCAAGACGCTTCTGGGCTGCCTGGCCCGTCCATCACGGGCGAAGGCAGTATATCACAGAACCACGCCGTGGCGCAAGCGACACGCGCGTCCAGTTCTAGTTTGCGCGCGCGGTGGGGCACAGCCCCACACCCCATCCAGACGGGCCTTCGGCCCGCAGAATCAGGGTTCAGAGGGCAGAGCGTCAGAGTTCAGAGCTATTGGGGCGCCAACCCACAACCACCCGAAACCCGAAGTCGTTGTCAGGGCACGTCTGGGGAGATCGAAGCGGAAGGCAGAGGCGGCGGCTTTCATGAAAGTCGGATGTTCCACGAGCCGCCCCGCAGGACGCGCCACTCGTTGCCTTGCAACTGCACGCGCTCGGGGTTTCTGTATTCGTTCAGGCACCATTCCCACACGTTGCCGCTCAGGTCTGCGACGCCATAGGGCGAGTCGTCCGGCGACTCGTGGGGATACATGCCTACCGCACTGGTCTTCTGCAGATAGTGAGGGCCAACCTCATAGCCGCTCCAGGTCTCGTTGATGTTGGCGCGACCTTCTTCGTACTTGCTGCCCCACGGATAACGCCGGCCGTCGTGGCCGCGCGCCGCCTTCTCCCATTGCTCCTCGGTGGGCAACGTGATTTTCCACTCCCGCCTGCGATCCAGCCCGGGCGGCAGGAGATCGGCTTGCGCCCTTGCCTCCTCCGTCAGCCAGCGGCAGAAGGCCATCGCGTCGTACCAACTGACGCGCTCGCGTGGGTGATTCCAGTATTCGAACCGTTGATCGCCCCAATTGGCTCGATGCTCTTGTGATGCAGCCAGCCCGTCCCACCAGCGCTGATCGCCAAACCCATCCTTGGCGCGCAGGAAGGCCTCGAACTGGACGTAGGTGACGGGGTATTTCGCAATCCAAAAGTTATCCAGCGGCTTGCGCCGCTCGTCCTGGTATGTCCAGTCGCCCTTTCCCTTGGCGTCGAGCTTGAGAACCTCGATCCACGCGATGTCGGGCAGGCCGTCGGGCCGCAACGCCACCCCTGGTCGCTTGTCGTGGCCGGGGAACGGGTCGCTGCCCAGCAGCTTGCCGGCGATGTCACGCTGTTCGGGGGAAAGGCCGACATGCTCTGCCGCCGTGTGGTCGCGCAATGCTCTGCCGGCAGCACCGAGCAACGTCTCGTAGGATTGCTGCGCGCCCCAGGGGCGCTGCACCGCGAACAGGCCGGCTTCCAGGGTCACCTGCAAGGCAAGCAGAGCGCCCAGCGCATCCTGGCCTGTTTCCTTGTACGGCAGACAGCACAAGGCCGCCAGCTCCCAGGCATCCGTCGCACGGCCGTTGGTCAGCAGCTCGTCCACCGCCAGGCGCAGAACGTTGGCCCACAACCGGGGCTTCTGGCGCACTTGAGCGGCCAACTCGTCGGGGAACTTGCGGTCATCCCAGACGCGACGCGCCCGGGCATGGGGCGTGCCCGGGCGGTAGAGCATATCGCAGGCCGCCAGGTACTCCTGGAACGACAGGTGCAGGAAGCGAAAGCGACCTGGAGCCGGCGCCATCATCGCGCCTGGCGTTTGTTCCACCTGGTCCAGCAACATGCCGGCAGTCCACTGCAGGTGGCTGACCACTTTGGGGGTCGCCGCGCCCTTGCCTATGTCATCCAGCGCATCATAGAAATCGCCGCGCTGGATGACAACTGCCTGGTTGGGCTGGGTGCTGCGCTCTTGGGCGCGCCGCGCCACCAACTGCAGGGCCAGGCGCAGCTCCTGCGAGTCGATCCCAACGTCGTCCATCGTCTCGAAGCGCCGGTTGTGCTCCTTGACCCAATCCTCCAACAGAAGCTTCAAGGCGCGGTCGTACAGTTGGCCACGGGTTTTGGGCAATCCATGGGCCTCCCCCTCGGGCCTGCGCACCGACACTGCTGCCAGCAGGGTGAGCAGCAGGGGGTTGCCCGGCAGATCCTTGGGCACCGTCGGCAGCGCCGCCAGGAAATCCTCGACACGCCGGCTGTCATCGGGCCGCAGACAGGCAAACAGCCGGCGCGCCAGTCGTTCCTGGCGTTCAGTATCCAAGGCCGCCAGCGCCGTGTGGCCAAAGCCCTCCAGCTCCCAGCGCTCAGGGTCCTGCGGGTTGTCGGGCCGGTAGGCGTAGGGGCGGGCGGTGACAATAATCGGCGCAGCAGCAAACGCCTTGTGCAGTGCGGCGACAAAGGCTTGTACCTGCATGCGACGGCGATGGTCATCGGCGTCGCTGACCTCATCCAGTCCATCCAGGAGAATGGCAGCTTTCCCATTGCGCAGCAAGGTTATCAGGTCATCAATGAAGCCCTGGCAGCGCATTGCGGTCAACTGGTCGCTGAGATGCACCTCAAAAGTGTCCAGCCCCGGCAGCTCCGGCGGCTCTTCGCCAGACGGCAGCGCCGGAAAGGCATCGACCAGCGGTCGCAGCTCGATGTAGACAGGCGTGTAGTCGGGCCCGTACCAGCCTGTGTCAACGTCAAGACTTGCGCCCGTATCAGTGCGCGTCTCTCCCATCGCGCGCAGCATTCGCGCCGCCCAGGCGAGCGCCAGGTGGCGCAGGAAGGTGCTCTTGCCGCTGCCCGGGTCGCCAGCCAGGACGAAACGGCGCTGCACCAGGGCGGCATGCTCGGCGTTGGCCTGCCACCGCCTGACCTCGTCTTGCCGGCGACGATTAGATTGCTGCCCGCGTGCCCACTCCCTGGCGATTTCCACCAGGGGCGCCAGAGCGCGCTCGTTGGATCGTAGATCGGTCCAGGAACGGATCCGCGCCTTCTGTTCCCGCAGTTCTTGGGCAGCCGTCGCATGGCGAGCGCTGTCGAGCAGCGCCTGCTGCCACGGTTCGTAATCCTCTCGCATGCCGCGGTCGGAACCCACTGAGCCACACCACCAATCCTCAAGATCGCCTTCTTGATTGGTCCCAACCGTTATCCCGAAATCCACCGGCAGCGGAGAATAGATATCCAGCAGATCCATCGCTTCCGGAGATTTATCATCGAACAACTTCATCTTGACGGTGGCCCATTGCTGGCTGAACAGGCGGTGAAGGTATGTCTTATGCGCCTGACTGTAGACTGGCGCCGGCGTTGCCAGGAACGGACTGGCGCACACTTCGCTGTTTGGCGGGAACAGCCGCACCATCTCCGCAATCTTTTCGCTCCCATGATTCCTCAACTCCTGCCTGGCAATCTTAACCGCACCCCCAACGCTGCGCGCCGGGTCGGCCAGCGCGGCATACAGATTCGGCGTGAAGTGCTTCGCCAGCGCGATGTCGCTGGGCTCTCCCTGGAAGCCGACCGCGCAGCCGGCCACTTGCGCGACCAACTCGGCTGTACGCGCGGTGTGGCAGCCGGCTAGCACCACCAGCCGGACCGGCCGCATGGCCTCGGACTGGTAGGCGCGCAGCGTGTCGGCAAACTGTTGAGGAGAAAGCGCAGCGCTGACCCGGTCGCCCTCCTCCGGGTCGAAGAAAAGATCGCCTCCCTCGCTGCCATGCCCGGCGTAGTGGACGATCTGCGGCTGGTACTGGCGTAGGCCCCAGGCCAACTCCGACACCCTGGCGGCGGGGAGAGCCTGCCAGTCCAGTGCGTCGCGGTGTCTCTCGCGCAGCAAGGCGTCGCGCAGGTTACGCAGTTCCGCCATGGTCTTCAGCGAGATCAGATCCGCCAACTGCGGCATGATGAAGAGGATGGTTGCCCGGCCCGATGCACTTGTCATTTCGCTCACCGTTCGCGCCCGCCCGATTCGACTGTCGATTTCCAGGGACGGGGCATGATAGAGGGGATGTAGACAATGCAAATACTACCGCACAACTGCGCAACTGACAAGCACGACGAGTTGTGTCGTTTTGGCGGCGTGTGTCCGGCGCTGACCATCCACGAATGCTGCGCGATCACGAATACACGAATTACACCGCGCGACCGTTGTCATTCGGCCGCGTCCAGGATTCTTTCATGTGTACCCGGTTGTGGTGGGTAGTGCCGCTTACTTTTTGAAGGCAAGTGTAGTATCATGGCGATAGACTTGAACATCGCTGGTGACATGAGGCAGGCAGATGTCCTATCGTTTCGAATGGGATCCTCACAAGGCGGCAGCAAATCGAAAAAAGCATGGCGTCAGTTTTGATGAAGCCAGCACAGTATTCGACGATCCATTGGCCGTCACATTCGAGGATGACCTGCATTCAACCGATGAAACTCGTGAGCTGCTCACTGGCCGATCGATCAGCGGACAGCACCTGATGATCAGCTTCACCGAACGACCTGGTGGCATCATCCGCTTGATCAGCGCCCGCCCCGCAACACAAAAGGAATGTCGCGATTATGAACAAAACGTCCATTTCTAGTGCTGACCAGCCAGACCTTGACGAGATGTTGCCAGAGTACGATCTTGACTACAGCAAAGCCAAGCCAAATCGCTTCGCCGGCAAGATCGACAAAAGCCAGGTTGTTGTCATGCTGGAACCCGACATTGCCGAGGTGTTCACGACACCCGAAGCGGTCAACTCTGTGTTGCGCGCGCTGATCTCGACCATGCCTGCGCGACCGGTCAAACCCGCCGAAGCTTCTTCTCCAGCACCCTGACCGGACTGCGAAATCGCAGCGCACCTTCCTGACAATCGCGCCGGCCCATCTCCCTGATTGAATCGAACAGCCCGGACTGACTTTCGCAGTCCGGGCTGTTGTCTTTTGTTTTTGCAAGTCGCCCCGCGCCGGCGATCTACGCCTCGCGGTACTCACCTTCGACGATGTCCTCGTCGCCGGGGGGCGGCGGAGGCGGCGGGGCGTCGTTTGCGCCGTTGCCGTCGCTGAAGGGCGCCTGCGGCTCCTCGGGAGCGGCCTGGTGCATCTGCGCACCGACCTGCTGCCAGGCTTCCATCAACTCGTCGGTAGCGCTACGGGTGCGGTCGGTGTCGGCGCCCTGCATGGCGGAGCGCACGGCAGCGATCTTGCCTTCCAACATGCTCTTGCTCTCTTCGGACAGGTTGGGCGTGTCGCTGATGAACTTCTCTACCTGGAAGACGGCGGTGTCGGCGGCGTTGCGGGCCTCGACCTCGTCGCGGCGGCGCTGGTCCTCAGCCCGGTGCGACTCGGCCTCGCGCACCATGCGGTCGACCTCGTCCTTGGCCAGCCCACTGGAGGCGGTGATGCGAATGCTCTGTGTGCGCCCGGTGGCCTTATCCAGCGCACTGACGTGCAAAATGCCGTCGGCGTCGATGTCGAAGGTGACCTCGATCTGCGGCATGCCGCGCGGCGCCGGCGGGATGCCGTCCAGAATGAAGTTGCCCAGCAGCTTGTTGTCGGCTGCCATGGGGCGTTCGCCCTGCACGACCTTGATCTCGACGCTGGTCTGGTTGTTGGCCGCGGTGGAGAAGGTCTGGCTCTTGCGGGTCGGGATGGTGGTGTTGCGCTCGATCAGCGCGGTCGCCACGCCGCCCAGGGTCTCGATGCCCAGGGTCAGCGGCGTCACGTCCAGCAACAGCACATCCTTGACCTCACCGCCCAGCACGCCGGCCTGGATGGCGGCGCCGATGGCGACCACCTCGTCCGGGTTGACGCCGCGATGCGGCTCGCGGCCGAAGAACTTCTTGACTGCTTCCTGCACGGCCGGCATACGGGTCTGCCCGCCGACCAACACGACCTCGGCGATGTCGCTCGCGCTCAGTCCGGCGTCCTCCAGCGCGCTGCGGCACGGGCCGATGGTGCGCTCGACAAGGTCGGCTGTCAGTTGCTCCAGCTTGGAACGGGTAAGCGTCATCTGCAGGTGCTTGGGGCCGCTGGCGTCGGCGGTGATGAACGGCAGGTTGATCTCCGTCTGCATCACGGTAGACAGCTCGATCTTTGCCTTCTCGGCCGCTTCCTTGAGGCGCTGCAACGCCATGCGGTCCTGGCGCAGGTCAATGCCCTGCTCCTTGCGGAACTCGTCCGCGATCCAGTTGATGACGCGCTGGTCGAAGTCGTCGCCGCCCAGGAAGGTGTCGCCGTTGGTGGATTTGACCTCGAACACGCCGTCGCCCACGTCCAGGATCGAGATGTCGAAGGTGCCGCCGCCCAGGTCGTAGACCGCGATGCGCTGGTCCACCTGCTTGTCCAGGCCGTAGGCCAGCGACGAGGCAGTCGGCTCGTTGATGATACGCAGCACCTCCAGCCCGGCAATGCGCCCGGCATCCTTGGTGGCCTGGCGCTGGCTGTCGTTGAAGTAAGCCGGCACGGTGATGACGGCCTGGGTGACGGTCTCGCCCAGGTACTGCTCGGCGTCGTGCTTGATCTTTTGCAGGATCATGGCCGAGACCTCGGGCGGTGAATACTCCTTGCCACCCATGACCACAGCCACATCGCCGTTGGGGCGATCGACGATCTTGTAGGGCAGGATTTCCAGGGCACGCTGCACCTCAGCGTCGCTGAACTTGCGCCCCATCAGCCGCTTGACCGAAAAAATGGTGTTGTCGGGGTTGGTGACTGCCTGCCGGCGCGCCACCTGTCCTACCAGCCGCTCGCCGCTCTTCGGATTGACCGCCACCACCGACGGGATCAGCCGCGCCCCTTCCGACGAGGGGATAACCACCGGCTCGCCTTGTTCCATCACTGCCACGACTGAGTTGGTCGTACCCAGATCGATTCCGATAATCTTTCCCATGAGTTGTTGACTCCTCTTTCTGTATCGCGATGCCACTGTTCGCCCGTCATTCCCACCTTCGCGGGAATGACGGATCGGGTGAATCGTTATCTTGCGCCTATTGCGCCACCTTAACCATAGCCGGACGCAGCACCCGGTCGTCCAGCAGGTACCCCCGCTGCAGGACTGCCACCACGGTGTCCGGCTCGGCGCCGTCGACCTCTTCGACCATCACTGCCTGATGCAGGCTGGGATCGAAGGGCTTACCTTCAGCCTCGATGACAGTCACGCCTTCGCGCAGCAGCGCACCTTGCAGCTTGCGCAGGATCAAGGTAAATCCCTCGACCCAGGTCGAGTCGGTCTCATTCTCAGGCACCAACTGAAAAGCGCGCTCGAAGTCATCGACGATCGGGATGATGCTGTTGAGCAGGCGCTCGCGGCTGGCGCGCACCTCGCTGTCGGCGCGTAATTCAGCGCGCCGGCGGGCGTTGGAGAACTCGGCTGCAGCCCGCAGATAGCGGTCTTCCCACTCGTTGCGAGCTTTGATAGCGTCCTTAAGCTCTCCAACCAACTGCACAACGGCATCATCAGCTGCCGCTTCAGGTGGCTCCTCAGCGGCCTGTTCAACTGTTTCCTCGGCCGCAGCGGCAATGTTGTCCTCGTCAGCTTCCTGGCCGGCGTTCTCTTCCTCGGCCAATGGTTCTTCTTGTAACAGTTCTTCTTTGTTTTGGTCTGTCATGCCATTCTCTCGTCATTACGATTGCTTTGTCGATTTGGTTTCGGGACGGCCCGCGGCCGCTAGGTGTACCATTCCTGAACAAGGCCGCTCATCAGCTCCGCCACGTAGCGCACCAGCGGGATCGTGCGTCCATAGTGCATCCGCACCGGACCGACGATCCCCAGAACACCGGTGACGTTGCGATCGACGCCGTAGCGCGAGAGCACCAGGCTCAGGTCGCGCAGCGCGTCGTAGCGCCCATCGCCACCGATGAGAATCTGTACCCCGTCGTTGCTGCGCACGTTTTCGAAGATATTGCCCAGCAGCGTGGCTTGCTCCAGCACATTGACCAGTTGATGTGCGTCCTCGGTTGCGGAGAACTCCGGCTGCATCAGGATATGCGACAGGCCGTCGCGGTAGACCTGCTCGCTGACGGGACTATCCTCGCTCTCCATGGTATCCACCACCAGATCAAGTACTTGCTGGCCCAGCGGCGCCAGCTCCGGCAACCAGTCGCGGATCTCGCTGACTGTCAGGTTGGCCAGCAAGTCGTTGAGCTGGTTGGAAACCTGGCTCAGGTCATCCTGTGTCACCGCCAGGTCAAGGCTGATCATCTGCTGCTTGACTACGCCGGCGTGGAGCACCAGTACCAGCAACACCAGACCAGGCCGCACCTCGACCAGTTGCATGTGCTTAAAGCGGGAGCTCTCGACGCGCACCTGGGTCGCGAGCGCACCCATCTGCGACGAGTGCGCCAACACCGCGGCCGCCAACTGCGCCCACTGGTCCTTCTCATGGCCGACCTGATGAAACAGGTGCTGGATCATGCGCTGATCTGCTGGAGCCAGCGGCCGGTCGGGTAACAAATGCTGGACGAAGTAGCGATAGCCCTCTTCGGTGGGAACGCGGCCCGCGGAGGTATGCGGATGTGTCAGCAGCCCGGTCTCCTCCAGCACTTTCATCTCGTTACGGATGGTGGCCGAGCTGACCTTCAACTGGTACTCCTCGACGACCGTCTTGGAACCGACCGGACTGCCGGAAGCGATATGCTCTTGTACGACGATCGCCAGTACAGCCTGGCGGCGGGCGTTCAACTCAGTCATGCGTTCTCCGATTTATAAGCCTTAGCACTCTCGTGTCGAGAGTGCTAAGAGCAACGGATGCATATTACCACGATCCCGCCGCGGAGTCAAACCAGCACAAGAAGATCGACTTTTTCGGCAAAGTCGAACTTCTTCCGTCCCGCGGAGTTCGCATTCTGTCTTGAAAATAACACCTCGCTCTGGTCTGTCTTGAAAATAACAACACTCGCTCGGGCCGGTCTGACCCGCGTTTTCATCGATCGGGGTGTCGGGCGCAGCCTGTCCCGGCGCCTCTTCGAAAATAGAAGCTGCTGCGGCCGGTCTCCGACCGTGCCGCCGGTGAATCGTTGCTCAAGACGGCCCCAGATGCGGTCAGGCCCCTGCCGGGGTGCAAGCAAAGACCGAGAACACGGAACTCGCCCTTTTCATTGGTCGGAGTGCCGGCCCGCCCGGCCGGGCGCCTGTCTTGAAAATAGACGCTGCTGCGGCCGGTCTTCGCGAAGCACCCCGGAGTGGGCCGACCGTGCCGCCCCGTTTTCATCCATGGTTGTGCGAACAGCGCATGGTCGTCTGAGATGCGAACTCCACAGATGGGCGCATCCCCGATAGCGGTCAAGTTACCGCACGGAACACGCCAGTTGCACGGCTAAACGTTCGGCTTTGCCGTCATTGGCAAAGTTGAACGTCAACTGCCATCACACAATGAAATAGATCACGAAGGTATTGAAAAGACAGAGCAGAATCATCGCCAGGAGAGTGAAGGCGACGAGAGCGCGGCGGGGACGAGCGCGCAGCAGATAGACCAACAAGACAAGGAAGAGCAGTCCCCCACACAGAACGTTGAACAACGCGATGAGTTCTTTGAGTGCCTGGGTTACCATGAAGAAGCTTTCAATAGGCGCTGCGGTCTGTAAAGATGCGCAGCATCGTTCGAAGAATAATGCGCAGGTCCAGCGAGAGCGACCAGTTCTCGATATACCACAGATCGTACTTGGTTCGCTCGGCAATGGAGGTATCGCCGCGCAGCCCGTTGACCTGCGCCCAGCCGGTCAGCCCGGCCTTCTCGCGGTGCCGATCCATGTAGCGCGGGATCGACTGGCGGAACTGATCGACGTAGACAGGACGCTCCGGCCGCGGGCCTACCAGGCTCATGTCGCCCAGCAGGACGTTGATGAGCTGCGGCAGTTCGTCCACTGAGACTCGGCGCAGGAAGCTGCCGATGCGCGTCCGGCGCGGGTCGTTGGCCGTCGTCCAGCCCGGCCCTTTTTGCTCGGCATCGGCGCGCATGGAGCGAAACTTATACATCATGAAGGGCCGCGCGTCCAGCCCCATCCGCTCCTGTAGATAGAACACCGGCCCCGGCGATTCCAGCTTGATAGCCACGGCAGTCAGCATCATCAACGGCGACAGGAAAACGAGACCCACAGCGCTGCCCATAACGTCCACCGTGCGCTTGAGCGCCAGGTGCCAGCCCCTGAGGGCAACATCGCGCATGGTCAGCAGCGGCAGGCCTGCCAGGTCGCTGATACCCACCTCCCTCGCCATGATCTGGAACACGTCCGGGTAGATGCGGATAGTGATCCGCTCGCGCTCACACTGGGCTACGATCTGCACCAACTCGCGGCGAGTCGCTTCTGGCAGGCAGATCACCACCTCCTGCACCCGCCGGCCCTCGATGATGCTCGTTATATCCGCCATACCGCCCAGAACCGGGAAGCCCAAAACCTGCTCCACGCCGTTCTCCATCGAGATCAAGCCTACAGGGTTGTAGCCCAACTGCGGGGAGCCAAGCATTCGCTCCAGCACCATGTGAGCCACCTCGCCGGTACCGATGAGCAGCACATCGCTGGCGCCGACGCCCCGCCGCATCAGCCCTCGTTGGATCTGGATGACCACAAACCGTCCTGTTATCAGGAAGATCAGGCTGAAGAACCAGGCCAGCACCATCATCGGGCGGCGGTAGTCGATGGTGTTCTTGAAGGCGAAGGAGATCAGCGCCACAGCCAGCAGCGCGCCGATAGTGATGGCCGTGAACAGCGTCATCATCTCCTCGAATCGCGGCCGGCCGCGTCGCCGGCTGTACAGCTTGTTGAGGAAGATGGCGACAATGATGGTGGCCACATAGATGACCATCATCGGGGCATACTGGCTGAAGCCCCCAACGGTGGGATCGTAGCGCAGATTCGTCCGGTATGCGACAAGAAACGCCGCCGACGCCAGAAACACATCGACGATGACTTGCAGCAAAACGAGGAATACCTGCGAGCGTTTCATGGCAGGTCATACTCCCGGAAAAACCCTGGCGCGCATCTGCGACAGGCCGCGGCTGGCCATGGCCAGCCCGCCGCGGACGCCGATGCCGCCGACAATCAGCCAGTGCAGCCAGAAAGGCGTCGTCGCCTGGTAGTGTTTGCGATAAAAGAGCAGCATCGCACGGTAGAACTCGCGGCGCGCCTTGCTGCTGGACTTGCTGGCCGCTTCCTTGACGTGCAGGACCGTCACCGCGGGATTATACCACACCTGCCAGCCGGCCTGCTTGATGCGATAGGCCCAGTCCAGGTCCTCGCCGTACATGAAAAACTGCTCGTCCAGCAGTCCGACCTCGCGGATCGCCGCGCCTCTCACCAGCATAAACGCGCCCACCACCGAGTCGACCTCAGTCAACACGTCGGGGCTCACGAAGGTCATGTTGTAGCGGCCAAAGCGCGGGCTGCGTGGAAACAGCTTGCTTAGCCCCAGCATCCGGTAGGCTGATACCTCCGGCGACGGGAAGGAGCGGCGACAGGCCAGATCCAGGCTGCCATCCAGCCGCACCAGCTTCGGCCCGGACACGCCGCATTGCGAATGCGCATCCATAAACGCCAGCATGGCGGACAGCGCATCCGGCGGCAGTTCGGTGTCAGGATTGAGCAGCAGGGCAAAGCGCGGCGTCACCGTTGCGTCGCCGGCAGCCATGCCATCGCGAAAGCCATAGCGCCGCATCCCCAGATTGTTGCCATAGGAGTAGCCGCCGTTGGTGGGGCTGGCAATCAGCGTTGCCTGGGGGAACTCGTCAGCTACCATGGCCGCGCTGCCGTCACCAGACGCGTTGTCCACCACGCAGACCTCGAACGAAAATTCGCCAGTGCTGGCGTACACCGTCTGCAGGCATTTTCGCAGCAGGTCGCGCGTGTTGTAATTGAGAATAACGATGACGAGGTCGAGAGGCATGGGGAGAAACGGTTAATGGGCAAGGGTTAATGGCGTAACGATTAACCGAAAGAGAAACCGGAGAATTGCCAATGGTGAACGGGTGAATTGGTGAATGGTTATTGCTGCGGCCAACCTTCCGGCATTAACCATTGACCATTACACCATTAACCAGTAACCATTTGTTCAGTCTAGCCGTAGCGCTGGCCGCTGTCAAGCTTGCTGCGCCAGTGAATCTCCGGACGCTCGCGGTTGGCGCGTCGCCAGCGCAGTCCAGCGGGGTAGCCGATCATCTTGGCCACGTCGCCGGTGACACGAATGACCGGGATCAGCAACATCGCCCACAGTCGCTGCAAAGCCGAATAGCCGGCCCACTGCGGGCGCAACCGCTGGAAGGGCCGCCAGCAGTAGGCCAGCCCGCCGACCAGCAGCAGCAACAGCCACAGCGGATGGTGCAAGACCGCCAGCGCCAGCAGGACTGGCAGCGCGACGAGATAGGTCAGGTAGCGGATCAGGTGGCGCTTGCGCCACAGGTCTGCCTTGCCGTCGCCGCGCGCGTAAAGGTAGTACTGGCGGGCAAATTTGCGTAGTGTCGGACGTGGCCGGAAGTGCGCCACGGCGTCCGGCGCCCAGGCAAACCCGCCGCAACAGTCGATCAGCCCGAAGTCGAACAGCAGGTCCTCGCAGTAGTCCAGCCACTCCGGATAGCCGTTGCTGCACGTGAATGCACCGCGGCTGAAGGCCACCGACCGGCTGCTGGGCAGGAAGGTCTCGGGGCTGATGTCATCCACCAGCGGCAGCGTCGTCGCGCCCAGCGCCAGCTCGAACGTGGACTGCGGATCAGGCGTGAAGAAGCCGGCCACCGCGTACCTGCCCTCGCGTAGCTCCTCCGGCGTCAGGTTGGTGAAGGGCGTTGTTAACCGCTCCAGCCAATCGGGCGGCAACCGTACCCCGGCGTCGGTGCTGGCGATCACGTCGCCGTTGCTGCGTTTGACGGCCAGATTGCGGCCGCGGCTGATGTTGGCGCCCCTCGCCTCTTGCAGCTTCAGCGGCAGCCGGTCGGCGTAGCTCAATATCACCGCCGGCGTACCGTCGCTGCTGCCGCCGTCGACGATCACCACCTCGTCGGGGGGGCGCGTCTGGGCCAACAGGCCGTCCAGCAGCCTGCCTATCGCCTGCGCCTCGTTGAGCACGGTACAGATGACGGAGATACGCATAGCGGCATTATACTAAAACAAGCTCGCGTTGTCGATATTCCAGCATGGCGCCTATCCGAAGCTCACCGATTTGTTTGGCGCGCATTCGCGGCTATGGTATAATCCGCGCGCTGTGAGCCTTGCCCGCAGACAAGAATGAACCCGAGGAGCCTTTCATGGTCGAAGTCACCATCGACAGTGTACGAGTGAGCTTGATGTCGCAACACCGCGTCGTGGTGCTGCGCGAGATCGACGGCGAGCGCTTCCTGCCGATCTGGATCGGCCCCTTCGAAGCCGACGCGATCACCATCGAGCTTCAGGGCGTCGAAGTGGCCCGCCCGTTGACCCACGATCTGCTCAAATCGATGATCACGCTGCTGGGCGCCGAGGTGCAACAGGTGATAATCAACGATCTCAACAACGACACCTTCTATGCCCGCATCGTGCTGGACGTGGACGGCGACGACATCGAGGTCGACTCCCGTCCCAGCGACGCCATCGCGCTGGCCGTTCGCTGCTCCGTACCGGTGGTAGTGGCCGATCATGTCATGGACAAAGCCTCGATCATGCCGGAAGATGACGCCCGTGAGGACTCGGATCGTGGGCCGACCGACGAGGAGGACCTGGATGTGTTCCGCGACTTCGTCGAGGGCCTGGACCTGGGAGGCCTGGGCGGAGACGCGTAGTGCGTTAGTGCAGCGACAACGCTGCGTTTGCATCCTCTGCAAAGCATCCTGTCAAGGGCAGATGCGAACAGCTCACGTGCTACGGCACAGTCTGAGAACCTGACGTTGGACGGCGAGGTCTACGACCTCGCCGTGTTTTTCCTCTCGAATCACCTGGAGGTATCTGTGGACAACGGCTTTGGCGACATCTCCCCGATGTCCCGCGAGCGATTTGTGCCGGCCAACCCTGAGGCCGAGCAGGCGGTGCTGGGATCGTTGCTCATCGATCCCGACGCCGTGATCAAGGTCGCGTCCTTCCTCAAAGCTGAAGACTTCTACCAGGAAAAGAACGGCTGGATCTACCAGACCATCGTTGACCTGCACGAGCGGCGCGATCCGGCCGACTTCGTCACGGTCACCGACGAGCTGGAGCGGCGAAGGCAACTGATCGAGGTCGGCGGCGCGGCCTACGTGATGGATCTGATCAACGCCGTACCGACGGCCATCCACGTGGAGCACTACGGCCACATCGTGGAGAGGGCATCCGTGCTGCGCCAGCTCATCCGCGCGGCTGGCCAGATCGCCCAACTGGCCTACGAGGACACCGCCGAGAACGTACAAGAGGTGGTGGACCGCGCCGAGCAGATCATCTTCGGCGTCGCCGAGGAGCGTACCGACCGCTCCTTGGTGCCCGTGCGCTCGATTATGGGCGACGTGGTGGACCGTATCGACTTCCTCTATCACCACCGCGGCGAGATCCTGGGCGTGCCCACCGGCTTCCGGTTGCTGGACAAGATGCTGGGCGGCCTTGCAAAGAGCGACCTTGTCATTTTGGCGGCTCGTCCCGGCGTCGGCAAAACCTCACTGGCGATCTCCGTCGCGCAGGCCGCGGCACGCAAGTACGGCAAACGGGTGGCGGTATTCAGCCTGGAGATGTCCAACGAGCAGCTTGTGCAGCGCATGCTGGCCGCCGAGACCGGCATCGACTCGCAGCGGCTGCGGCTGGGCGACATCCACGGCGAGGACGAGTGGCATCGCCTGATGGAGGCTGCCGGTGCGCTCTCCGATGCGCCGATTTTCATCGACGACACGCCTGCCATCTCCGTGCTGGAACTGCGCACCAAGGCGCGCCGGCTCTACGCCGAGCACGATCTCGACATGGTGGTTGTTGACTACCTGCAACTGATGACCGGAAGCGATCGGCGCAACGAGAACCGTGTGCAGGAGATCAGTGCCATCTCGCGCGGGTTGAAGAGTTTGGCCCGCGAGCTAAACGTGCCGGTCCTCGCGCTCAGCCAGCTTTCCCGCGCTGTCGAAAGCCGCCAGGACAAGCGACCGATCCTATCGGATTTGCGAGAATCTGGTTGTCTGACCGGCGACACACGTGTCTTCCTCCCCGACAGTGGGCAATATACTCCGATCCGCGAGACTGTCGGAACGTCAGGTTTTCAAGTGGCCGCCCTGAACACGAATTCGTGGAAAATCGAAACGGCAACAGTTTCCCGGTCGTTTTCCACCGGCATTAAACCCGTTTTCCGCCTTGAAACCAGACTCGGGCGATCCATTCGCGCAACGGCGAATCATCGCTTTCTGACTATCGACGGGTGGAGGCGTCTGGATGAACTAGAGCCAGGGACGCATGTTGCATTGCCGCGCGTTCTTGAGCATCGCGTTGACCACTCAATGTCGGATGTCGAGCTGGCGCTGCTGGGTCACCTGATCGGTGATGGTTGTACGCTTCCAAGACATGCCATTCAGTACACAACACGGGAGAAGGACCTGGCAGACCTGGTGGCGTCTTTAGCAACTGACGTTTTCAAGGGCGAAGTCAATCCTCGCGTCCAGCAAGAGCCAGGCCACGACTGGTACCAGGTCTTCATCCCAACAACCCGCCATATCACACACGGCGTGCGGAACCCGATTTCTGATTGGCTCGATTCGATGGGAGTGTTTGGTCTTCGCTCGCACGAGAAGTATGTTCCAGACATCGTGTTCAGTCAGTCAACGAACAGCATGGCGACTT
Source organism: Caldilineae bacterium (assembly GCA_020634555.1). Lineage (GTDB taxonomy): Bacteria > Chloroflexota > Anaerolineae > JAAEKA01 > JAAEKA01 > JACKBK01. The sequence continues at coordinate 53,198 of JACKBK010000024.1, forward strand.
TCCTGCGCCACCTGTGGGCAACTGATGGTTGCATTCGCATGCGCGGGGGCAAAAAACACTATCCAGCAATTTACTACGCATCAAGCAGCCAGCGACTGGTTCGCGACGTCCAATCACTACTAACTCGGCTTGGTATCTGTGCACGACTGAAACGTGTCGCTCAGAACGGCAAGGGAAGAGATCAATTCCATGTGATTGTCAGCGGTAAAGAAGACATGCTGCGATTCGCTAAAACCGTCGGTGCAGTAGGTTCATACAAGACCGACGCACTGAATCAGATCGTCGAGTACCTCAATCAACAAGCTGCAAACACCAACCGAGACGTGATCCCTGCGATGATTTGGACTACATTCGTAAAGCCTTCCATGGTCGAGCGTGGTATGACGCATCGTGAGTTGCACGCCGAATTAGAGATGGCGTATGCTGGCACGGCTGTTTTCAAACAGAATGTCAGTCGAGACCGTGCTCGGCGGGTAGCAGATGTCGTCCAGTCTGATGAGTTGCTGCGTCTTGCAAACAGTGACGTGTACTGGGATCAGGTTCACTGCATCCAACCAGATGGAGTAGAAGAAGTATTTGACCTGACTGTGCCAGGCACACACAACTTCATTGCCAACGACATCGTCGTTCATAAC
>JACKBK010000025.1 GCA_020634555.1 Caldilineae bacterium
GGCCAGGGCTGGTTCTTCCAGAACAACAGCGAGCCGCTGGGCGTCACCGACTGGTTCCAGGGCAACGACGGGGTCTTCCCGTCGCAAGCTGGTGCGACGACGGCCTACATCGCGGCCAACTTCAACAACTCCGGCAGTCCGGGCACCATCAGCAACTGGATGCTCACACCTGAGATGTCCATGAGCGATGGCGACACGCTTTCGTTCTGGACGCGGACGGTGACAGGGAGCACCTTCCCCGACCGCTTGCAGGTGCGCCTGAGCACGGCGGGGTCCAGCACCAACGTCGGTGTTGGAGCCAACGATGTGGGTGACTTCACCACGCTGTTGCTGGACATCAATCCCTCGCTGTTGCAGGGTGGCTATCCTGATGACTGGGCCCAGTACACCATCACCCTGAGCGGACTGCCCGGTGGCATGGCAGATGGTCGTGTGGCATGGCGCTACTTCGTCACCGACGCCGGTCCAACAGGCGCCAACTCCAACTACATCGGCATCGACACGGTGGAGTACGTCGCTGGTATGGCGGAGCCGTGCACAGCGCTGGCGGACATTCCGTGGTTGTCGGTGAGTCCGGCCAACGGCTCCAACGGCGGCGGCACGAACACCAATGTGACCGCGACCTTCGACTCGACGGGGTTGGCGGACGGTGTGTACACGGGCAACCTGTGCATCACCAGCAACGATCCTGACGCCGGCCCCGGCAACGGCACCGACCTGGTGATCGTGCCGGTGACGCTGACGGTGCGCCCGCCAACCGCGGTGGTTGTCACCAATCTCGCAGCAGAGAGCGCCGACCTGCCTGCAGGTGGCACTGCCGCTGCTGTGAGCGCCTTCCTGGCAGCGCTGTTGACAGTGGTTGTTGTATCCTATCGCCAGCGACGACAGCGGCGGTAGCGAATCTTTAGGACTGGCAGTCCTTGTCCACTCCGTTGCGGGGTGGTGCGTAAAGGACTGCCAGTCCTTTGTAAACCGGAAGTTACTTCTACCTATGACCCGACAAGCTGGAGTGTTGCTCCACCCAACTAGCTTCCCTGGACCCTATGGCATTGGTGATCTGGGCGAAGCTGCCTACCGTTTCGTTGACTTCCTCAGCGCGGCCGGCCAGTCTCTTTGGCAGGTGCTGCCGCTGGGACCAACCGGCTACGGCGACTCCCCGTACCAATGCTTTTCCGCGTTCGCCGGCAATCCGCTGCTGATCGACCCCGAACAACTGGTGGGCGATGGCCTGCTGAGCTGGGATGATCTAAACCATGGCCGGCCAGACTTTCCCCAGGACAAGGTGGACTACGGTCCGGTGATCAACTGGAAGCTGCCGTTGCTGAAGCGCTCCTACGAACGCTTCCGTGCCCACGCCAGCTCCGAACTGGATCTGGACTTTCAAGTCTTTTGCGCCGAGAACGCTGACTGGCTGGACGACTACGCGCTGTTTATGGCCATCAAGGACGCGCAAGGCGGCGGCGCCTGGGGCGGCTGGGAGATGGATATCCGCACCCGCCAGCCAGAGGCGCTCAAGCGTTGGGCAACCGAGCTAGCCGAGCCGGTCAAGATGCAGAAATACCTGCAATGGCAGTTCTTCCGCCAGTGGCTGGCGCTCAAGACCTACGCCAACGCGCGCGGTATCCGCATCGTCGGCGACATCCCCATCTTTGTAGCCTACGACAGCGCCGACGCCTGGGCCAACCGTGAGTTGTTCTTCATCGACGAGGCCGGACAGCCGACGGTGGTGGCTGGTGTGCCGCCGGACTACTTCAGCGAGACCGGCCAGCTTTGGGGAAATCCGCTCTATCGCTGGAACAAAATGGCTGAGCGAGGCTACACCTGGTGGATCGCGCGCTTCCGCGCCATGTTGACCATGGTGGACATCATTCGCGTCGACCACTTCCGTGCCTTCTACGACTACTGGGAGATACCGGCCGACGAGGAGACCGCCATCAACGGCCAGTGGGTGCCGGGACCGGGTCCTGACTTGTTCCGCATCGTCGAAAAGGAACTGGGGAAGGTGCTGATCGTTGCCGAAGACCTGGGCGACTTTACTGCGAAAGCTCGTGACGAGATCGCGGCTTTGATGGCGGAGTTTGGTTTCCCTGGCATGAAGATCTTGCAGTTCAGTTTCGGCAGCGGGCCTACCGACAAGTTTCTGCCCCACAACTTCAATTCGCCGAACTGGGTGGTCTACCCTGGGACCCACGACAACGATACCATCATGGGGTGGTTCGCTAACTCCTCTCAGCCCTACGAGCGCGAGTTCGCGCTGAAGTATCTCGGCAAGAGCGATGCCAGCGATTTGGCCTGGGACATCATCCGGCTTGGCTGGGCCTCAGTTGCCGCCACTGCCATCACCTCGGTGCAGGACCTGCTCAGCCTGGGCAGCGAGGCACGGATGAACGTGCCCAGCCGCGCCGGTGGCAACTGGCAGTGGCGCTACCAGCATGGCGACCTCAGCGAATCGTTGCGCGCGCGCCTGCTGGACCTGACGCTGCTTTTCGGCCGCGCGCCCCAGATCGCGGCGGGAGATCAGCCTGCCGACTGACAGGTAGAGTCTATCCGTAACTGCTCCCCCGTCACGCTTCGCGCCGCGAAGGCGGGAATCCAGGTCTGCGAGGAGTGGATTCCCGCCTTCGCGGGAATGACACCACTCTGTAGGCTGAGAAGTTACGTCTATCCTCAAACGAGATAGAAATCCCCGGCAGCGTAGCGCGGCCAGGGATTTACGCGTTGCGGCAACGGTCAGACCACAGCACGACACCAAGACGGCGAAGTCTGGTTGTCCATGTTAGTTATCGAAGATCAACTGGCGCAGCGTTGGAGGTTTTTCTGGCCAATCCCCAGCACTCTTGAGGATATGCACGGCGTGGTTGACGGCGTGCTGTTCGTCCAGCACCGAATCGTCCGAGACACTCGCCGGCAGGCGGTGCGTGTAGGCGTTGCTCAAATCCAGGCTGGCTACGAAGAGCGAGACCGGATCCGCTGCCGCCACCCGGCGGTCGTACTCAGCGTCGATGTCTGTCCATTCGGCCCGCAGGCGGGCTAGCTGGGCTTCGAACTCCGGGATGAGGATCGCAGCCAGCCTGGTCGGGTTCGAGAGATCGAAGAAGGGGGCAGCGGAGTTAAGCAGGCAGGAGATATGGTCGTCCTCGCTGTTGATAGTCAAATCGCCGCCGAACGAGAATCCTTCAATAAGGTCACCATCTTGGGCAACGAGGAAGAAGATACCGGGAGCCAGTCTGTGGTTTCGCTGACTGAAGGTCCAGGAATGCGAGACGTACAGGCGGTGTATGCCCTGGTCATCCGCCACCGGGAAGATAGCTGATTGGGTAGGAAAGTACCAATCGTCCTCGCTCGGCGCCAGAAAAACATCCACGGCAGCATGGCCGAGATGCGCTGCATAGGTCGATGGATGGAAGTAATAGCCGAATCGTTCAAACTGAGACATGCAACTGTGCCAGGCTCTGTATGCGCTTGAAAAGACGGGAGCACATGCACTCAGTATACCCATAACGTGAAGAATCGTACAATGAGCATTATTGAAAACGAAGGCATGTCAACGTGGCGAACCCGTGTTCACATCTACGAGTTGGACTCGCTGGGCCACGTCAACAACGCCAACTATTATCCATACCTGCAACAGGCCACTGAAGAGGCGTGGCCGAAAGCAGCCGGTTGGCGGCTGAAGCGCCTGTCGATGGAGTACGCCATCCCTGCCCTGCACGGAACCGAGTTAGCGATCCATTCGTGGGTCGAGGAGACGGGCGATGCGGGCATGCTCACACTGGGATATGCTATCGAACGGTGTGCTGATCAACAGATTCTGCTGCGCGCCCGGCTGGCTTGGGAGTCAGCGGGTTATGAGAAGATGGTGCTCTCACCAACTGATGATCTGCCCCAAGGCTATCAACTGAAGCCAGCGCGATTGGCCAAGGAGTGGCCGGGAGGGCGGCAGTTTCGCTGGCGCCATCATGTGCGAGGCTACGAAACCGGGAGAAATGGTGAAGTGTCTGCCTGCCAGGTGCTACGCTGGACCGAAGAAGCCCGCGCCCAGGCGGCGCTGGAGATCGGCTGGAGCTACCAGCGGATGCAGGAGGCTGACTTTGTATCCGTGGTGACGCGCCATGAGTTCGAGTTTACCCGAATGCCGCGCGCGGGCGAAGAGGTGGAGGTAGTCAGCCGCATCTACGAGATGCGCAAGGTTCGCGGGACGTGGCGACACGATGTGTTCTGCAATGGGGAGTTGGCAGCCGCAGCTTTTGTGGGCGGCGGGTTTCTGAACAGCGCCGGCCAGCCCCATCCACCGCCGGCCGCGCTGTTCAATCGATTGCTGGGACGCAGTCCTTGAGCTATCCGCGGATGGCGCTGGGGGTCGGGACTGGCCTGCCGGTCTTGAGGTCGATGAAGCAAGTGGTTTGCCGGCCTGCTGCCCGCAGCTCGCCGTTCACGCTGAACTCACCTTGCAGCACCTGGCGGACGCGTCCGATCTCCGCCGCCCACATCACGCCCACCACCGGGTCGAAAAGGCGGATCGGCTGCTTGTAGTCGATCTCCGTTCGCAGCAGCACAGGCGCGATACCCAGTTCCTCCATCGCCCTGTCCAACGGAAAATGCTCGGCCAGCGCCTGCAAACGCAGATCTTCCAGCCAGCGCACGTAGACGATGTTGCTGACAATGCCGACGAAGTCGATGTCGTAGGTACGAACGGTGAAGTTGAGGGTGACGCGAAATGGTTGTGTAGACATGGTGGGTAAGGTATAGAAATTCGTTGGTAGCAGCTCGTTGACGCCGGCATTGTACTACGGCCGCCCCAGGTTTTCAAAGAAAAGCTTGAGATGGCCAGGCCGGCGCGGCGCTATTGACTCTGCTCTCGCTCGCTCGGGCCGGCACAGACAGTGTCAAGATGAACGACAACATCACGCTGCACATCAACTTGGAAAAGAGCGTTTGACACGGCGATCATCGTGTGGCATAATCGCCCTCACAACCGAATACTCAAAGACTACGAACCGGAAGAGTGTCTGCCACAACGGGATTCAGAGAGCCGACGGTTGCTGAAAAGTCGGCATCAGCGCTGGCAGAACCGTGTACAACGCACGGGAAACGTGGGCCGGGGAGTCAAGCAGTGAACAATGGTTAGTGGTTGACGGCTAGTGGATAATGGTTAATGACCGCAGTTCTGAAAATAACCGTTAACCATTGACAGTTAACCATCAACCATTCAGTAGCTGCCTTCGGAGACGCCACCGTTATCAGGGCGCTGGAGATCGGTTCTCGTAAAACGTAAAGCGTGAAACGTAAGTGGAATTTCACGACGAGCTGTGTAAGTTCACGTTTTTCGTTTCACGGCCAACCCGTCTCCGCAGAGTGAGGCTGGCCGACGTTCCCTGCGCTTCATCGCAGGGTTTTGTCTTCCCGGCCTAACCAGGGTGGCACCGCGAGAACGCCTCTCGTCCCTGCAAGCGCACGATCGTGCGCGGGATGACGGGCGTTTTTTTGTTTCCTACTCATCCTCCTACTCTTACTCCTACTCGACTCCGTAGGACGAATTGAGGACGAGGACGAGGACGAGGACGAGTAGGAGTAGGAGAGCTGATCATGACACGAAAGCGAATTCTCACCGGCGACCGGCCCACGGGCAAGCTGCACCTGGGTCATTACATCGGCAGCCACCGGCACCGGCTAGCCCTGCAGGACCAGTATGAGTGCTTCTTCCTGATTGCCGACCTGCACATGCTGACCACCAAAAACACCAAGGATGACATCCTCGCCATCGCCGACCACGCGCGCGACATCGTCCTCGACCAACTGGCCATCGGCATCGACCCCAACAAGGTCACGTTCTACCTGCAATCTGCCGTACACGAGATCTACGAGCTCCAGTTGCTGCTCAGCGGGCTGGTGACGGTGGAGCGCCTGCAGCAGTTGCCAACCATCAAGGACATGGCCGACGCAGCGGGCATGGAGCAGATACCCTACAACCTGTTAGGCTATCCCGTGTTGCAGTCGGCTGACATCCTGATGCCGCGGGCGCACCTGGTGCCGGTGGGCAAGGACAACGAGAGCCACGTAGAGTTGAGCCGGCAGATCGCCCGCCGTTTCAACAACGCCTATGGCGAGGTGTTCCCGTTGCCGGAGCCGTACGTCATCGGCGGCACACTGGTAGGGACCGACGGCCAGGCCAAGATGAGCAAGAGCCTGGACAACGCTATCCTGCTCAGCGACGATGCGGCCACCGTGCGCCGGCGGGTCTTCAGCATGTACACCGACCCCAACCGCATCAGCGCCGACATTCCCGGAACCGTTGAAGGCAATCCGGTGTTCGAGTACCACGATTTCTTCAATCCGAACAAGGAAGAGGTCGAAGATCTGAAGACACGATACCGTGCCGGCCGTGTTGGGGATGTCGAAGTGAAGGAAAAGCTGGCCATCGCGCTCAATAACTTCCTGGAGCCGATGCGCGAGCGGCGCGCGTACTACCAGGGACAGACGGGCTACGTAGACGAACTGCTCTACGAAGGCACACAGCGCGCGGCAGCCGAAGGCAGGGCCACGCTGATGGAGGTCAAGAAGGCCATGGGCCTGACCGGCGTATGGAACCGCATCAGCCGCGCCGCCGAAAAGCGCCGCAAAAAACTGGAAAAAGCAGAAGCCTGACTTCGCACCACAGAGACACAGAGAGCACCTGAACGATGATTGAAATCATCGTCTGATAGGGAAAACATGTTGAAACATGTTGCCGAAGTGGAGGTTCGAGTATGCTTCAACATACTTTGGGTGCCAGACACCGACACTTGCGCCGCACGCACGTGCAGGTGTTTCAATCGGTGGCATAAGCTTTTCTTCCGACCCTTTGTGCCCTCCCCATCTCTGTGGTAAACCTCTGGAGGTTCCCATGATCGCATTCATCGACAACTACGACTCGTTCACATATAATCTGGTGCAGTTCATCGGCGAGGTGATGCTGGAGGACCGGCTGGGCGATCCGCTGACAGAACTGCGGGTCTGGCGCAACGACGAGATCGACGTGGAAGAGCTGGCCGAGTTCAACCCATCGCGCATCATCATCTCGCCAGGTCCGGGCACGCCGGAGCAGGACAGCGGCGTCAGCAACGATGTGATCCGCCATTTCTACAAGACGACGCCGATCCTGGGCGTCTGTCTCGGCCAGCAGTGCATGGGCCACGTCTTTGGCGGTACCGTCACGCGTGCGCCGCGTCTGATGCATGGCAAGGTGTCGCCCGTCTACCATACGGGGAAAGGCGTGTTCTACGGCCTGCCCAGCCCGTTTCAGGCCACCCGCTACCACTCGCTGATCGTGCAGGAGCCGCTGCCGCCTGAGCTGGAGCTGACTGCGTTTACCATGGAAGGCGAGGTCATGGGCCTGCGCCACCGCGAGTATCCGTGCATTGGTGTCCAGTTCCACCCGGAGAGTATCCTGACCGAGCACGGCAAGGACATCCTGCGCAACTTCCTGACGATGAGCAGGTAGATTGGGAAATTGGTAGGTTGGTGGTGCGCCTGCCACAACAGTACGGGTGGACCGCTTTACCAATATACCAGCCTACCAATGTACCAATCTACCTCCGAAGGAGACCACATGATCCAGCAAGCTATTGCACAACTGCTCGACGGACGCGATCTGACCGAAGACGACGCCTACGCGACCATGATGCAGATCATGACCGGTGAGGCAACGCAAGCCCAGATCGGCGGCTTCCTGGTTGCACTACGCATGAAAGGCGAGACGGTACCGGAGATCGCCGGCTGCGCCCGCGCGATGCGCGCCAACGCGGTCGCCGTGACGCCGGATCACCGCCCCTTGACCGACATCGTCGGCACCGGCGGCGACCACAGCGGCACCTTCAACATCTCCACTACTGCGGCATTTGTCATCGCCGGCGCCGGCGCGCCGGTCGCCAAGCACGGCAACCGCTCCATTACCAGCAAGGCTGGCAGCGCTGACGTGCTGGGCGCGCTGGGCGTCCGTCTGGACATCGACGCGGAGCAGGTAGCCCGTTGCATCGACGAGGCGGGCATCGGCTTCTGCTACGCCGTCAACCATCACCCGGCTATGCGCTACGCCATCGGCCCGCGCCGCGAGTTGGCCGCCCGCACCGTGTTCAACATCCTCGGTCCACTGACCAACCCGGCCAGCGCGGAATACATGGCCATCGGCGTCTTCAGCCCTGACCTCACCGAGGCCATGGCTGGTGTGCTGGGCAGGCTAGGTAACCCCGCCGCTTTCGTCGTTCACGGCCACGGCGGGCTGGATGAGCTGAGCCTCAGCGGGCCGAACCAGGTAAGTGAGCTGCGCGACGGCGCTATTCATACTTATTTGCTGGATGGGCTGGAACTCGGCTTACCGCGCGCCAGTCTGGCTGATCTGAAAGGCGGTGACGCTGCTGACAACGCCAGCATCACCCGTCGCGTCCTCAACGGCGACGAACGCGGCCCGAAGCGCGACGCTGTCCTCCTCAACGCCGCGATGGGACTGGCCGTGCCTGACGGCAACTGGCAGAGCGGGCTGGACCGGGCGCGCGAGAGCATTGACAGCGGCGCCGCGCTGCGCGCGCTGGAGCGGTTGGTAGAGGTCAGTAACCAGTGATCGGTAATCAGTGACCAGTAAACCGACCAGCGATAGGCGGCTGTTTGCTTCGTTTCCTTCGTTTTCGTTCCTTCCTTGCTTTCCCTTCGGCAACTCCCCGGAGAACCCATGACTTCCAAGAAACCATTACCCAGCCAAGAAAAACGTCTGCGCCACCAGGGCAAGATGCTTGATGAGATCATGCGCCACAAGCGCGAGGAACTGCCCAAACGTATGGCTTTGGTTCCCATCACCAATCTGCGCGCGCTGGCCATGACCATACCTGATCCGGTGGACTTTGCCGCGGCGCTGCGCCGGCCAGGCGTCAGCCTGATCGCCGAGGTCAAGAAAGCCAGCCCCAGCCGCGGGCTGCTCTGCCGCGACTTCGACCCGGCTATGCTGGCCAGCACCTATGCCCGCGGCGGCGCAGCGGCCATCTCCGTCCTTACCGACGCCCGCTACTTCCAGGGGCAGCTTGAGTATCTGACAACCGTCAAGGAGACAGTGGTCGGAGCAAGGGAAACGAGGGACAACAAGGGAGGGACGGCAACCAAGGTACCCGTTTCCCAATCTACCAATGTACCCGTCCTGCGCAAGGACTTCATATACGATCCATACCAGGTCGTTGAAGCGCGCGTGGCAGGGGCGGACGCGCTGCTGCTGATCACGGCTGTGCTGGGTGACAACGAGCTGCGCAACCTGCTGGCCGAGACGCGGCGCTACGGCATGGAGGCGCTGGTGGAGGTACATGACGAGGTCGAAGTGGAGCGGGCGCTGGCAGCCGGTGCGCAGGTCATCGGCGTCAACAACCGCGACCTGCGCACCTTTACTGTGGATATCGCTACGACCGAGCGCCTGCGCCCGCTGATCCCCACCGACCGGGTGTTGGTCAGCGAAAGCGGCATCCACACGCCGGCCGATGTGCGTCGCTTGCAAGGGATGGGCGTCGACGCGATGCTGGTGGGGGAGAGCCTTGTCGTTGCCAAGCCGGAGGAGCGGCTGGGCAAGGTGCGGGAACTGGCGCGGGCAGGCCAGGGATAGCAACGAGAACCAGTCGCGAGCCGGTGAGCCCCGGCTATTGCCACAACTGTTTTAGAAAGCGTAACTTCTCGACGGTGTGATCGGTTTGGCCGCCTTCGTGTTGATTGTAGGGGTAGACTCTGATTTCCTTCAGCCCTTGGAGATGGTTGTAGGCAGCGAATACCGTGCGCGGTGGGCAGATGTCGTCCATCAACCCGGCGGAAACGAGCGCGGGCGCATCGATGCGGGCCGCGAAGTTGATGCCGTCGAAGTAACTCAGCGTGGCAAAGACGGCGTCGATCTTGTCCCGATGCACCTTGCAGAACTTTACGATCTCGTTGTACGGCGCCGTGTCTACCAGTTCGGTAGCAGCGCGATAATGGCACAGAAACGGCACATCAGGCATCACCGCGGCCACGTCACCGGCCAGCGCGCCTACGGCCAGCGTGATCCCACCGCCCTGGCTGCCGCCGGTCAGCGCAATCCGGCCCGCGTCGATAGCTGGGTGCGCGCGAGCTGTCTCCACTGCCCGCACACCGTCCACGAAGACTCGCCGATAATAGTAGGTTCGGGGATCCAACACACCGCGCGTCATGAAGCCGGGATACTGCGGGTTGCTGAAGTCCGTCTCCAGGTCGGGGGTATCGCCCTTGCGCCATGCGCTGCCCTGCCCGCGCGTGTCCATCACCAGATGCGCGTAACCGGCCGCGCTGAACGTCAGCCAGTCCAGTGGATGGCCGCGCCCGCCGCCGTAGCCGATGAACTCCACGACACAGGGTAACGGGCCGGAACGCTCGTGCGGCAACAGCAGCCACCCCTTGATCGGTTGGCCGCCATAGCCGTTGAAGGTAACGTCAACCGTCTCGATCAAGCTCAGGCCGGCATCGAACGGCTGAAACTGCGGGTTCAGCGGAAACTGCCGTGTCTCCGCCAGTGTCGTGTCCCAGAAGACGTCAAAATCGCTAGGCTCGACGCGTTGGGGTCGATAGGTGTAAAGTTGCTCTAACGGAAGATCGAAAAACATGGTGCTCCTTGCGATTGGAATAGCTAATGAGCGCTTTGCACGCGCCCGTCCACATGTTATAATTTACAGGCAGGTAGCTAATGGACACAACCAGTGTTGGTATCTATTCAGAATACATTGTTGCTTGGCGTGAGCATGAACGAGAGGCGCAGCTTCGTACTCAGGAACGTGCTGCGCGGGCGAGAGCCGCGGCCGAAACGTGTGCAGCGTACTTAGCTGAGCACCACGATGTAAGGCGGGTGTGGCTCTTCGGTTCACTTGTGCAGCCACTGCGCGCGCATGCACAGACAGATATCGATCTGGCAGTGGAAGGTCTCGCGCCCGCTGACTATTTCATGGCGCTTGCTGGTTTGTACACGCTGGTCGATACCGGAGTTGAGATCGATCTTGTGCCGATAGAGACGGCACAGCCGCTGGTATCAAAACGTATATTCTCCGAAGGAGAGATTCTCTATGCAGCCAAGCAAGATACCGGGCCTGATTGCTGACCTTGATCTCGCTCTCGCCAACCTTCAACGCGTTGCCAGTCATCAGAGCGAGGTAGTGGACGCAATCAATAGAGAAACAGATTTCTTCTTGAGAAGCGCGGCCGGTGTCGTCTTGCAAGATTTCTACAACACGGTTGAAAAAACGCTTCAGCGAATCGCTACTGAACTGGATGGATCACTGCCTTCCGGTGAAGCTTGGCATCAACAGCTTGTTCAGCGCATGACCGTTGCTATTCCCGGGCGACGTCCGGCAGTGCTGGATCAAGAATTGGCGAATACCCTGGTAACGTATCTTCGCTTCCGACACCTCTTTCGAAACATCTATGGTTTCGACCTCGACTGGGACCGCATCGAACCATTGCTTGTTGAATTGCCAACCGTGATCGAGATCTTTCGCGTCAGACTCGATGAGTTTCGTCGCTTTCTCCTTGTGCTACACTCGGCTGAATCTTAGCGACCTGCGTTTCTCATCACCAGCCCGCACAACGCCTCATGAGCATCGATAACCGTGTCCCAACTGTACAAAGCCGCAGCGCGCTGGCAGTCCTTATCGATTCATCTTCGGCACCGGTCCATCGGTTGCGAGCCCGCCTTTCTGTTGTATCATAGACCCGCGTCGCCTGACACAATTTTACACGGCGCGCCGGCGCCCAGATCGTATAGCCGCACCCCCTCCTTGCCGTACAGCGCCTTGATCGACGGATCTGTGCTCATTACATCGCGTTTCGAGTCGGTCAGCAGATAGCGGATGCCATAGCGATGGCACAGCTCAGTATACCGGCCCGCGTCAATGACCGCGCGCAGCACTTTGTCTTTGGCCGCGGTGCTGGCCGGAATCCGCGACACATAGCCAAAGGCCATTGGTTTCTCATGGATAGTCTGGTAGTACAGCGCGATCGGCGCCCGGCTGACGGTGTCCACGACGGCGTCGTTGCCTGGCAGACTGTGCAGCAGCGTGATGTAGTCCGGCTCCTGGATACGGGTCTGCGGCAGGGGTTTGGGCATATACTCCACAGCCAACAGGACCAGAAGGAGGGCAGCCGCGATCTGGGTCCTCCTCGAACGCTGAAATAGCAGCTTGAACCCGGCGGCCGAGATCACCGACGCGCTCAGGAAGACCATCACTATCATGCGCAACGGCACCCGAGACACACGCAACGGTGGAAAAAGGCGCCGGAAGATCAAGTCGTAGGGTAGTTTGATGTCCGACACCTGCCTGCCCCAGATGTGCAGCACCGGCCCCAAGCTCATGATGGCGAAGAAGAACAGCAGAAAATACCAGTAGGGCAGGCTGGGCATGGTGACCTGGCGTCGCTTGATGACCACATAGACCAGCAGCGCAATAACAGCCCAACCCACGTAGACGCTGGTCTCGTGGATGTTGCCGGGGAGTCGGGACCAGAAAGCCTGGGTCAACTCGGCAAAGCGCCAATGGCCGCCGGGGATGAACGGCGCCAGGAGATCCAGCGAAAAATGCTGCGGCAGGTAATCGGTCAGCAGCGGATCCCTGGCCTGCATCCGCAGCAGAGCGATAACCAGAACGCCCGACGTTGCCAGAACGCCGAAGAGGAACAGAAGCAAGGGACCGCGGTAGGTTCGGCGCGTAAAGAACAACGCATCGCGCTGCTGGATTGCAATCCAGACGACCAGAAAACCCGCCGCCAGCACTGAGTAGAGAAAGTAGTAGTAATCGCACAGCATCACCAGCAAGAGAGTCAACGCAGCCGCCAGGCCGAGCCACAGCCTGGGCCTGGTTAGCAGCATCATCCAGAACAGCAGGAAAAGGGGGATCCACTCTAGCGACACCAGGTTCATGTGACCTTCGGCGTGGGCAAAGTGATACGGCGAGAATGCGAAGATGCAGCCGGCAATGATGCTGGGCCAATACGCGCGTGTGAGATAGTAGGCCAACCAGAAAGTTGTCAGCCCCGCAACCACGAAGGAAAAAATGATCACTACGTTATGCGCCTGGGTCGGGCTCAGCACACGCAACAATGGAATGCCCATCAAGCCGTTGAATGGGTTGAGCGTGTGCCCCAAGAGGGTGACGCCGTAGGGGAAGTGCAGGTAGCTTGTCTGCCAGGGATTCTGGCCAAGCTCGGTGATGGCCTTGTTGACCCACCACATGTTCCACACATTTTGCAGACCGTCGCCTGCGTCGGCGAAGATGTGCGTCGAAAACGAGCGGATCAGGGGAAAGGTTAAAAGAACGAAGACAAGAAAATAGACAAGGGCTGGCAACGCCCCCATCATCGTCAACGTCTGAAACCGCGACCTTGCGCGTGTGGTGTCCATGGTCGTCTTCTTCACCGGAGGATACGACGAAACAGCGCTTCGTACGCATCGGTGACCGCCTGCCAACTGTACACAGCCGCGGCGCGCTCGGCAGCCCGGCGGCGGTAGGCAGCGACCAGCGGCGGCGCGTCGAGCAATGTTCGCAGCACCGGCGCCAGCGACTCTGCCCCAGCCCGGCCGTTGTACCACAGCCCGGCATCGCCGATGGTCTCCAGGTTCTCCGGCGTGTTATGGGCCACCACGCAGTTGCCCAAGGACATAGCCTCGACCAACGCAGGGTGGGTACCGCCAACACCGCTGGTCTCCACAAAGGCATAGGCGTTGCTGCCCAACTCCTGATAGCCGTCGCCAAAGACATAGCCGGTGAAGATGATGCGCGGATCATCGCCGGCCAGCGCGCGCAGCTCTGCCTTGTAGGCCTCTGCATAGGACGCATCACCGACCACCACACAGCTCATGTCGGTGTCCAACGCCCGCCAAGCCGTTACCAGATGGTGCGCACAGTTCTCCGGCACCAGCCGCCCCACGAACAACACATAACGTCGCGGCTCCAACCCGAAGCGCGCCAGCGTCTCACCGGGGTCGCGCCGCGGCAGGTCCGCTCCGTAGGCGATGTAGGTGGAACGCGCGCCGTATTCCTGCTCGTAGTAACGCTGTACCACACGGCTGTCGGTGATGATCGCGTTGGGCAGCACGGTGGACATACGTTCAGCGAACTGGATGTAGCGCTTGGCCATGGGTGGCCACTTCTCACGCTTCCAGTCCAGCCCATCCACGTTGAGCAGCGACTTCTGCCCGGCCAGCCGCGGTATCCACGTTACCAGGCTGTTGCCGGCGATGAAATACAGGCTGATGTCGTAGCCTTGCGCCAGTCCGTGCAGGCTGGAGATGAAGCTGTGGACGATGGTGTCCAGGTACTTGTTGGCGATAGTCGGCAGCTTCACCAGACGCATCCCCTTGTAGGTCGGCTGGTCGTAGGTGATGTGGTGGCTGCGGCAGTAGACCGTCACTTCGTGGCCGCGCGCCACCAACCGGCTGCCGAGTTCCTCGACACAGGTCTCAAAGCCGCTGTAGCTGGCCGGCACGCCGCGCGTGCCTAACATGGCGATTTTCATGGCTAATTCTGGTTACCTTGAACCAGGGTGGCGCTTGCCAGCCGGGCAAACTGCTTGCCCTGGTTGCGGAACGTGATCTCCAACGGTTGAACGGATTGTGTCATTGCATCGGGCAGCGGAATGCGTTCGGTTGTCCAGCCGTCGCTGCCGCCGACCACAGCCAGGGGTTGGCCGTTTACCGCCACTTCCAGCGCCACGCCTGGCCGATCGCGGTGCAACAACGCCAGATCGGCCGGTCCGGGCGCAGCAACGGCCAGGGTAGCGGTCACGTTTTCACCTGGTTCCAGACGCACACTGGGCCGCGGCCGGATGCTGGCATCTTCTAATGGGACAAAGTAATGAACAGCCGGCAGCGCGTTGCTTTCGATCCAGGACACCAGTGCCGGCTGGTCGCCGGCGGAACCGGTCAACGAAATGTCTATCTTCCCGTCAATAGGTGTCGCAGCCGGCAGGCTTATCTCCTGCCAGCGCATCTGGCTGCCCGCCAGCGATGCGACCGGCTGGCCGTTGGCGTCAATCTGGAGTCCACTGTCAGGCGGCAAAAAGACGTGCAGAGTGATGGCCGGACTCACGCCGGATGCAAAGTAGAAGCTTTGATCGCTTGCCTGGGTCGGCTCAGCGCTGCGCCACCAGGAGGCATCGGAGAGATCACGCTGCGTTTCAAGCCCCGGGCCGCGGCGGTAGATGATGCTGCGGAAGCCTTCTTCCCTGGCCATATCCACCGGTTCATAGCGTTTTCGGAACCAGGGCGCTTCGCTCAACACGGTTGGGTAACTGTCGCGACCTCCCAGCAGCACCAACTCTGGCTGATAGCGTTGGATTGTCCAGGTTGCCTTGTCGGAAGGTGAGACGCTCAGATGGGCCACATCGCGCTGCAACAAACCAGCGAAATCCACGATCGGGCAATCGCTCACGTAACCGATGAGACCGATCTCGCTCATGCCGACCTGGAGCGCGTCCCCGTCGGCAGCGCAAAGCTCGCGCAAGACCTCACCGCTGCGCATATAAGCTTGCTCGCGCTGGCGCGTTTCCGGCGGCGCAGCTAGAACCGCAGCAGCGGCAGCTGCTGGAACGAGGGCTGCCAGGGCCAGCGCCAAAGCAACAAGTCCGGCCGCCCATTTGGGTTGGCGTCGTTGGGCAAGTCTATCTGCCAGCCCGCCCACGCCTGCTGCCAGGCCATCACCGGCCAGCAAGCCCAGCACCGGTGCGAAAGGAGCATAATACCAGAAGTAGCTGCGCACGCCCAACAGTGTCTGCGCCACAATCGTCAACACGGCCCAGAGCAGGAGAGGCAGCCGACCGGTGTTTCGCCATACGAGCACCAGTCCCACCACGGCCAGGACCGCGGCTACGAGAAACCGGCGCGCCCAGTCGCCAGCGGCGAGCACCAGTCCGGGGCCCCAGCGCGGCACTGCTTCTCCCAGCCCTTGCGTTGCCTTGGCGACCAGCGTATTGGGTACGGGCGAGCCGTAGTAAAGCCACGCGAACATAAGCCATGGCACGCTCAAAGCGATATACAACGCCAGTGGCCGCCATGCCACCCGTCGCCGTGTGACCAGCCAATGCAGCCCAACGGCAACGGCGACCAGAACACCGTCTGGCCGCAGCAGGAATGCCAGTGCAGCCGCGCCCGCCGTCCATAACAGCCAGCGCGTCTCCGCGCGCGAGTCGCCTGCCAGCCGGTATGCCCGCCCGTAAGCTGCAAATGTCGCCAGGATCGCGGCGATGAACAAAGGCGTTTCCATGCCTATAGCTGGGCTGAGCAGCGGAAAGGTCAGAGTAAGGCCAACAGCCAGGGTGGCTGACAACGCGGAAAGCGAACCTGTCGCCCCGCCGGTTTGCCTTGTGGTGATGGCCTGCGAGCTCAGATCGATCACCAACGCGCCAACCGCCAGCAACGCCACGCCGTTCAAAGCCAATCCAAGGGCAACAAAATCCTTGCTAACGACCGAGGCGGCCGCGAGAAGCAGCATGTATCCTGGCGTGGTTATCGAAAGCACTCGTTCACCTGGGTTGAACACGGGACCCAGGCCATTGGCGAGGTTGCGGGCGACCCGGTACGTGATGTACGCGTCGTCGTTTGGACCCAGCCGGCTCATGTAGAGCACGTTGAGCGCCGCGAGCAGCAGAACCAGCGCCCAGGGCACGAGACGCCAGATCTTGCCGGTCGTTGAAAACACGCCCACAGGCGTAGATGATTGGGTCATGACGCCAGACGGGTTGGCCGGGCAGCCGCGTACACTGCCAGCGTCTCAGCAGCGCAGCGATCCCAGGAAAACTGGGCGGCGCGGCGCAATCCGCGGGCGCGCAGATCGACCCGCAGGTCAGCGCTTGCCAGCACGTCGTACAGCCCTTGTGCCAGCGAGTCGACGCTCAACGGATCGACGTTTATCGCAGCGTCGCCCACGACCTCCGGCAACGAGGCGGCGTTAGAGCAGACAACCGGTGTGCCGCAGGCCATGGCCTCCAGCGGCGGCAGGCCAAATCCCTCGTACAGCGACGGGTAGACAAACGCGGTTGCTGCGCTGTACAGCGCCGGCAGATCAGCATCGTCCACGTAGCCCGGAAACACAACACGATCCTCCAGACCCGCCTGCTGTACCGTCGCGAAGATCTCGCTCTCCCGCCACAGCGCCTTGCCGGCCACGACCAGTGAACAGTCTTCAGAGGTGATCCTCCGCTGTTCGCCGTTAGTCTCCGACTGTCTACTGTCTACTGTTAACTGGTCACTGGCCACTGCCTGGCCGAACGCCTCGATGAGCCGTCCGATGTTCTTGCGCGGTTGCAAGTTGCCCAGCGCCAGAAGGAAAGGACGGTCGCCGATGCCATATTTGCTGCGGACAGCACGCAGCGCGGCCGGGTCGCTCACCGGTTGGAACTGCTGGGCTGCGGCCTCGTAGGTGACCGCAATCCGCTGCGGATCGATTCCGTAGCGCTGGACGATCTCACGCTTGGCGTGCTGGCTGACGGTGATCACGCGCGCAGCGCGGCGGGCGCTAAACGGCACCAGCGTCTTGAGAATCGCGTAGTCGCGCGGCGAGAAGAACTCCGGATAGTGCTCAAAGGAGATGTCATGAATGGTAACGACCACCGGGCAGGAGACAACCGGCGGCGCGTTGTAAGTCACGTGCAATACATCCACCAAACGGCGCAGCGCGACAGCCGGCAGACCGAGAGGAATGCGCAGCAGCGCGGTGGCGGGACGCAGCGTTACCACAGCGGCGTGTGGAAAATCGCGCAGTTCCGGCAAGGCCGCGCGCAGCCGCTCCGGATGCGGCGTCAGCAGCGAGAAGCGCGGCGTCGCACCCCAGCGCCGGGCTTCGGCCCTCTGCAAGCCGTTCGGCGCGCGCGCGGGCTCGCCCGCATCCCACGAAAATCCCTTGGGATCCCGTCCCGCAACCCGCAGCAGCCCGCGGATCAGGTTGAGGGTGTAGGTTTCGTTGCCGGTTTCCCGTTCGCCCACCATGTGGGCGTCAATGGCGATGTGCATGAGGATTGGCGGATGGCGGGTGGCGGATGGCTGGTGGCAGATGGCGGATTGTGCGAACCATCGCGGTTGGCAACTGGGGCTTCGCAGGAAGGAAGATAGAGAATGCAAGGGCTACCAGCTTCTTGCTATCGGCTATCTGCTATTTGCCATCCGCTATCCGCTGCGCAGCGCCTCGCGCATGACGGCGGTGTAGGCACGCAGATTTTCGCGCCAGCGGTCCCGATCGTTGCCGAGCGCGATCATCACGACGCTGACTCCGGCCCGCAGGCCCATTTGGACGAAGGTGATGGCGCGCACGGCCAGCTCGGTTGCGCGGCCGTCGAACTTGCGGAAATAGCGGAAGTGCGAGCGAAACCCCAGCGGCAATACGCTGGCGCGCGCCTTGGCGGTGGCTCGCTTGCCGTAATGTACGACTTCGGCGTCAGGCGTGAAGTACAGCCGATAGCCCTGTTGATTAGCCCGGCGGCACCAGTCCAGTTCCTCGACGTACATCCAGTAACCCTCGTCGAACGGTCCAACTGCATCCCATGCCTCACGGCGAATGGCCAGCGCGCAGCCCTGAATCCAGTCCACTCGCCGCACGCGGTCGCGGTCGAAGCCGCCCAGTTCCTTGCGGGCGAACAGACGGCTGTGCGGGAAGAGGACGCTCAGAAAGACTGCTTCGCAGAAGAGATCCCACAGGGTAGCGAAGCGAAATGCTGCCGCCTGCCAGGTGCCATCTGGGTTCAGCACGTTCGGGCCAGCCGCCGCGACGCCGGGGCGTTCGTCGAGAAAGCCCACCAGAGTGTGCAGCGCGCCCGGCCGCACATAGGCGTCGGGATTGAGCAAGAACAGGACGCGCCCGCTGGCCTGTGCGATGGCCTGGTTATTGGCGGCTGCGAAGCCCAGGTTGCGGTTGTTAACCAGCAAACGAACCTGGGGAAAATTGGCGGCAACCATCTCAGCGCTGCCATCGATCGAGGCATTGTCGACGACGATGATCTCGACGCGGGTCTGGCTGAGCTGGCCGGCCGGCGTAGACCCCTCGGATGCAACGGCGACGCTTGGGTCCGACAGGATTGAGTGCAGGCACAGCGCCAGGTAATCGTGCGTGTTCCAACTGACCACGATCACCGAGCAGTCAGGCTGCACGCCCTGTTTTTCCCGCGCCGGAGTTTCGGCAGCTCCCACGTTCGGCTGCTCGTTGCCGTTCTGCGACACTTCCGAATACCGATTACCGATCACGGTTCACCGGTTGCCGGCGCGCGGTATGCGTCCAGATGAAACGCCATTCCCGCGATCAGCCACAGATACGCCGCGACCAGGAAGTTCTGCATCAGGGGCGTGACGGCGAAGACGGCCAGCGCGCCGAGCCACGTCACCAGAGCCACCTCGACCAGCACCGTTCCGCCGGTGTCGTTGCTGGTCTTCTGCCTTTGCCGAATCCTCCACAACGTCGTTACCAGCGAAAGCAACACCACCAACAGCAACGCCATGCCGATCAGGCCCATTTCCATGCCGAACTGGAAGTAGGTGCTCTCGGTGTGCTGGATTTGGGCGTCCTGCCAGAAGCGCAACGCCCGCGGCCCCACCATGCCCATGCCAACCCCCAGTGGGTTGTGCGCCACGAAATCCAGTGCGGCGTCCAGGGAAGTCAGGTGCCCCAGCGCGGCCGGGTCCTGGCCGGTCAGGCCGCGCCAGATGCGGCGCGCGAACCCGGTGACCACCAGCCCGCCCACGGCTGCCAACGCCGCCAGGGCCATTCCCAGCCAAAGCCAGCGGTTGTGGACCAGCTCATGCCAGGTGCGCTTGACGCCGCGCTCGTAGACGAGGATTGCTCCCGTGCCCATCAGCGAAACAACCAGCGCCAGCAGGCCGCCGCGGCTATAGGTCAAAAGCAGGCACAACACATAGACCGCCAACAGCCCGGCAATCAACGCCCGCCGCCACAACGACCGGAAGGCGCTGCCACGAAGTCGCACCAGTGCATAGCCGGTTAGCAGGATGAAGATGTTGAGATAGATCGCTAGCTGGTTCGGACCGGTGACAGTCGAGATGGCGCGCGGCCGGGGTGCGCCGTCCTGCAAGGCGGTCTTGAAGGCGTAAGGCAGGTTGCCGTACTCGTCTACATAGCCCATGCTGATCATGGTGGGGAAGTCAATGAAGCGGGCCTGGTAGATACCGAACAGCGCGACCACGCCTGCCACCCCCGCTAAGATGATCAGGAGACGCGTCATCTCGCGGCGGGAGAAGGGCATGAGCCGGACCAGGAAGAAGATGGCCAGCGGCTCGAAGTAGTTGCGAAAGCCAAACACGCCGATGCTGACCGTGGCCGACACAAGGATGTACGCGGCAGAAAGCAGCACCAGCGCCGCCAGCCACAGATCAAAGTGGTAGGCTTTGGCGCGGATCTTGCGCCGCCCACTGAAATGCTGCACCACAATCACCGCGGCCAGCAGGACGATAATGCCCTCCTTCCACAACGACAGCAGCGTGATGCGGCTTTCAGGCCAGCCAAGCTGCCAGGTGACGATCCGAATCGCCTGGTCGTGGAAGGGCAGCAGCGCCAGCAGCCCGGCAAACACCCAGAACGGCCGTACCCAGGCGATGACGACCACGATCGCCGCGCCAACCAGCAGCGCGGCCAGCAGCGCCTGAAAATAGACCAGCACAGCAAGGCCCGCCAGCGCCATCAGGATCAAAACGATCCAGCGCGGCGCAACGCGCCAGTGAGTGGGTGCAGTCGTAGTTGCCTGAGTGGTCATGGTTCCGCTTTCGTTCCTACTCTTCCTCGTCCTCCTACTCCTACTCGAATTCCGGAGATCCTACGGAGCGGAAGAGTAGGAGTAGGAGTAGGAGTATGAGTAGGAGGACGAGAGTTAGCCGACGTACCCCAGCCCGCGCAGCCGCTCGTCGATCAACGCCTGGGCGTCGCTGTCGTAGTCAGCGCCCTGGCCCGACTCGCCGGCGCCTTCACTGAACGCCACGGGATGCTCGGCCAGCCAGTCTGGATCGAAGCTCTCGGCCAGCACGCGGCCATCCATGTCGTCAGGGACCGGTACGCCCAAATAGTGCAGAATCGTCGGCGCCAGGTCCCACAGAATGCCCTCGTCGAAGCGGTTGCCTTGCTGTACTCCGTCGCCAGCCATCACAAAGATGCCGTGCAGTCGGTGCCCGCCGTTGTTGAGGTTGGGGGAAAGCGGCGGTACGGGCAGCGGTTCTGTGCCTGGTTGTGGCAGGTAAATGCCGCGGATAACGCGCGTTGTCTTCCAACGGATGATGATGTCGGGCGATTTGTACAGGTTCGGACCGTGGTAGACATCCTCGCGCTTGATCGCCTCTTCCAGCACCGGCTCGTGGTCCAGGACATCGCGGCTGGCGTGCAGCTTTGCGATGATCTCGTCGCGCAGCGCCTCGTACTCATCGGGCGACACGATTCCGCCCGGCTCGCGGCCTTCCAGGTTGATCCACAGGTCGTCGCGCGCGCCGTAGGCGTAGGCCTTGGTGCGGCTCCAGTCGATGTTGCCGAACGTGAGCGCCATCTCCATCCGCTCGCGCACGCCCGGCAGCAGCTTGACCAGCTTGAGCTTGGTGTCCCGCGGCAGCCGGCGATCGACCAGATTGTAGCCCCACTTCAGCGGCGCCATGACGACTTGCTTGGCGCGCGACAGCAGGCTGCGCCGCTGGCCGTCGCTGTTCAGGTAGTGCAGCAAGCCGATGCTGGCCAGCCAGTCGTTGAGATATTCCGCGCCGCGTTGGTTGAACCCGCCGCCGTGGTCGCTCATCAGGATCACGGTCGCATCCGGCGCCAGCGCCGTCAGCTCACCAACGATCTCGTCCATGCGCTCATAGACCCGCTGGACGGTGTCGCCATAGCGCACCGCTTCCACCGGGTTGTACTCCGGGTGCGCCAGATCCATGTCCCGCCAGAAAAAGTGATGGGCTGCGTCGGTCGCGGTGAAGGTGACGTGGAAGACATCCCAGGCGCGGCTGCCTATCAGGTAACGGGCGTAGGCGGCGCGCTTGTCGGCCGCGTCGAAGATCGCCTGTTCGGCCAGATCGCGCCGTCCCATCTTCATGTAGCTGGGTATGCCCGGCTCGATGATATAGTCGCCCACGTTTTGTTGCAGCTCGTCGATCAACTCGGGTGGGTGGCTGAAGCCAGGGCTGTCAACGCTGGGCGCGTCCAGGCCAGCCAACATGACGCCGTTGACGTGCTCGGCGGGGTAGCTCATGGGCACGTTGACCACGCCCACCACCTTGCCGGCGCGCGAGGCGATGCTCCACCAGCTCTCGCCCTGGCGGAAGCCGCCGTTCAGATAGCGCTTGTTGTAGGTGCCCTCGATGCGCTCGTCGAAGTAGAAGATGCCGTGTTTGCCGGGGTTTTTCCCGGTGGCGAAGCTGCTCCAGGCTGGCGCGCTGTTCTGGTTGGGGACGGAGCGCAGCGGCGCGCTGGACCCGCCGCGCATCAGCCGTGCGATGTTGGGCAGGCTGCCGGCGGTTGCCCAGGGTCGGATCAGATCAAAGGTGGCCCCGTCGAGACCAATAATCAACAGTCGGTTGTTTTTTGTCATTGTTTCCTCTGAGTGACAGACACTTACGGAAAGTGACAGTCACTTCCTGCGCTCTCGAGTTCTCAAGTGCCGGTCACTGTGGAAAGTGACAGGCACTGTGGAGGCGCTACTTGCGAACTATCTCTAGCTTGGCAAAGCTGGCCATCAGCTTCTTGATGCCGAGACCTGGGAACGCGACGCTCACGTACTCGTCGTCGTCGGCCAGCTCGGTCTTGATCACCACACCTTCGCCGAAGACGCCATGGCTGACTCGCTGGCCAAGCTTGAAGCGCGGCTGGCGGGATGACGGCTGGGCCGCGCCGGACCGGCTGGACTCTTGCCGCGTGGACGGTGGACTCCAGGCTGTGGCGCGGGCAGTGCGTTGGTCGCGCATGGTGGCGCGCGCGCCTTGCTTGCGTCTTTGCATACCGCGTCCATTCACCAGATCCTCAGGAATGTCGTCCAGGAACTGGCTGGGCGGATACATCTCAGTGTTGCCATAGAGTGTACGCCGGAAGGCATGCACCAGGTAGAGCAGACGCTTAGCGCGAGTGATGCCGACGTAGGCCAGCCGGCGCTCCTCCTGCAGGCCGTCGGGATCGTCCTTGCTGCGGCTGTGGGGGAAGACACCCTCTTCCATACCGACGATGAACACCACCGGAAATTCCAACCCCTTGGCGGTGTGTAACGTCATCAGGGTTGGAACCTCCTGCTGAACAGTATCGGGCGTCTCGTCAAGGTCGCTGACCAGCGCGATCTCCTCGAGGAAGGTGCCCAGCGCGTCTAGACCGGGACCGTCGTCGAAGTCACTCATGCCTGTGGCGGACGTGTCCGCCGGCGTCAGGTCCGCGTAGCCAGCCGCCACCGTGCGCAGCTCCTGCAGGTTCTCCCAACGTCCCTCGCCCTCCTCGGTGCCGTCGCGGATGTAGGCCGCGTAGCCCGACTCCTCAAGGATGCGATCCAGCAGTTGGCCAACGGTCAACTGGCGCTTGGCTTGAATCCAGCCAGCCGCCAGCCGCCAGAAAGCCAGTAGGGCCGATTGGGGACGTGAGCCCACGGGCGACTGGTCCAACAGCGGAGAACCGCCAGCCCGCAGCGCCAGCTCGCCCCGCTCGCCGGCCATTACCCGTAGCGCCTCGGTCTGTGATAGGCCCAGTTGCTGCGCCCACTGCGCCAGAGAAGCCTGGCTGGCTTTGCCGATGCGCCGCGGCGGCACGTTGATGATACGGCCCAGGCTCAGGTTGTCGTCCGGATTCTGTACCAGCCGCAGATAAGCCACCGCGTCCTTGATCTCCATGCGCTGGTAAAATCGCGTCGCACCCACCAGCCGGTAGGGGAGGTTGCGGCGCACGAACGCGTCCTCCAGCGCGCGCGACTGGGCGTTGGTGCGGTACAGGATAACGCAGTCGCCGGGCGCGGCCTGGCCTTGCAGATTCAGCCGTGCGATCTCATCGACGACAAAGTCCGCCTCCTCGATCTCGTCGTAGGCCTGGAAGACTGTGACCCGCGGGCCGCCTTCCTGCTCGGTGAAAAGCCGCTTTGGAGTCCGCGCCCAGTTATGCTTGATGACCTCGTTGGCGGCGTCAAGAATAATCTGCGTCGAGCGGTAGTTGCGCTCCAACAGAATCTGCTGCATCTCTGGAAAGTCATCGCGCAGCCGGGTAATGTTGCGCGGATCAGCGCCTCGCCACGCGTAAATCGATTGATCTTCGTCAGCCACGCAAAACAGATTCCGTTGTGGCCCGACCAGTAGCTTGACCAGACCATACTGCGCGGCGTTGGTGTCCTGAAACTCGTCCACCAGCAGATGCAAGTAGCGTTCCTGATAGCGGCTGCGGACCTCTGAACTGTTGCGCAGGAGCAGCGCAGTCTCCATCAACAGGTCGTCAAAATCCAGTGCGTTGTTCTGGCGCAACATCTCCTGATAATGGACGTAGATACGGCCCGCCACCTCTTCCCAGTAAGTCTTGGATTGGTAAGCATCAGGTGTGATCAGTTCGTTCTTGCAGCGGCTGATGTGGCTGTGCATGGCGGCCGGCCGGTAGAGCTTGTCGTTGAGGTTCAACTCCTTGATGACCGCCTTGATCACCCGTTGCTGGTCGTCGCTGTCGAAGATGACGAAATTGCCCGGTAGCCCCGCGGCCTCGTGCTCGCGCCGTAACATGCGCGCGCAGATCGAGTGGAAGGTGCCGATAGTCAGGCCGCGCAGCTCGCCGCCCAACAGCATCTCCGTACGGCTGCGCATCTCACGCGCCGCCTTGTTGGTAAACGTGACTGCCATGATCCGCCAAGGCGGGACGCGCCGCTCCTGCACCAGGATGGCGATGCGATGGGTGAGGACGCGCGTCTTGCCCGACCCTGGCCCAGCCAGCACCAGCAGCGGGCCGTCAGGCGCGGTCACTGCAGCGACCTGCTGTTCATTCAATCCCGTCAGCAGACTGTTCAAGGTCAGTCCGTCTCCCCGACCAGCACGCGGATCATGTCCAGGTGCTCTTCGTAGTGCTCATAGGTGTTGCCGGCGACCCACACCAGCACGGGCCGTTTCTCCGGATCGTCGTCGTACATCTGTTGCATCAACGTCTCGAATGGCACGCTCGCCAGATAGTCCACCACCTGCCGATGAACGGCGCGGGCGCTCTCAGTCACGTCGGCCAGTGAGCGGGCGCGGTTCTTGTTGAACAGTGCTGCGTTGATCTCGTTGTAGTCGGTATACTCGTCTGGGTCGCCGATAACCATTGCCTCACCCGCTGGCAATCCTTGCAAGTAGTGCAGCAGCATATAGCGTTCCCAGGCGGTCACGTGCGCCAGGTTGTCCTTGACGGACCAGCCGCCGGCATCCGGCCGCTGAAGCTGTTCCTCTGTCGGACCGTCGATGATAGCCCAAAGTTCGTCCCAACTGCGCTCGATGCGCTCTAACAAGTCGGCGGTGTTGCCGGGAAGTATCTCGTTTTCCATCGGTGTTCTCTGTATTCCTCATCGCGCGGCAACGCATTTGGATTACGGGCGACGGGCAATTTTGAAAATTGCCTTACGGTGCGCTCCGGCGTCAACGGTTTGGCTGCCGCGATTCATTCGTTTGGTAGCAACAGCACCTTGCCGGCAGTCTGGCGGCTTTCAAGCAGCCGGTGTGCTTCAGCTGCCTGACTCAACGGCAGCGTCCGGTCGATACGCACCGCAAGCTCGCCGCCGGCTGCCCAGATGAACACATCGCCGGCGCGGCTGATCAGCTCGCGGCGGTCCTGTATGTAGTGGCCGAGGGTGGGGCGGGTGACGAACAGCGACCCTTTTTGGTTCAGTACCTGCAAATTGAACAGTGGCACCGGCCCGCTGGACTGGCCAAAGAGCGCCAACAGCCCGCGCGGCCGCAGGCAGTTCAAACTCTTGTCGAAGGTCGTTGCCCCCACCGAGTCGTAGACCACATCGACGCCGCGCCCGCCGGTCAGCCGCTGGACCTCGGCCTCAAAATCGTCCTCCCGGTAGAGAATCACCTCGTCCGCGCCGGCCTGGCGCGCCAGCTCGGCCTTGTCCTCACTGCCCACAGTGCCGTAAACAGTGGCGCCGGCCCGCTTGGCCACTTGCACCAACAACGATCCGACGCCGCCGGCCGCTGCATGGATCAGTGCCGTGTCGCCCGGCTTGAGCGGGTACGTGCTCAGGGCAAGATAGTGGGCCGTCATCCCCTGGAGGATCAACGCGGCTGCAATCTCTGTGGTGATCGTGGCTGGAATTGGCACCATCTTGTTGGCAGGAACGACTGCATACTCGGCGTATGCACCGCGCGCCATACACCAGGCAACTCGATCACCCGGCTTGACCAGCGTGACATCGGGTGCGACAATGTCTACGACGCCTGCGCCTTCCATGCCGAGAGTGAACGGCGTCGGCAGCGGGTAGAGACCGGTTCGATGATAGGTGTCGATGTAGTTGACGCCGGCCGCTTCGACCTTGACGCGGACCTCGCCCGGTCCCGGCTCGGGCAGCAGAACCTCCTCATAGATCAGGGCCTCAGGCCCGCCGCATTGATGGACGCGAATTGCTTTCATAGATGGATGCTCCGATGTTGTGGGTAACTGCGCGGCTGACATTGTACCTGAAAGCAGGGTGCGGGCCAAAAGCGCGTTGGCCAATCCGTATCTTTTGTGCGCCGCTTGTGTTGTCGTATAATGCACGCGCGCCGTCGGCAATGATGCTAATATGGGCCGCGGCGCATTTTCTATTGGAGGCAATGCAACTGTGTTATCTGAACAGCAACGAGTTGTCGTGACAGGTATGGGCGCGGTCACACCTGTGGGCAACGACCCCGACGCAATGTGGAACAACCTGGTCGCCGGTAAGAGTGGTATCGACTCGATTACGTCGTTCGACACCAGCAGCTTCAACGTACACTTTGGGGGCGAGGTGAAGGACTTCGACCCGCTTGACTACATGGAGTACCGGGAGATGCGCAGAACTGACCGGTACACCCACTACGCACAAGCCGCCACCATCCAGGCCATGCAGCAGGCCAGCTTGCGGATGGAGGACGAGGACCCGCGGCGCGTCGGCATGGTCATCGGTACCGGCATCGGCGGTATTAAGACCCTGCTGGACGGGTACATGTCATTGCAGACCCGCGGACCGCGGCGCGTCAGCGCGTTTGCCGTGCCGGCCATGCTGGCTAACTCAGCCACCGGTCATGTCGCCATCAACATCGGCGCGCGCGGCCCCAACCTGTGCCCGGTGCTGGCCTGCGCCACCGGCACGGCATCCATCGGCGAAGGATTCGCACTCATCCGCCGTGGCGCGGCCGACGTTGTGATCGCTGGCGGCACGGAGGCGGGCATCGTCGATTTTTCGCTGGCCGGCTTCGACGTCATGGGAGCGCTTTCCAAGCGCAACGATGACCCCGCGGGCGCCTGCCGCCCCTTCGATGCGACCCGCGACGGTTTTGTTATGGGAGAAGGCAGCGGTATCCTGGTGTTGGAGAGCCTGGCACACGCCAGGGCGCGCGGCGTTCCGATCCTCGGCGAGATTCTCGGCTACGGACTGACTGCTGACGCGTACCACATCACCGCGCCGCGCGAGGACGGCTTGGGTGCGTTCGAGGCCATGGATGCAGCTATTGCGGAAGCGGACATCGATCCGGGCGAGGTCGACTACGTCAACGCCCATGCCACCAGCACCACACTGGGCGACATCGGCGAAACGCGCGCGCTCAAGCGACTGCTGGGCGAGCACGCGTACACGACGCCGATCAGCTCCACCAAGTCGATGATGGGCCATCTGCTGGGCGCAGCGGGAGCCGTTGAAGCCGTTGTCTGTCTTAAGGTCATCGAGCACGGCGTAATCCCCCCGACTATCAACTACGAAACGCCCGATCCTGACTGTGACCTGGACTGCGTGCCAAATGTGGCCCGGCAAGCGACCATCGACATTACGCTGACTAACTCCTTTGGGTTTGGCGGGCACAACGCGTCCCTGGTCATCAGCAGGTATACCAACGGGATGTAGCGTGAGGTCGAGCGAGCGCCGTCTATAGCTCAAACGGATCGTGTGAGGATAAGCAGGATGAGCAACAACCCGAAATCAGCCAGGCCGCCGCGGGGAACGCCGAACGGGACCGGTGGTCCGCCAGGGCCGGCACGACGCTACGCCCAGATCATCGGTTGGGGCATGGCTGTGCCGGACCGCATTGTCACCAACGACGACCTGTCGCGCATTGTCGAGACCACGGATGAATGGATCCGCAGCCGCACCGGCATCGCCGAGCGCCGCATTGTCTCCAATCCCAGCGAGACAACGGCGACTCTGGCCACGCAGGCCGCCCGCGAGGCGCTACGGGTCACGGGGCTGCCTCCCAGCGCACTGGACATGGTGATCTGCTCTACCTCCTCGCCGGAATACATCTTCCCTTCGACAGCCAGCCTCGTTCAGGATGCTCTTGGCGCCCCCCACGCAGGCGCTTTCGACCTTAGCGCTGCTTGTTCAGGGTTTGTTTACGCGCTGGCTATGGCACGCGGCATGATCTCGGCGGGCGACGCCGACTACGTGATGGTGGTCGGCGCCGAGACGTTGTCGCGGTTTGTGGACTGGACCGACCGCGGCACCTGCATTCTCTTCGGCGATGGCGCGGGCGCGGTGCTGCTGGCTGCCAGCGAAGAGCCAGGCGGCATCATGAGCTGCGTCCTCGGGTCGGACGGCTCCGGCGGCGACCTGCTGATCGTTCCGGCCGGCGGTAGCGCCAACCCCGCCACGCTGGAGACTGTGGCTACCGGCCAACACACCATGAAGATGGACGGCAAGGCGGTCTTTCGCTTCGCCACGCAGGCCATGGCCGAAGGCACGCGCGATGCGGTCGCACGCGCCGGCCTGACGCTGGACGAGGTCGATCTGGTTATTCCCCACCAGGCCAACTCGCGCATCATCCAGTCGTCGGTGATCAAGCAGTTGAAAATACCGGCGAGCAAGGTGTTTGTCAACGTGGAGCGCTACGGCAACACATCGACCGCGTCGATCCCAATTGCGCTGTGTGAGGCCATCGAGGCCGGGCGAGTCCGCCCTGGCCAGAACATTGTCTTTGTCGGCTTCGGCGCCGGTCTGACCTGGGCGGCCACGGCCGTCAAATGGTGCGCACCCATCAAGAAACAGCCCTTCCCCTGGTGGAAAGTAGCGCAGCAGGAAGCCGGGTTGCAGCTTGCCGGCGCACGCTCGACATGGCGCAGGGCTGCACGACGGATCTACGCCGGCACGCTGGGACCCGCGGAGGCACCCACGTTTCGTGGCCGCCTCCGTGCCAGTATCGACGCCGGCCGTGAGACCTGGGAAGCGCGCAAAGATGACGAGTAGGACAGGGCCTTGTGCCTGTTTCGAGACGGGGCGCCAAACACAACAGTGCACCGAAACACCCGCAAGGGGCTATCCTACATCCAACATAGATGTCTTCGTGACCTACTCCCTACCCCCAACGCAACACGCGCGGGTAATGGTTCTTGATCGTAGAACCGACGCGCTTCCCCCAGCCTAGAGGAAATCCAGCTACCGTTACCAACAGCCAACCGGGTGGCCCATCCACCGGCAGCGTCTCGCCGCGCAGATAGCGAGTGACCAGCTCGCTGCCTATGGGTTCGTCCAACCGGGTGCAAACCTCGTCGGCCTTCAGGGAAACAGCCAGGGCGTGGCTTGGCTCAAAGCGGCCCTTGCGCACCGTCCCCAGATGCCAGCCAGGACGCACAATACGCAGCCCGGATGCATCGGGCGCATCATCGGCCAGCGCCAACAGCTCAGCCGTATGACGGTCGCGCACATGCAGCGTCAGCCGTTCTGGCAACGGGATGTCCACCAACGGCTGCCAGAAGGCGTTCACTGCTTGCCGGTCGGCTTCTGAAAGCTTGCTGGCTTCGGCTGGCTGCCATGCTAACGGCGCCTCGTTGCCGTGTCGCTGGAGGACGGCGATGAAATGCCCCTCGGCCTGGGCTTTGTGGGGCCACAGCCGCACCGTGTTCGCCAGACAAGCTGCCTGCTCATCGGCTGCCGCGGGCCAGGTAGCCCAGTCAGGCCGGCCGGCGGCAAAGCCCGGCAACCAGCGCGGCTCCACCAGTTCAAAGTCAGGGTGCGACTGAAGAAAGCGCCAGATAACACCCTCGTTCTCCTCGGGCGCGAAGGTGCAGGTCGCGTAGGCCAACCGGCCGCCGGGCCGGACAAGCTGTGCGGCCGAGTCGAGGATGCCCGTTTGTCGCAGCGCACAGCCGGCGACGTGCGCCTCGCTCCAGTAGGTGCGGGCGTCGTCCTTTTTCCGAAACATCCCTTCGCCTGAACAGGGCGCGTCCACCAACACCCGGTCGAATCCACCCGGCCAGCGTTCTGCCAGCCGCTCCGGCGTCTCGTTGAGCACGACCGCGTTGCGTATGCCCCAGCGCTCCAGTGTGCGGCGCAGGACTTCTGCCCGGTCGCGGTTGATCTCGTTGGCAACCAACACGCCCTGCCCCGCGAGCAGGCTGGCCATATGGGTTGTCTTTCCGCCGGGCGAGGCACACAGATCCAGCACCCGTTGTCCTGGTTGTGGCGCGAGCAGTGTCGCCACGGCCATGGTGCTGGGGTCCTGGATGTAATACAGTCCCGCATCGTGAAACGGATGGGTGCCAGCGTTGGCTTTGCGGTCCAGGAAGAAGCCCTGGTCACACCACGGAATCGGCGTCAACGGCCATGGACTGCGTGCAGCGAAGTCGGCGACGCTCAGTTTCAGAGTGTTGATGCGAATCGCGGGCACGGGCGTCTGATTGAGCGCTGCCATGAACGGGACGAACTCTTCGTCCAGCAGCGCGGCCATTCGCCCAAGAAACGTCAGCGGCAACGCAGTTTCACGCCCCATAAATCGGCTCCGTTTCCAGCAACCCGGCCAGCACGCGGGGGACGTCAGCGGCCACAGGTGCCCAGGTCCCGCTTCCCTGTGTCCAGCAATGCAAACCAGCCGCGGCTGGCCTCAGGCAGCCGGCCAGCGGCAGTAATTGCGCCAGGCGTACCAGCGTTTCACCGGTCGCCTCGTCCGGCGCGTGCTGCAAGGGGATGAGACGTGCATCGATTCCGCGCGCGGCCAGCCAACCGTTGCCGGCTGCTACCTCGGGTGCGTCGTTGGCATCCTCAGCCAACCAGCCGACCAGGCGCGTGTCCGGCCCGATGCTGCGTACACGATACGTTTTGTTCATGGACGTGAGGCTGATCTGGCCTGGTGCGGTGCGCGGTGCGACGGCATCAAGAGTCGCGAAACTGAGCAGCGCGTTGGGATAGCGAAAGCCCAGCAGCCGCGTTGCCAGCCCGCAACCGCCCATCGCGATTGCAATAGTGGGACCGTTCGCTTGTTGCAAGAGTTCCAGCACGGGCAGGATGTCCGCCAGCCGGTGGGCGTATCCGACCAGCTTGACCACATCGGCGCCCGCGGCCCACAGCGCGGCCGCCTGATCGGGCAGGTTGGCGGGCATTGCGGTGAAATCGTGTCGCGACAGAATGAAGCGGCTCCGATGCCGATTGAAGCTGGCGAGTTCGTCTGCCGCATCCCATTCCAGATCGATGTAATCGGTCTGGAAATCGGCTGCGGCGCGTAATACGTTGAGACGGTTGGTTTCGCTGCCCTGCCAGCGCCCGCCTTCCCGCTGTGGACGGCAGGTGACGATCACGGGCAACGAGCGTGCTTCCAGCAGACTGGCCAGTTCGAAGTCGCGGTCGTGCATCAGATCCACACGCAACTCGGCCAGATCTGCGTCAGGCGCGGCCTGATGCAGCGCGGCCAGGGCAGAGTCGGCGTCGGGAGCGGCGATGGAGACGGCGAGAGATGTCATAGGTGGAGGGATTGTACCTGATCAGCCGGGGTGCGCCAAGCGACCGGAGTTACCAGTGTAGGCGTTGTTCCATTGCGCACAGGATTTGCGTTTCCTTTGCTGCGGCGTCGGAGTTGGGCTATACTGGCTGCGCGGTATTGCGACAAAATCAGGATGTCCAGCCAATCCTTGTCCAGAGACAAAGTCGCTGAAGCGCCACGTTTTCAAGACACGGACTGCCGGTCCTGCCACCAAGCGGAGCAAAACAATGAGCAAAACAATGACCGCCCCGATGACAACACAAAGACAGGCGCCGGGGCCACAACAAAACCTTCTGTTGGGCGCGTTGATCGGTTCCAGAGACGGAGACACCATCTCGTTTTACATGGACCTCTGGCGGAAGTACGGCGACCTGGCCAGGGTGAAGATGGGGCCGATGGCGATTCACCTGATCGTCAATCCTGACCACGTTCGACACGTGTTGGTGGAGCGCGTCGATAACTACCCCAAGGGGATGAGCCACGACAAGCTGCGCATCGCGCTGGGCAACGGATTGCTGACCAGCGACAACCCGCTGTGGAAATATCAGCGCAAGCTGATGCAGCCGACCTATACACCCAAGGGCATTGCCCAGTTCGGCGACATCATGGTCGACGCTGCCGACCAGATGCTGGCGCGCTGGCGGGTGCGGAGCAACCCCGATGCGGCGCTGGTGGTGAACCAGGAGATGATGCGGCTGGCTATGAGCGTGATCTCGCGATCGACGTTCGGCCTCGACATCAGCGAGGACTTCAAGGAAGCGGGCCAGGCGTTGATGACCATCCTGGAGTTCGCCTCGGCGCGCAGCATGTCGTTCATCGACCCGCCGCTG
Organism: Caldilineae bacterium; assembly: GCA_020634555.1. Classification (GTDB taxonomy): domain Bacteria; phylum Chloroflexota; class Anaerolineae; order JAAEKA01; family JAAEKA01; genus JACKBK01. Next base: position 32,701 of record JACKBK010000025.1, read on the forward strand.
TTCGTTCCCACCCCAATGAACCGGCGCTTCAAACAGGCGCTGGAGACCATCGACAACTTCCTGTACGGCATCATCCACGAGCGCCAGCGGCAGGGACCGGGCGATGACCTGTTGTCGCTGCTGATGACGGCCAGGGATGAAGAGACCGGTGCGGTGATGGACGAGAAGCAACTGCGCGACGAGGTGCTGATTACCTTCTTTGCCGGCCACGAGACCACCGCCCAGTTGCTGACCTGGACGTGGTATCTCCTCTCCAAGCATCCGCACGTCGAGGAGAAACTGCACGCCGAGGTCGATACGGTGCTCAACGGCCGCCAGCCGAACCTGGATGACGTGAAAGATCTGGTGTACACCCGCCAGATTCTGGACGAGACGCTGCGACTTTACTCACCGGTGGCCATCATGGCCCGCGATCCGCTGGCCGACGACGAGATCGACGGCTGTTTGATCCCCGGTGGATCGATGGTGACGATCATGCCCTTCATCACCCACCGGCACCCGGCGTTCTGGGACAACCCGGAGGGCTTCATGCCTGAGCGGTTCGAGCCGGCTGAGATCAAGAAACGGCCGCGCTATGCCTACTATCCCTTCGGCGCCGGCCCGCGTATCTGTATCGGCCAGCACTTTGCTCTGCTGGAGGCCACTCTGGTCCTGGCAGAACTGGCACAGCACTACCGCCTGAAGCTGGTGCCCGGTCTGTGGGTCGAGCCCCAGTTCATGGGTACGCTGCGGCCGTCGCGCGATGTGTTGATGACGCTGGAGGAGCGGCGCGCGTAGCAACGCCTCCTGTCACCCGCCGTTGATTTCCCAAAGGAGCGCCAGCGCAGTAAAATGCGCTGGCGCTTTGTCGCTTCTGTCCTATCGTCATTCCCATATGGAGGTATCTGATGGCGCTCGATCCATTGGCCGGCCAGCCCGCGCCGCGCACCGTTTTAACCAACATCCCCCGTCTGGTTGCTGCCTATTACGCCTACAAACCTGACCCTGAAAATCCTGCCCATGCGGTCTCGTTCGGCACGTCCGGCCACCGCGGCTCGTCGCTCAAACACAACTTCAACGAGGATCATATTCTGGCCATCAGCCAGGCCATCGCCGAATATCGCCGCGCACAGGGCATTGCCGGACCGCTCTATCTGGGGATGGACACCCACGCGCTTTCGGAGCCGGCCATGATGTCCGCTGTGGAGGTGTTCGCGGCTAACGAGGTAACAACGGTGCTGCAAACCGGTCTCGGTTATACGCCGACGCCGGTGATCTCCCATGCTATCCTTACCTTCAACCGCGGGCGAAGCAGCCGGCTGGCCGACGGCGTCGTGATTACGCCTAGCCACAATCCGCCCGACGACGGCGGCTTCAAGTACAATCCGCCGGAAGGCGGTCCGGCGGACACCGCCACAACACGCGCCATCCAGGATCGCGCCAACGCGATTCTGGGCGACGGGCTGCGGGACGTGAAACGCATGCCCTTCGAGAGAGCGCTGAATGCCGCTACAACCAAGATGCGCGATTATGTGACACCTTACGTGGACGATCTGGGCGCGGTGGTTGATCTGGCAGCCGTGGCCGCGGCCGGCCTTAAGATCGGCATCGACCCCATGGGCGGCGCGGCGGTAGCTTACTGGGAGCCGATCGCCGAACGTTACGGGTTGAACATCACCGTGGTCAATCCGGCGGTGGATCCGACGTTCTCCTTCATGACTCTGGACAAGGATGGCAAGATCCGTATGGACTGCTCGTCGCCCTATGCCATGGCCAGACTGATCGGCCTGAAGGACCAGTTCGACATCGCGTCTGGCAACGACCCGGACGTCGATCGTCACGGGATTGTCACGCCCAGCGCTGGCTTGCTGAACCCGAACCATTACCTGGCGGTTTCGATTGGGTATCTGTTCCAGAACCGGCCTGGCTGGCAGCCAGACGCAGCCGTCGGCAAGACGCTGGTCTCCAGTTCGATGATCGACCGGGTGGCGGCCAGCCTGGGACGCCGGCTGTCCGAGGTGCCGGTGGGCTTCAAATACTTTGTGGATGGGTTGGTGGACGGATCGTACGGCTTTGGCGGCGAGGAAAGTGCCGGTGCATCCTTCCTGCGCCGCGACGGCACGGTGTGGACCACCGACAAGGACGGCATCATCATGGACCTGCTGGCGGCTGAAATCACCGCCAAGACCGGCCGCGATCCGGGCCAGCACTATGCCGCGCTGGAGGAACGCTTCGGGCGATCCGTCTACGAGCGGATGGACGCGCCGGCCAACGCGGCTCAACGCAAGGCGCTGGCCAACCTGTCGCCCGAAATGGTGGAGGCGACTGAAATGGGCGGCGAGCCAATCGAGGCCAAGCTGACCCACGCGCCCGGCAACGGTGCAGCCATCGGCGGGCTAAAAGTGGTAACCAAGTCGGGCTGGTTCGCCGCACGTCCCTCCGGCACCGAGGAGATCTACAAGATCTACGCTGAGAGCTTTGCGGGTGAGGACCACCTTAAACGCATTCAAAGCGAGGCACAGGCCATCGTTAGCGCAGCATTCAAGGCGGCCGGACTGTAAGCTGTGCTGAATTTGCCAAATACAAACGTTCGTGTTATTATCGCACCAATCAATCGCCAGAAAGGAGGCGCAAGTCATATGGCTAAAGTTCAATACCCCGTCCAGTTTGCTCAGTTGAACGCGTGCGCCTCTGGCCTGCGGTGGTGTTGATGCACTTCGCAGTCTAGCGCAGACTCCCCACGGCCACGGGCGCACGTTCCCGTGGCCGTTTTGTTTTTCAGCCGCTGTTGTCATGCCAGCCCGTTCGTGCGGGCGTAGCATAAAACTGCACAGCGCAGCATTGAACAACGAAGGCCACGGATGTCCCGTGGCCGTTTTGATTCCTTCAATTCTCAATATTCCAGGGCTGCGGCCGGTCTTCATGAGGCCTTTGGAGGCTTTGTGTAGGGCTGACCGAGTCCACCAGTTACACTTGCGAAGATACGCAGACAGCGGAGACATCACCTACCCATGCACTATGAAAGTTACGACGAATACGATATATCCTATCTGCCCGGTCTGAAACAGCGCGTCGTACGCGATGCCCGGGCGGCAAGCAAGCAACGCCAGCCCCGTGATTCCGAGCCGTCAGAATGGCTGGCCAGCCAGATCGAGGGCGAGGATGACCTGCCCATCAGCTACGGCGCCGGCGCCAGTGAGGAGCGTCTCTTGCGAGACGCGCTGACGATCTTCTACCGTGATACCATCATCACTGAAGTTGTGTCGCGGGTCAAGGGCGGCAAGGAGGCCAACGTCTACTGTTGCCGCGCCCATCCCAAGACCGGCATGGACCTCATCGCCGCCAAGGTCTACCGGCCGCGCATCCATCGCACCCTGCGCAACGACGCGATCTACAAAGAAGGACGACTGATGCTTGACGACGAAGGAAAGGGCATCACGCGCAACGAGCGTACGAAGCGCGCGATTGCCAAGAAAACCGACTTCGGCAAGGAGACCATCACCTTCTCCTGGATCGAGCACGAAAACGCCACCATGCAGAAACTGCACGCCGCCGGGGCTGATGTCCCGCGTCCAATTGCTCATGAAGGCAATGCGATCCTGATGGCGTACTATGGCGACATCAACCAGCCAGCGTCGACCCTGAACAGTGTGGACATCGACCCGCGTGAGGCAGCGCCAATGTTCGACCGCCTGATGTGGCACGTCGAGTTGATGCTGGCGCACAACTGTGTCCACGGCGACCTGTCACCGTACAACGTGTTGTACTGGGAGGGCAAGGCGGTAGTGATCGACTTCCCCCAGGCAGTGGTGGCGTTGAAAAACCCGCACGCGCGCCGGCTGTTGCAGCGCGACATCGACCGCCTCGCGCAGTTCTTCGCGCGCTACGGCATCGAGAAAGACACTGCTGCCCTTGGCGATTCGCTTTGGAAGCAGTTCATGAACGGTGAGCTGTAAAAAAAGTGACAGGCACTTTTCGAAGACTCCGGAGCGAAGCGCAAGGAGCCGAAAGTGCCTGTCATTTGATTCGTCACACCTCAACCCCCGCAAACAGGTCCGTGATCATAGCAGCGCCAGGCTGAGGCTCCGGCACTCCCTGCATAAACGTTTCGTGGCCAAACCAGCGTTTGCGCAGGAAACCGGGAATGATCCGGAACGGCCCGCCGTTGCCACCACCCTGGCTCGCGTGGCAGGCCGACGCGGCATCCTTGACGCTGAGATAGCGGCGAACATCCACGCGCGCATGCACCGGCGTCTCCCAGGTCATGATCTCCACCAGATCAATGTCGTGGTTGCGGCCAAAGCGTCGCGGGTCCTGCCTCAGTAGCGGCAGCAGGCGAACCAGAAACTTGAAGATGCCGGCCGAGAAGGCGGTGAAGAAGAGTCGCTGCGGTTGGAAGGGCGCGTCATCACCGGGATACTGGCTGGGATCACCCGCGGCGCGAAAGGCTGCGACTGTAGCCTGATGTAGCTTGATGTGGTCAGGATGGCCGTAACCGCCGTATTGGTTGTCACAGATTACGACCTGCGGCCGGTGGCGCCGGATCGACGCGACGATTTGGCCGACCACGTCCTCCATCGGCGCCTGGTAGAGGCTGCCGGGGTGCTGGTTGTCAGGCGAACCGGCCATGCCGCTGTCGCGATAGCCCAGCCAATCGACGCCCTTCAACCCCAGCGTTTCAGCGGCGCAGCATAGCTCGGCGGCCCGCAGTTGCGACGTGCTGGCGTAGTTAGCCAGCATCTCGGCGTCCACCGTGCCGGCGTCGCCGTCGGTACCGCACACCAGCCAAACGTTTACTCCTTCAGACGCATAGCGCGCCAAGGTGCCGCCTGGACCGAAGGACTCGTCATCGGGATGGGCGAAGACGGCAAGCAGGGTCCTGTCAGTATCGGGTGTTGCCAGTTTTGTTGACACAGATTTCTCCTGAATGCAAGATGCACCCCAGGCCGGGGTGCATCTTTTCAACCTGGGGTAGTTCGCAATCGACCGGCGTTAGCGAACCAGATTCCAGCACGTTTCCAGATTTGCGGCAACGAGGCGCCTACAAAGCCAGCAGGCTTTGCCATTCAGCGCTGAGATCATCCCAGCGCGCGCCGTAGTAGATGTGGTCGATGCCGTCCGGGTCTCGGTACAGCAGATCGGCGGCTGTGTACGATCGGCGAAGATAGCCGATGTTGCCCAACCAGGTAGTCTCTTCCTCGTCGAGCGCCTGATCCTGGTTGAGGTGCATCCGCAGCGCATAGTGGCGCAGGCTGCCCTCCTTGAGCATGTCAGTTGTCCACAGCCGGCTCTCGACGTGGCGGTTGCCTAGGTTGTGGAACTTGTACATCGGATCGGACCCGTTGTCATGCACAACGACGACTTCCAGACCGGAGCGCGGCAGCTCTACCTCCAACAGGCTGCGCCATTCGTCTGGCAGGCCAGCGCAAGCCACATGGGGGTAGTAAAGATCGCGTCCCTGGCGGTTGCGAAAGGCCAGGTTGCAGTATAGTCCTTCCGGCGTGCGGTACAGCGCCTCGATTCCCAGATTACCGCGCCAGCGTATCTGCGCATCTTCCGGCAATGTCTCGGCAGCCTCAGTCGTGGGTGGATCAACCTCGAACAGCCCGCTCCACGATGGCCCCAGCCAACTGACCGCTGCGGCATAGAACACCCGCTTGACCTTGCCATCCTCTGAAGAGAAGACCAGATCACATTTGGCGCGCCCATGTTGATCGAAGTGTTCGTTGTCGCGGTAAATGCGCAACAGGCCGATGGAGCCGTTCCAGCGCACCTGCCCGTGAAAATCACTGTTGCCCGTACGGGACGCCTGAAACATCTTGATCGCGTAGAGCCAGACAGAAGTTGCCGTGAACTCCGATACCTGACTCTCGCGGCTGGTGCGCAGATCCACGACCCGGAAATACTCCGTATCGCCCCGCAGCGTGACACCAACCACTTCCACACCAGACTTCGGCTGCTCGATGCCCGGACTGAGCAGATGTACCTGGTCGTCGAAATCGTCCTCCGATCGACTTTCTTCCCCGTCCTCATGCAGCAGATCGATGATGTCTCCGTGGCTGGCCACGACTGTCTCGCCGTTGCGCCGTACGTAGATGACGCGATCATCTCCCTCGTGCATGAAACATGGTTTGCGTCTGACGCCCTTGACCTCGATCTGCGCCAGTTCATGGCCTTCGTAGGTTACCACATCCACCGACCACTCAGGTAGCGGCACAACCCGCTCGCTGATGGCAGTCTGAAAGGCACGCATGTCGGCCTGCATGTCGGGCAAACCGACTATTGGGGCGTCAGGGTCTGGCTCCAGGCCAAAAACGATGGCGCCGCCGCCGGAGTTGGCCATTGCCACCACATGGCGGCTGACCTGGGTAGCGTCGTCTACGCAGCTTGGACACATCACCCACTGGTTAGTCGGTCCGCTGGTGCGCAGATCGGCGATGCGGTTGCGCCGCGCCACGTCGGACACGAACGGCACCCGCAGCCGGCTGAAGTCCTGGCTGGTGAACAGCTCCAACAGCGCGCGGAAAGTGGGTTCGGCCAGCAGCACCTCTGTGGGTCGATCACCGATTCCCCATCGATGCATGTCGCCGTCCATGGCCTGGGTGGTGCGGTGGGCGTCGGAACTTTGCAGGCAGAACATGCGCCGCTCGTAGCCGAGATTGGTGCCATCGTACCAATGTGGACTGGAGAATCCCTGCAACTGTGGACTATGGAAGGCGGTGAACTCCAACGCATGGAGAAAGGCGCTTTGTGTCGCGCTGATGCGCAAAGCGCCCGTCGGCAAGTTGCTGGCAATAGACAGCACGCCGGTGGGCGAGTTGATGTGGGCAGCAATGGCAATGCCGCCCGCTTCGTGGATGATCTTGTAGGCTTCGAGAAATGCCTGGGTGCCGGGCACAGAGGTCGTGCCCTTGTTCATCTTCTCGTAGGGAATGCCAAGCTGGTGGAGCACCGCCTTGATTTTAGGGATGCTTGCCTGGCCTTCCGCCGGGAAGATGCCCAGCGTGTGTGAACCAAAACGTGATGTGAACTCAAATCCGGGTAATACAGTTATTTTTTCTAGAAGCTGGCGATATTCTTCCAGCTCTTCGCTTTCATGCTCTTGCAATCGTCCGCGCTGCTCAAGTCGCTCCAAAAAATCTACTTCATCAAAAAGTGCCTCGTAGCCCGCGACGGTGTTGTGATCGGTAAAGGCAATAATGTCCAGGCCCTTGCGCTCTGCTTCCCTCAGGATATCCAAATACGTGATCTCTTTTTCTGCATAGTCCTCCGAAGCCGGAGTGTGTATGTGGAGATCCATTCGGTACCAGCGCATGGACTTTTGCAACAAATCTGCGTCTGCCATCGGTACTATCTCCTGTGTTTTGTTATTCAATTTTACCGCACTTCGGTCTCAAGTCAGTGGCGCTACCTCCGTTGTGTGCGATTCGGTCTCTTCCTGGCTTTGTTTGCGCAGCAGACTGCTGAGGCGGTCGTAGGAACGATCCAGCAGTTCAGGGATATTGCGCGTCTCTGCAACCGTCGTCATGAAATTGGTGTCGCCACTCCAGCGGGGCACGACGTGGATGTGGACATGGTCTTCGATGCCGGCGCCGGCGATCTTGCCCAGGTTGACGCCGATGTTGAACCCGTGAGGCTGCATCGCTGCCCGCAGCGCAGCCAGGCCGCGCTGCACCAGCAACATCATCTCTGTCAACGTTTCCGGGGGCAGGTCTTCCAGGCTCGCTACGTGGGCATAGGGCAGAATCAGCAAGTGGCCGTTGTTATAGGGGTAGCGATTGAGCACCATGAAGGCCAGTTTGCCGCGCCAGAGGACATGTTCTGTCCGGTCATTGCCTGGATTGATCTTCCTGCAGAAGACACACGCACCGTCTTTCGGACCCAAGATGTACTCCAAACGCCATGGTGACCATAGATGATCCACCGGTGTATTTCTCCGTCGTCGCGCCGTGCAGCTAAGATGGTATCCAGGCTCGTGGGCGGGTAGTTTACCAGAAACACCAACGTGCGTCAAATGGTCTCTTTCGGAAAAGTCGGGATCACACCCTGCTCTTCCGCTTCGTTGCGTTTGTCCAACTCAATGAATTGGGTGTATTTGAAACCAGTTGACAGCGTTCCGTGCGGTCTTCTGACCGCTCCGCGGCTGCGCACAGACCCCACTTACCCGATTTCAACTACACCCCAATGAATTGTGCCAGCCGGCTGAGAGATCTGCAGCAGTTGCTATAGCGCTGGATCCAACGATTTTCCCGCGGGGCCGTGGCGTTTTGTCAACGTTGGGCCAGCCGCAGGGTCAGCGCGCCGGTCAGTGCGGCCGTCCAGCGCAGATCGGTGTAGTCCAGCCGGTCGGCGGTGTCGAAGGGCGTGTGGAGATAGGGATCCGGCCCTTTGCTGATAACCAGCGCCGGCAGCTTGATTCGGGCGTAGGGCCAGTGGTCGGCGTACTCAGGGCCGGCCGGCGCAGCCGTTTCGTAGCCGGTTGCATCTGTGTAGCCCATGTCGTTAGCGACCTGCGCACCCAACTCCGCCAACATGGTTGGGAAGCCATTGATCGTCAGTTTGCCCACCGGCGCTCCGACCACATCTGGCGTTACCACACCGCGACAACGGGCCTTGACCAGCGGCGCCCGCAGAAAAACATCGAAGAGAGAGCCGATCAGCCCCTCCTCCTCGGCGGCGTAGGAGACGAAGCGAATGGTGCGTTTGGGCCGCAGCCCACTGCGCGTCCAGTAGTTAGCCAACTCCAGCAGGCAGGCCACGCCGGCTGCGTTGTCGGCTGCGCCGCTGTACCACGAGTCATAGTGCGCGGCCAGGACAACGAACTGGCTGCTCAGCCCGGGAATCTCGCCGACCACATTGGCTGTCCCGCCCAGCTTGTAGCCGACGTTGATATGCAATAGCGCGCGCACCCGCGAGTCCTTGAGCTTCTGTCGCAGATATTGGCCTGTCTCGTAGCTGATGGCCAGCGCCGGTAGCTTGCCGGGAAACGCCGTGGCGGTGCCGTTTTCGATCAACTGCCGGCCGCCTGTACTGCGCGTGTTGTTGGCTAGCAGCACCGCCGCGGCGCTGTGGCCGGCTGCCCGCAACACAAGATCGCGTCGCGGCTCCTGGCTGTCTGTGATCAGATGCACCGCGCCGGCAAGCCCGCGCCCGCGGCGCAGAAGATACTCGGTCTCGCTGCCGCTGCCCACGTCGATCAACGGATGTTCGACGCCGGCCGCAGGCGTCGGGGTCGAGCCATTCAGCACGATAAACTCAGGATGGTAGGGGGCCGGCGTAAAAAAGGTGACTTCGGAGCGCTGCCGGCGTCGCCAGCGGGGATAGATCACCGGGTTGACGTGGACATCATGCAGGCCGGCGCGCTCGAAGCGTTCACGTACCCACTCGCGCGCGACCGTTTCGCCGGGCGTGCCGCCGCGCCGTGTGCCGATGGCCGCCAGTCCCTCGGTATGTTTGCGAAGCACCTCTTCGCTGAGCATGGCGGGTAACTCCGCTTCGCCGCGCGCCGGCTGCTTGAGCAGTTCGTAATCGGACGTCCGCAGCGGCTCGAAGCGCGCCAACCACCAGGCCATGCTGGCGCTGCCAAACATGCCTGCTCCCAGCCAAAGTAGTTTCTTGCGGAGATCTGTTGTCATCGGTGTCGCCTGGGCAAGCCGTATCGCCGTCGTGGGCGCCAGTATAGCACCTTGTCGCGCGGCCCGCAAACCATCAGACTGGTTGCTGGCGAAGGTGATGCGGGTTGCGCGCACGAAAGCAGCGATCCCGCTCCGGTGTGTTGCGCGCCCGACCGGCGCTCGGTCGCCGTCGCCGACCGTTCAATCAGTCTTACAACTCCGCGATTACTTCCCCAATCCCTTCGGTGTCATAACCGCCCAGAGCTTGCACGGTGGCGGCGAACTCGGGGGAGCGCGTTACGTGCAGCAGAGGAGCCAGCAGGTCGCCGCTGTAGAATTCTTGTGGGATCACCAGATCGTAACGTTCGTTGAACAACGGCACGAAGTCCAGATCCAGCGCGCGGGCGGCTGCCAAAATACCCAGCCCGCAGTCGGCCGTACCAGACTTGACCGCCGCGGCCACAGCCAGGTGGGTGTACTCCTGGCGCGCATAGCCTTGCACCTGTCGCCGGCCAATGCCTAACTTGTTCAACTCGTAGTCCAGCAGTACACGGGTGCCCGCGCCTCGCTGCCGGTTGACGAAAAGCACATCAGGCCGCGTCAGATCTTGCAGGCTGGTCAGGCCTTGCGGGTTGCCCGCGGGCGTCATCAGCCCCTGGACACGACCGACAAAGCGCAACAGGACGATGCGGCGGTCCGGCAGCAGCTCGCGGATAAACCGGATGTTGTAGTCGCCGGTCGCCTCATCCAGCAGGTGCGAACCGGCCAGGTGCGTCTCGCCACGCTGCAAGGCCAGCAGCCCGCCATAGCTGCCGACGTTGGCTGACGACAGCGTAAGCTCCGGCCGCTGGCGGCGCAGTTGGTCGGCTAACACGTCCAGCGTCAGGTCATGGCTGCCGATGCAGACGATGGTGTTACGGATGCTCTCCGGTCGCCGCAATAAATGCACCGTGACCGCCGCGCCGGCGTGTTCGCCCTCGCTGAAACGGGGGATGCGCACGATGCCGTCAGCCTGCACCAGCGACATGATGACACCTGCGCCGCGCTGCAAGGGCGTTGTCACCAGCTTGTCGCCTACCTGTCCAACGGTGACGCGCAGGAATTCGTCCTCGCCCATGAAGGAATGAACCTTCTGGGTCAGCGCGGCTTGCACCGTTGGCGGCTGCGGCGGAACCAGCCCTTGCCAGCGATAGATGACCGGCTTGACCAGGAGGTCGAAGGCCATGGCTGCTGAAACGGGATAGCCGGGAATGCCTGCGACGGCTTTTCCCTGTGCGACGCCCAGAATCACGGGGTGGCCGGGGCGGATGGCGATGCCGTGTACCACGACCTGGCCCAGGCTGTCCACCACACGCGAGGTGTAGTCCTCCGAGCCGGCGGAACTGCCGGCGTTGACCACCACCAGATCGTGCTCGGCCAGTGCTGCCGTGACCGCGCTGCGAATCATCTCGAAGTCGTCGGGCACGGGAGCGAAACGGCTGACCAGGCAGCCCCACTCCTCGGCCATCGCGCCAAGTACGATGGAGTTGTACTCCACGATGTCACCCGGATGCAAGCGCACCTGGCTGTCGGGGTCGTTGAGGCTGACAAGCTCGGTGCCGGTGGGGATGATGGCGACCCGCGGTTGGCGTCGTACCGCCAGATGGGTGTGGCCACAGCCGACGGCTGCACCCAGGTCCTGCGGACGCAGTTGGTGGTTGGAAGGCAGCACCAATTGCGTCGCCACGATGTCCTCGCCCATGGGCCGTACATGGCGCCAGGGAGGCGTGGCTGCCATGATCTCGACAGTTGTTTCGTCGCCCTCGCCGACAAGCTGCGTGTCCTCGATCATGATGACCGCGTTGGCGAAGGCAGGCAGCGGATCGCCGGTGTCGACATAGTGTGCCTGCGCGCCGAGCTTAAGCTGCTTGGTCATGGTTTCGGTGGCGCCGGCGGTATCCTCGGCGCGCACGGCATAGCCATCCATGGCCGCCGCGTGGTAGTGGGGCGACGAAATGCGCGCCCAAACCGGCGCGGCCGTCACCCGTCCCAGGCAGTCCGCCACGGGCAGCATCTCGCTGGGCACAACGCCCGATGCGTGGGTCGCGTCCAGCGCCGCATTCCAGGCTGTGATTGCCTCTTCCAGGCCGATGTCGTGCAGGTAGGGCGTTTCTCGTTGCATGGCTCGTTTCTCAGTCTCTCACTCCTACTCCTACTCCTACTCCTACTCCTACTCGTACTCCTACTCAAAATAGCCACTTTCAGACAAGCAGCACAAGTACGAGTATGAGTACGAGGAGGAGTAGGAGAATTAGTGCAGTTCCACCGTCACCCACGACCCTTGAGCGATACCGTTGCTGTCCTGTGGAATGCGTACGACGCCGTCAGAACGGATCAGGGTGTAGATCAGGTTGCTCTTACCGAAGACAGGCACGGCCCACCGGTCGCCGTCGCGCGTTTCCAACCGCACTTGCACGTAGTCCTCGCGGCCGGTGGTGCTGGCGATGTTGCGCGCCAGCCGGGCCGGAACTTCCGTCTTCGCGACCGGTTGCGCGCCCAGCAGCATCCTGATGGCCGGGGCGACAAACAGATCGAAGATCACCATCGCGCTGACCGGGTTGCCGGGCAGACCGAACACCGGCTTACCGTCGCACACTGCCAGAATGGTGGGCTTGCCTGGCTTGACGCTGACACCATGCACAAGAATCCCCGGCTTGCCCAGGCCCTGAATGACCTGCGCGGTCATGTCGCGGTAGCTTACTGAGCTGCCAGCCGAGATCACCAGCATGTCGCAGCCGGCGGATGCGCGCCGCGCCGCGTCCTGCAGCGCCTCCAGCCGATCGGGGACGATGGGGAAAGTCACAGGAACGCCGCCGGCCCGCCGTGTCAGCGCAGCCAGCGTGGATGAGTTGATGTCGCGCACCTGGCCGGGGCCGGGCGTTTGCTCCGGCGGCACTACCTCGTCGCCCTGGGAAAGGATGGCAACCCGCGGCGCCACCGCTGCATCGATCTCGACAATGCCCAGCGCCAACAGCCCGCCAATGTCCTGGGGGCGGATCTGGTGGCCGGCCGGCAACACCAGGTCACCTCGCCGCACATCCTCGCCGATCTGGATCACATTCTGGCCGACGGCGACGGGGCGATAGACTTCGATGGAAAAAGGGGAAAAGGAGGGAAACAGGGAAACGGGGGAAAGGAGGGAAACAAGAGTCTCGCTATGCTGCCCCTCTTTCCCTCCTTTCCCGTTTTTCCTTTTCCTTCCGACCCTTTGCGTATTCTCGACCATCACCACCGCGTCGGCGTCGGGCGGGATCATGCCGCCGGTATGGACCAGCGCGCACTGCGCCTCGTCCAGCGGAACGCTGGCCGGCGCGCCCATGGCCACCTCGCTGACAACGTCCAGCAGGGCAGGCAGGCCCTCCGACGCGCCGTAGGTGTCCTGGGCGGCCACAGCATAGCCATCTACTGTGGAGCGGGGAAAGCTGGGCAGGTCATGAGGCGCGGTCAACGGCGCGGCCAACACGCGGTCCAGCGAGTCAATCACAGCGATGCGCTCTACGCGCGGCGCGGGCTGAAACTGGATGGTGAACTTGCGCCAGGCGTCGGAAGGTGTGTGAACGTCAAAGAGCTCGGTCATAGTCCCTATGGTAACACAGGAGATCGGTCGATGCCAACGAACCGAAGGGCGATTCGGCCGGGAGAGGGGCCAAACCAGCAGGTCAGCGCGGTTGACTAATGGCCGGCAGCAAGGTCGAAGGTGGCCTGCCCCACCGGTTCGATGCCTGTTTCGGTCAGGCGATACAGGCCAGCAAGTAGTTGGTAGGGTCCTGGCGGCGCATCCGCGGGGATCGCCAGCTCGTGGCGGTCCAGCAGCGTCTCGCCGGGCAGCCACATGCTGGACGGGTAGTACACACCGCCGGGCTGGTGATCGCTCTGCGCGACCTTGCTGCCGTCCGCGGCCAGCAGTTGCACGTAGCTGGTGTAGTCAGCCAGGGGCGGCTGCAAGGGCTGCCAGAAAAGCTCAACAGCGAGCGTTTCTCCTGTCGCCGGCGCGGCCGGGCTGACACTGAAGCCGGTCAGCGTCATGGTGTCGCCGATCATCGCATCGGCGCTGACCTGGGGGGACCCGTCAACTGATAGGCCAAGAACCGGCGTCAACCCGCTGGCGTCTGCTGCGCCGAGTTGCGCCTTGATCTCGAGACCGGGCATCGGCTTGATCAGATATACAGGCCGGCCGGCCGCCGCTGCGCTGTCCACGGCTCGGCCGATGTTGGTCCAGCCCACGTCCGGCAGCAGCCGGGGGAAGACGCCTGCCAGGTCAGGCCGTATCCCGTCAACCTGCTGCAAATACCAGAGCGGAATCATCTCGTCGCGGTCGTTGCTGATCAACACGGCGTCGGTGGGCGGGTCGGCAGCCAGCAGCGCGCTCCACGAATCGGCAGCAGCGGTGTCCCGGCTGCGACTCTGGCCGGCGGCTTGCGTTGTGAGCAAGAGAAGCGGCAGGACAATGAAAACCAGGATGACGCCGGCGGGAAGCCAGTGAGCCAGTTGCCCGTGGCCTGCCAGCCCGCGGGCCAGCCAATCTGCCAGCCACGCGACCGCGACCGCGATCCATCCACAGGCGATCAGCCAGGCCGGGATGTAGAACACCGCGATGTCGCCGATGGCGTAGAACAGGTTGAAGGCGACAAGAGCGATAAAGCTCGCGCCGGTCAGCCAGAGCACAATCCAGCGGCGGCGTGCAGCCAGAATCAACGCGCCAGCGGCGGCCAGAGCGACACCGATCCACGTCAGTTCGTTGCCCAGCCGGGCCGGCAGCACGAATACCTGGGACAGCGCGTACCCGAGGCCGCGCAGCTCGCCGGAAAATCCTCTTCCCAGCATGTAGCTCACCAGTCCGCGCGGCGAGCGATCCAGCAGATCCAGCGACTGGCCGGGACGCCACGCCAAATCCAGCCACGGGGTATGACCGGCTCGCAGCGGCACGTAGAGATAAAACAGCAGCGGCAGCAACAACAAACCACTGGCGGCCAGCGCTGCCCGCCAGTGGTTGCGCCAGTGAGCCCCACCGGCCGCGCGCCAGAGAAAGACTACCAGCACCGGCAACAACAGCACAGTCGTGCGATGGTGCGCCAGCCCCAGCCCGGCAACCAACACCAGCGCCCAGAACAGCGGGCTGACACCGTCGCGCCGCCGCTGATCGTTGCGCCAGAGCAGCGCCAGCCACAGCACGCAGGCCACCAGTGCGGCGTGCAGCGTGTAGACCTCGGCGATCAGCGCCTGGCTCCAGAAGGTCGGCGTACAGGCAAAGAGCATCGCCGCCGCCAACCCCGCGCCTCGCACCAGCCAGCCGGCCTCCGCGTCTTCCTCCTCGCTCAAGGTCTCAGCCAGGGCGATGAAGAACAGTGTCGCCAGCGCGATGGCCAGTCCACCCAACAGCGCCGACAGCAGATTCATCGCTCCCGCAGGGGATGTCCAGCCAAACGCGACCAACAGATGTGACCACGCCCAGCCCAGCAGCATGTAGAGTGGATAGCCGGTGGGGTGTGGCAGGCCGGCCAGCCAGGCAGCAAACTGAAACTCGCCGCTGTCGCCCGGCAACACGCCCGGCGCGGCGCCACGCAGGTAGACAAGGCCCACAACCAGACCCGCCGCGGCGGCTACCAGCCAGTCGTTGCGGGTGACCAGCCTTTGCTGCGGAGGCCGATTGACAGCGCCAGCCGTCTCGCTGGTCATCGAACTTGCCCCCCGGTCATCGCCGTCTGTGCGCTCGCGTTGTCCGGATACAGCGTCAGCACGATGCTGTCTGCGTCTGGCGAGTCGACAATCGGCCAGCGGCTCAGGTCGTCCAGAAAGTACGCGCCGGTTTCGAAGCGCACGCTGTCTCCGCTCACGCCTGGAAACCGGTGGCGCTGCACGAGGATGTCGCCTGGCTGCAAGGCCAGCGGCGAGAGTCCCAGCCCGTCGTCCACAGCCGCCACCGCGTCCTGCTCGTCCAACAGGTGGCCCATCAGCGAGAAGGGCCGCTCGACAGGACCATCAACCGCCTGCCACCAGGTCTCGACTTCGATTCCATCAGTGGTGCGATAGGCTGTTGCGCTGAGAAAGGCCAGTGGGCCATCCAGCGCCACAGGGTCCGACCCGGCGGCTTCCAGCGGCTGGACGGGTCGCTCGAACAGGGCAAAGGCAGGCAACTGACCGTCCACCGGTTGCTCGTAGGAGAGCCGCGCGCCGTCCAGGTGGCGTTGTGTAAAGGGATCCAACGCCCCGGTTGGGCAGGGCAACAGCGCCGGCAGGCATGGCCGCTGCGGCGTCAGCAGGTCATGGTGCAGCGCGTAGATGCCCGCGGCTGCGCCGCCGGCCGGGTAGATCCATGCCTGGCTGCAATCGGCTTCCGCAGTGCGCAGGCCTGGCTGGCCGACGGCGCTGGCGATTGCTGTCTCGGTCAGCGGTGCGACGGGTTGGGTACACTGGACGAGCCAAGCGGGGCGCGTGGCCGGGACATCGAAGACCAGTCGGCTGCCGCCTGCCAGAACGTCGTCAGGCTGGCGGTGGCGGAACCACTCATAGCTGTAGACATCGCTGACGCCGACGCCGTCCAGGGTGCTGGCGCCCACCAAATAGCTACCCGGCGCAGGGTTGAAGCGAGCGCTGGGCGGGCTGGTCTGCGTGTCGGGATGGGCTGCCAGATAGCTTTCCTGCACCTGCCCGGCCTGGCCCCAATCGACGTTGGAGTCGGCCAGGTAGCGATAGCCGCCGGCCTGCCCGCCCGCCAGCTCGTTGAAAAAACTGATCTCCCACGGAAAAGTGCGCAGAGCGCCAACTGCCAGCCACAGTCCCAGTCCGGCCACGATCCAGCGCCGCCAGGGTGCGCCCCGTTCCCGGTCCCAGGCCCAACCTGCCAGCCCACCGCCGATGGCAAGATAGAGGAAGGGATGCACCGGCAGCATGTGGCGATAGCCGATCGTCATGCCATCAACGATGGCGACCAGGCTGTACAGGACCGGAAAGGCGGTCAGGGCGACGACATCGGCGAGGCGTCGGCCACGGATCGGTCGGCGGAACAGTGCGATCAATGCGATGCCCAGTGCAATCAACAGCGGCAAAGGGTTTTTAATCAGGAAGGCCAGCGGGAAATACCACCACCAGCCACCGTGTCCAGACTGGCGTATGCCCAGAGCGAAGAGGTCGGTTGTGTAGTCACGCAGGTACTGCAAGGCGTCCCAATAAAGAGGCGCAGGCACCGCAGGTGCAAACGCCTCGCTCCGCCCCCAGGCGAATCCGTAGGCTGCCCACCACACCAGCCCGGCCACGGCTGCTATTGACAGTCCCTGACCGGCCAATGTGACCACACGTCCGTCACGCCGCCGCTCCCACAGCGTCGCCAACACAATCAATCCGGCGGCTGCCAGCCACAGCGCACCGGAGACCTTGGCCAGCAAGGTGAGAGCCAGAAGCAGGCCGGCCATGAAGGCCCGTCTCCACGATGGCGCTCGCGACCAGCGCCAGACGACGAACAGGGCCACTGTGCCCAGCGCGGTCGCACCGACGTCGCTGTGGGCCAGACGGCCATGGGCCAGCAGCGTTGGGTCGAGGACCAGCACAGCCAGCGCAATCAATCCGGCCGGCGGTCCCCACAGGTCGGCCCCCCAGCGAAACACCACCGCGCCCAACAGAAGGGTCAGCAAAATGGTCGCCATGCGGGCGGCCAGCGCGCTGCGTTGAACCGGAACCAGGAAGGGCTTGAAGGCCAGAGTGAAGGTGTCGTAGCTGGCTGGCCAGCCGGGGAGTTGCTCGACCGGAACGTCGGGGTTGGCGAGGTAGAGCGGCAGGGCCTCCACAGTTGCCAACAATGGCGGGTAGCCGCGCTGCGCCAACAACGGCAGGGCAACACGCCCGCGGGCCAGCACAGCGTAGCCGCCGGCGATATAGGCCGGTTCGTCGGCGGTGAGCGTGTTCTGGCGCGCCCCGAAGAGCAACAGGGCGAACAGGAGCAACAGCAGACCGGCGACGCCAGCCCGCCAGCCCGCACGCCGCACGCCTGTCACGGGGCAGGCTCCAGGCGAATCCAGTCCACGGCCGCAGCCAGCGTGCGCCGGTCGGCTGCCAGCCGCAGGTACGCGCCGTCGGAACTGGTTGCCTCGGCGGCCGCGCCTGGCGCCGCGCCTTTGACGCCGATCAGCGCGTGCCCATAGCCGGGCGTCGCGCGCAGATCGACCGCGCTGCCCAGCCTGGCCAGTGCAGCGACGGCGCGGTCGGTCAGGAAGCGGCTGGCGTCGTCACGCGCTGCGCCGACGACGATTGTCCCGTCGGGCAGGCTTTCGATGAAGCTGGCCATCTGCTCCGCCTCGAACTCGTTGGCCCAGGTATCGAAGCCGCGCGTGTCGAGAATTGCGCCGCTCTGCGGGTCGATGGCGGTCAGGTTGTAGCCGCGGCGACCGGCTGACGCGTCCTGCGGCTCGCCATCGGGTGGGGTGACGGTGATGAAGGCGATGTCCTGGGTTGCGCCACCGCTGTTGATCTCGATGTCCACCGGCGACTGCACGCCGGTGCTGCCGATGGCTGCCTGGCCCGGCAACACATCCACCGGCCGCGCCGTGCCGGCAAAGTGCAGCATCACCCGGTTCAGCCCGGACACCGTCGCATCGGCCGGAACCGCGAAGCTGATCTCCTGCCAACCGCCGGCCAGTGTCTGCTCGCCCAGCTCGACGCCGTTGAATGTGGCTGAAACAGTCTGGGGCGGCGCGCCGTCGTAGCTGAAGGGCTGGAGGCGCAGTGTCAACTGGAGCGGCTGCGAATCTTCGAAGCGCAACGGCAGGAACACCTCCGCATCCCCATCGTCGATCCAGGCGCCATTAGCGCCGGCGATGTCTGGTTCGTCGCTGCTCCAGCCGGGACCGCGCCAGGCGTCGGTGTTGCGGCTGCCCAGATCCAGTTCGTAGGGGAACGGAACGTCCGGCTGCTGCACCCGGTAAACCTGCACGCCGTCCGCGTCCCAGACCGGCTGCGGGTCCACCGGCACGACATCCAGCACATAGTCGCGGCTGGTCTGCCATGTGTCTACGTAAGGATAGCGCTCCGGTACGGGCGGGTTGACCACCACATACCCAACGTTCCAAAGCGCCATCAACTCGGCGGCGCTGGCGCGAGCTGCAGCGTCAGTGGCGTCGTCGGGCTGGCCGTAGGCCTCAATCGTTGTGATGGCTTGCAGGAGGGGAAGGCGCTCGAAATACTCGAACTTGAAGGACGGGTTACGCGACGTGTTACCGCCCAGGATTGGCCGGTTGTGAACTGTCTGGTACCATTGGACCCGCGTGTCCTCCGTGCCGAAGACGCCAAATCCGTTGCGCCAGCCCATGGGAAGCTGCAACAGCGCGAAATCGTCCGGCTGCTGAGCAAGCTCGCGGTACGGTGCAGGCACCCGGGAATCGGTCAACGGCAGCGGCACAGCCAGATGTTCAAAGATCACCGCGGCAGCCAGCACGACGGCGAGGATGGTTGCCAGAACGGAGCGGGGTGAGGAGAGAGTGGAGGGAGTTGCCTCTCCGTCCTTCCTTTCCGTTGTTTCCTTAGTTTCCCTTCCGCCGCCGGCCACCTTCCCCAGCAGCCACGCTGTCCCGAATCCTGCCAGCACCGCCAGCGCCTGCATCAGGTCGATGCTGAAACGATTGGGCGCGCGGAAGCCCTTGATGAACGGCAGGTAGTGCAGCACGATGTACGGCAGCGGCACGTTGACCTGCATGCCGTCCAGGTCGAACACGGACTGGCCGTTGATCTGCAAAAGCGGTCCCAGAGCCAGCAAGCCGGCCACCAGCGCGATGCCGGTCCAGGCGCGGCTGCGCCGTCCGCCCGTGATCGCGCCCAGCACGGCCAGCGCCAGCGTTGCCCAACCCACAAAGACGGTGTTGATGTCGGTGAATGGGCTGTCGCCGGTCTCCACTGCCCGCAGGCTGTCCACCCAGCCTGTCCCGGATGGTTCCCTATCCTCGCCAAACAGCGGATGCA
>JACKBK010000026.1 GCA_020634555.1 Caldilineae bacterium
GCGTTCATCTGGTCCGACCTGACGAATTTGAACAACGGCTATGGCCGGCAGGAATTGGTCTGGCTGGCAACCCGCAACCAATTGCACAACCACGAGGTGAACACCATCGACCAATGGGCGACCGGCCCCGGCGGCTACCTAGACTTCCAGGTTTGCAACTGGGACAGTGACCCCAACACACCCAATGGCTGCGACGACCCGCCTGGCGGCGAGGATCAGGCGCTCTACTTTGATGCGGCGCCCACCACCAAGATCGAAGAGACCATCGCCTACGACCATGCTCTGGGCAGTGTCTACCAGTACATGTGGCTACCAAACCGCTACAACGTGGATCTGAACTACACCGTCTACTCCACCGGCCTGAAGGGGCGCCTCGACGAGATCAACCTGTTCAACGTCGCGCTGACAGGCAGCGAGGTGATGGGCGTGTACAACGGATCGCTGCGCGGGCTGGAGTTGAAGCTGGACGAGCCGCCGGGCCAGCACCTCTTCGAGGATACGTCGGGCAACAACTTCTCGACCTCGTGCAGCGGCGCTACGTGCCCCGACAGCGGCATCCCCGGCCGCTCCAACCAGTCGCTGCGCTTCGACGGGGTGGACGACTACCTCACTACCGAAGCGGCTGACACGCTGGGTTTGACCGACTCCAGCTTCACCGCCATGGCCTGGGTCAAGCTGGACAGCCTGAGCGGTGACCAGTCGATCCTGGGCACCGACACGTTGCTAGCCCGCGAAGGGCTGCATCTGGTGGTGCGCAACGGCGTGCCGTACATGGGCTTCTACGGCTCCGGCAACGACACCGCTGGATCGACGACGCTGGAGACTGGTACCTGGTACCACCTGGCATTCCGCTACGACAAAGATACGCAGGAGCAGGCCATCTTCATCAACGGGGTGCAGGATGTGGCTGCCACCGGCAGGGCATCATTCCTCGGCACCGACACGGTACACGTCGGCAAATCACGTGGCGGCCACTACTTCGACGGGCTGATCGACCACGTTGTCATCCAGCGCACTGCTCTGAGCGCCGCCGACATCCGCGCGGTCATGAACGAGGCGCCGGTGCTCAACCTGCACCTGGACGAAGACTTTGCCACGACCTCTTTCATCGACGACACACCGCTGGCCAACCACGCGACCTGCAGTACATCGTCGTGCCCTGAGGCAGGCGCCAAGGGCCAGATGCGCGAGGCAGCGGTGTTTGACGGCGGCGACCGCAAGCTGACCGTCGCAGCAGATCCGGCGTACAACCTCAGCCAGTTCACCATGGGGGTTTGGGTCAAGCCCAACAACCGGCGCGCACAGATCCAGCCCTTGGTCGGCAAGCGCGATATGGCCACCAATGGCGGAAACGTCAACTATGCCTTGCTGCTGCACCCTGACAACACCGTCCGGTTCCTGATGCAGGAAAGCAACTGCTCCAGCTACCGCCAACTCAACACGACGACGGCGCTGCTGGATGGCCAGTGGAACCACGTCATGGCGACCTACGACGGCCAGACCATGCGACTCTACATCAATGGCTCGCCCGATCCCATCACCGAGACCCAGACCAACGGAGCGTGCCAGACGTCGCAGGACATCACGATCGGGGGCGGATCCTACGTCGCCACCTGGTCTGACTTCGACGGCCAGATGGACGAGATCACGGTCCACGGCGCAGCCCTCAGCGCGGCCGAGGTTCGCGACATCTATGACTACCAGGTGAGCTGGTACGACCTGACCTACTCGCTGCCGGTGGTTATCGACAACGATGCGCCGACCATCGCATTGCAACTGGACCGCAACTTCGTGTCGGCCGGCTCAGGCAAGATCTGGCTGGTGAGCGTCAGCGATGTGGGATCGTACGTCAAGACGGTCTTTGCAAATCTGCTCCACGGCACTACCAACGAGATTACCGTGTTGCAGCAAGTGGGCGACGCGTGGCTCTACCCGGTGCCGGACCTTCTGCCAGGCGTCAGCTATACCCTCCAACTGGGGGCGCTCGACGCAGCCGGCAACTACGGCCAGTCCCCGGACTACGATTTTACCGTCGACGGAGAGGCGCCGACGGCAACCGTCGACGCGGCTCAACAAACAGGCGTGCTGCCTGTCACGGGCTCACTGACCCTCAATGGCCAGGTAAGCGACAACCTGAGCGGCGTAGCGTCTGGTTCCGTGTCTGTGGCCATGCTGGATGAGGATGGCGAGTCCGCCAGCGGCTACCAGCAGGCAACCGTGAGCACAACACGCTCGCAGAAGGACTGGAGCGTGGACTATCCCTTCGAGCAACCGCCTTACGGAACGTACGATGTTCTAGTTCAGGCTAGCGACGACGTAGGCAACACCTCCGAAACTAACGCGGGTACGGTGCGTCTGGACGGCATCGCACCGTCCGGGGACGTCTCGCTGCCGACGCCACAGATCAAGCCCAATGCCACGGCGGTGACCGGAACCGCGACCGACATCCCCTATCCGGTGGCCGACCGCTACCTGACGCTACACTTCGAGGAGGCTAGCGGCTCGACAGGCTTCGTCGACAGCAGCGGACGCTTCTACAACGCTGCCTGTTCAACCTGTCCCGCCGCCGGCCAGCCGGGCAAATACGGCCTGGCAGCCAACTTCGATGGCGTCGACGACGCGTTGGAGATCTCAGCCAACGAACCGGTATCGACCACCGCCGAGTTGGGACTGGAAGACAGCAGCTTTACCGTCATGGCGTGGGTCAACGTGGACGCCATCACCGGCAGCATCCAGCCAATCCTCGGCTCCACAGCCAATGGTGACCTGCAAAGCCTGACCCTGGGGCTATTGGAGGACGGCAAACCGACCATGCGCTTCGGCGGCGCCGGCAACGAGATCAGCGGCTCGGATCCGCTACCCACGGGACAGTGGGTCCACCTGGCGTTCCGCTACAACAAGGAGGGGCAGGAACAGGCGATCTTCGTCAACGGTGTCGCAGTGAGCGCACAGTCGGGCAAGCAGTCGTTCGTGGGTGAAAGCCCGGCCTTCGTGGGTCGCGGCGCCGACCCCGGCCACTTCGACGGCCGCATCGACGAGTTGTTTGTCGTCGGGCGCGCCCTGACAGCCGACGAGATCTACGACATCGCCAATCCGCTGGACACCGACGTGACGGAGGTGCTGTTGCGTATGCGCCACCAGGACGACGGTGATCCGGGACCCGATGCGGGTATCTGGATCGACGTCACGCCGAGCGCACACACCGCCAACGTTGACACGTGGACGTACACGCCGCCTGCTACCACCCGGCTCGGCCCGACGCGCATCGACCTGAAGGTGACCGACAGCAGCGGCTTGCAGCGCTACCTGCCCAGCGTCTGGAACGGTGAGGTCACCGACACGCCGCTGGCCGTCACGCTGGCTTCCTTCGACGCGACAAACCAGCCAGACGGCATCCGATTGACCTGGGAAACGGTCAGTGAGCTGGATAACCTGGGTTTCAACCTCTACCGCGCCGAGGCCGAGGGCGGGCCATGGACGCAGCTCAACCAGAGCCTGATCGCCAGCCCGAACCCCGGCGGCGCGGCCGGCAACAGCTACCAGTGGACGGACAGCAGTGTCACTGCCGGCGATCGCTACTGGTACCGACTGGAGGCGGTCGACCTGGCCGGCCAGCCGGAGGTCGTTGGCCAGATCAGCATCGTAGCCGGGGAGACGCAACTGACCCCGCGACTCTACATGCCGCTGATCGTGCGGTAGGAGGTCGAACAGTTGTAGGATAGGGCCTCGTGCCCGTTCCGGGATTCCAGAACGCCCACGAGGGGCTATCCTACAGTGCGGAGGCAGAGTTTCAGTACAGCGGCAGCGACTCGCGGATCGCCGTGCGCAGCAGCTCGGAGGTGCGGGCGTCGAAGCTGGGCAACGAATTGACGGTTGCGCCGTCGACGAAGTGACCGAAGACGTACTGACGGGTGTCAGCGCCGCCGTTGACGGGCAGGCTGAACCAGCCGGCGTCCGACTCATAGGCGGTGCCGATGTTGCCGGCCTTGTGGGCGAACTGCATCCCATTTTTGACGGCTTGCACATCGGCCGGCGGCATCTCGAACTTAGCCGCTTCCTGGTCGATGATCGCGTTGATCGCCGTCACCAGCGAGTTGTCGTTGGTGTCGTTGAGCATGATCTGCACGAAGGTCGTGCGCGTTGGCTCAGGCAACACCGCGTCATTGGTCATGGCCTGCTCGTAAAGCAGCCCGGCGTCGGCCAACGTCAGCGTGTTATACGGGTTGTTGGACACGTTCCCGCAGGCGAACTTGTGCTGCAACGCGGTAGATGCGCTCATCCCGACCACGGCCGAAGCGGTGGTGTTCATGGCCGCACGGCCGACGCTGGGCGTGCCACCGCCGAACAACTCCTGAACTGCGTTGGTGCTCTGGTTGTTGGACGGCCGCATCATGTTGGTCAGCGCCGTCTGTAGATTCTCGACAACCATGGCGCCGCCACAGAGTGCCAGCGTGTTGGCGTTGTCGGTGCAATTGGTGCCGCCGGAGCAGACATTGAGGTTGGTGCCCAGCAGCGTCACCGAACCGGCATCCACCGCGCGCATGGCATGCAGATGCTGCAAGACCTTGATGGTGCTGGCGGGGTAAAAGGCGAAGGTCGAGTTATAGGACTCCATCACGCCGCCGCCCACCCGCTTCAGGTAGTAGCCAAAGGTGCCGTCGGTGTTGTTGAGGAAGGTATGGCCCAGCAGAAACGAGTAAGTACGGCCGCCAGGCTGGATCAACAGCGCCGATCCGGGCAGGATCCGAAGATAATAGTTGGTGAAATCGACATTGAGCCAACGGCCGCCCGGCACGGTCACCAGCGCGTTGTTGGTGATGGTCACGTTTTGCGGCGCGATGACCGCTGCACTTAGATCGCAACTGGCGTTGATGGTCCAGTTGCCGGCCGGCGGTTGGCCGCATGGCGGCAAATCGGGCGCGGCCGCCTGAACTAAGCCGGCGGGCAGCAGCGTCGCCAGCAACACCAGCAGCAAGCCAGCCAGGCCCATAGTTCGCAAGGTAAGCTTGTTCGTGTTCATGAGGTGCCTCCTGAGTGTTCCGTGGCCGCCAGCCTACGGACACCCGCTGCCCAGGCACACCTCGCCGTTGGAGCGCAGGTACATGAGCACGTTGCCGTTGGTATAGAGAACCAGGTCATGGCCTGACAGCGTGCCGATCTCGGCGCGCTGCACCCCCGCGCTGCCGCGCGCCTGCACCGAGAGCAACACATCGGTGGCAGGATCGGACGCCTCCATGCGCATGCGGGCAAACTCGCCGTCAGTGACCATAACATCGGTGCCGTCGTTGTTGCCGTTGACATGCAGCCGCGTGGTCGGCTCGGTGGTGCCGATCCCCACGTTGCCCGCGTCGTCTAAGGTCATGCGGTAGGCGTCGTTGGTGTAGAAGCGCAGGTCGTGTCGGGACAGCGTGCCAATTTCGGCGTATGTTGAATCTGGCAGGCCGCGGGCCTGCAACGACAGAGTGACATCCGGGTTGGGAGATTCCGCCACCATGCGCATACGCGCAAATGCCGGGCTGGTCACCAGCACATCGGTGCCGTCGTTGGCGCCCTGATTGACGTGCAGCGGCGCCTGGGGCCCCAGCGTGCCGATGCCCACGTTGCCACCGGCCGCGACCACAAAGCGTCCGGTGGTGGCATCTTCCCACAAACCAATGCCGCTGGTGCCCTGGTGCGAGGTCAACGTCCAGGTCTTGTTGCCGTTGTTGTCGTCCACGATGGCGATCTGGTGGTTGTCCTCACGCACCTCAAGCTGGCCGCTCCAAATCTGCGTGTTTCCTTCCAGCCGCGCTGCCGGGCCGGTGCCCAGCGTCGTCGCGTACAGGCCGGGAGCGCTGTTACCGGCATCCAGGACGCTGGCAAACAGCGCGCTGCCGTTGCCGTTCTGAACCACCGCAGACAGCGCGGCGGCATTGTTGGCGCCGTTGTCGGTCTGGAAGAAGCCGGCTCGCCCGGCGCCGGTGTTGCGCACACTCAACTGGTCGGTCGGGTTGGCGACACCGATACCAACCAGCCCGCTGCTGGTGACCCGCATCCGCTCGGTGTTGTTGGTGCGCACTACCAACGGCTGGTTGTCGGTGGTGCCGAGGAAGTTCACAGCGGGATTGGTCGCTGCATTGCCGATCAGAGACCAATAGTCGCCGGCCGTCCAGACACCGTTCTGGTTCCAGTGGCCGGCAGCAAGCTGAATGTCGATCACATCGACGTCACCGTCATGGTCAACGTCGCAGGCCGGGTCGTAGACTGCACCTGGCGAACACGCGGCCGCTGATGCCACGCCGCTGGATGCCAGCCCCATCAATGCCAGCAAGCCTGCCAGCGCCAAAAGTCGTATCGTCTTCATGGGTATCTCCTTCATGAAACAGGTGCGGTGGGAAATCGTTCGGTAAACACTTCGTTCATACAAAGTCTGAGAGGTGACAGTTACTTGGAACCCCGCGGAAATGCTGGCGCTCGCTATCAAGTGGCTGTCACCTGTTCAGGTACTGCTGGTCCGGCGTCTATCTACGGGAATGCCTCACGGAAAAAGCTGATGACGGCCACATCAGCCGGGGTCAGGCGCCGTGCGGTGCTGGGAAAGTCGTTAGTAGCCGAGCAACTGCTGCCGCAAACTTCGGTGGAAACAACCATCGTGACCACCGGCACTGTTTTGTCGAGATGAGGGTCGTAGCGGTAGTGATAGACAGCGCTGCCGCTGTGGCCTTTGCTGAGGTCGCAGGAAACACTGATTCGCCGGTTCCAGCCATCCGCCAGTTGGTCGGAGTAGTCGCCCAGCTCGCAGGCTTTGGTGTCACCATAGAGCCGCGCTGGCTGGCAGTTGGCCGGTTCGCCGCCGTAGTTGGGCACGTTGCAGCGCGGGTAGCCACGGTTGAGGTGCGTCTCGCCGTTCAACACGCCGGCCGACCAGGCGCCGTAGCCCATCCAGCCCGTTTGGTTGCCCAGAAAGTCCGGAATGACGACCATGCCCCAGTCCCAGACCCACTGGTTGCTGGTACCAGGATCTGTCCACTGGCTGGGCACGAAGTACCATACGGTCTGGCCCGGCGCCGGGTTCGGCGTGATGGTGGTCATGCCGTAGGGGCTGATGCCGGGGCCGTTACGGCCGGGCGTCAGCTCACGGGTCTTCCAGGCGGTGGTGCCGAAGTTGACGATACAGTGTGCGGCGGTGACCATGTGCCGGGGACCGATCAACGTCTGCGTGCAGCGCGATTCGTCGTCACCCACAAAGCTCTGCTGGGCGATCGTTCGCCAGGGCCAGAGCGTGGTCGGTGAGCGGACAATGCGGGTATCGTCGCCATTGCTCCAGCCGCGCGTTGCCGCGGCCGGGCCAGTTCCGGCAGAACCGTTTAGCAGCAGCGGCATAAACACATGCTGCCCCTCAGCCGGCCCAAAGCCGTCCTCGCCGCCGTCCGCCGACGTCAAACCTGCTTCCTCGCGGCAGCGGTCGATGCGTTTGAGCATTCGCTCGGACATGATGATGTCGAACATGAACCGGTTGGCGTTGTTGAAAGCCCGTATCTTCATCGGGCCGTAGCTGGTCTGAGCAGGGTCGGGCTCGGTCGGACGAGGATTCGGCCGAGGCGTCGGCCCGGGCTCGGTGTCGTCTTCACCATCAGCGATCATGTCGCCAACTCCAACATAAACCAGGGTGAGGTCATCGTTGAGCTGGACAGGAACAGTAGGCGGGTTGGGCCGCGACATGACCTGGATCATGGTGTCCAGATCGTAGGGATCGTCTGGCAGGCAGGCTGCGGATTGCTGTAACGGCTCAGCCGCTGCTGGTATCGGAAGCAGAATGCAGGTTGCCAGCAAGGCAATGATCAGAAGTCGGGCATAGCGGCCCGGTCCGGGGTAAAGATTGAGGGTCATCACGAGTCTCCTTGTTCGTTTGAACTGTTCTGGCGCCACAGGGCGGTACGGTTTCGTCAGCCGGTCTGCTTGCGTCCGGCTGGCTTAAGCATACCACTGCACGGTGGGTCGCTATGTCTCACAGATCAAACGTCATGCATCAAGCTGCGGGAGTCTCTGCTGGAAAACGTGAATGAGCGGGCCGGTTGGGAAGTAGGATGCTCACTCCGCGATTCAGAGTGCCAGGACGTAGGCGACAGGCTCCATTTGCGGAATGCCAACAGAACCTGGGGTCGCGTATCCCGTATCTGGGAACATGTAGTGTACAAGTTTAAACGTAATCAGCGCAGAAAATCTGTCGCCCGGCAGAAGAAATTGGGAGCAGCCACAAGGCGTGCTACACTTGATGCTTGCGCATTCGATGGCCGGAACAACACCACCGCCGCCATCTCGTGAGTGAAGATACAGACGCCGCGGGCCATTCCTGATACTATCAAGTGCTGCAACAACACCATCACACTTTGCACAAATAGCACATGCGTGCTAGAATTACTCGACCACCTTCGACACCTTCGGACCAACAAAAGAAAACCTAACCCATGGCACAAGACAAGCTCATCATCCTCGGTGCGCGCGAGCACAACCTGAAGAACATCAGCCTGGAGATCCCGCGCGACCAGCTCGTGGTGCTGACCGGCCTCTCCGGTTCCGGCAAGTCGAGCCTGGCCTTCGACACCATATACGCCGAAGGCCAGCGACGTTATGTCGAATCGCTGTCGGCCTACGCCCGCCAGTTTCTGGGCCTGATGGAAAAGCCCGATGTGGACCAGATCGAGGGTCTCAGCCCGGCCATCTCCATCGACCAGCGGGGCGCGAGCCGCAACCCGCGCTCGACGGTGGGCACGGTGACCGAGATCTACGACTACCTGCGCCTGCTGTACGCGCGCGTCGGAATTCTCCACTGCCCCAACTGCGGTCTGCCTATCACCCAGCAGACGGTGGAGCAGATGGTAGACGCTATTCTGGAGATGCCGGAAGGCAGCCGGCTGCTGTTGCTGGCGCCGCTCATCAACGCGCGCAAAGGGGAGCACAAGCAGGTTTTCGATGAGGTGCGCAAAGCGGGATACGTCCGCGTCCGGGTCAACGGGGAGGTGCGCGAGGTGGATGAGGATATCCAGCTCGACCGCTACAAGATGCATACTATCGAGGCTGTGGTGGACCGCTTCATCATCCGCTCGGGCAACGAGGGAGGAACCGATGCTACCCGCCTGGCCGATTCGGTGGAAACAGCGGTGCGGTTGGGCGATGGTGTGCTGGTGGTCAGCGATGTCACCGACCCCGACCAGGCGACCGATCGCTTTTTCAGCGAGAAGTTTGCCTGCGTCAACTGCGGCATCAGCCTGCCGGAGATAGAACCGCGCACTTTCAGCTTCAACAGCCCGCACGGCGCGTGCCCAACCTGCACCGGCCTCGGCACACAGATGGAGTTCGACCCCGATCTGTTACTGGATCTGAGCAAGAGTCTGCAAGACGGCGCTGTGTTGGCGCCGGGCTGGGGCGCGCAGAATCCCAAACACGACGGCTACTACCAGCAACTGCTGCGCGCGGTCACAGCACAACACGGCATCCCCTATGCCAACGTGCCGGTGGCCGAGCTGAGCAACCGCCAGCGCGATATCGTGCTCTACGGGACGCCCCACAACGAAAAGTTGATGTTGAACTATGTCAATCAGAACGGACACAAACGTAACTACGAGACGACTTACGAGGGAGTGATTTCCAACCTGCAACGGCGCTACCGTGAGACCACCAGCGACTACATGCGCCAGGAGATGGAGCGTTTCATGTCGGCCCGCCCCTGCCCCGCCTGCAAGGGCCAGCGGCTGCGCCCTGAGGCACTGGGCGTAACCATCACCAGCCTTAATATCGTCGATGTGACCGCAAAATCTGTCATCGATGCCTTGCTGTGGGTGGCAGGATTGCAGACCGAGGAGGAGCGCCAGAAGGCCACCGACACCCTCAACGGCCACAGCCAGGACCTGCCGACGACGCCGCTTAACAGCCGCGAGCAACAGATCGCATACCAGATCCTGAAGGAGCTACGGGCGCGGCTTGGGTTCCTGCACGATGTCGGACTGGACTACCTGACCCTCAACCGGCAGGCGGCGACTCTCAGCGGCGGCGAGGCGCAACGCATCCGGCTCGCGACCCAGATTGGCTCACAGTTGATGGGTGTGATGTACATCCTGGATGAGCCCAGCATCGGCCTGCACCAACGGGACAATGCGCGGCTGCTGCACACGCTGCAAGGGCTGCGCGATCTGGGCAACACCGTGTTGGTGGTGGAACACGACGAGGACACCATTCGCGCCGCCGACTGGATTGTGGACTTGGGGCCGGGCGCCGGTGAACACGGCGGCGAGGTAGTGTGCAGCGGCAACCTGCAGGACGTGCTGGCGTGCCCTGATTCGTTGACCGGCCAGTATCTCAGCGGCCTGATGGAGATTCCCGTTCCACCGGCGCGGCGGCTGGGCAACGGTGAGGACCTCATCGTCCGCGCTGCCAGCGAGAACAACCTGAAACGGCTGGATGTGCGCTTTCCGCTGGGCAAGCTGATCTGCGTCACCGGCGTCAGCGGCTCCGGCAAGTCCAGCCTGGTGATCGAGGTGCTGTACAAGGCGCTGGCTCAGCGTCTCTATCGCGCCAAGGACAAGCCAGGCCGCCACCAGGCCATCGAAGGACTGGAGCACATCGATAAGATCGTGGATATCGACCAGACTCCCATCGGCCGCACGCCGCGCTCCAACCCGGCTACCTACACCAACGTCTTCACACCGATCCGCGACCTGTTCGCCAGCCTGCCGGAGAGCAAGGTGCGCGGCTACAAGCCGGGCCGCTTCAGCTTCAACGTCAAGGGCGGCCGCTGCGAGGCGTGCAAGGGAGACGGGATTATCAAGATCGAAATGCAGTTCCTGCCCGATGTGTATGTGCCCTGCGAGGTGTGCCACGGTAAGCGGTACAACCGGGAGGCGCTGGAGATCCAGTACAAAGACAAAACCATCGCCGACGTGCTGGACATGAGCGTCGAGGAGGCCATGCACTTCTTCGAGAACTTCCGGACCATCCGCAAAAAGCTGCGGACGCTGTGGCAAGTGGGTCTCGGTTATGTCAAACTCGGTCAACCGGCGACTACCCTCAGCGGCGGCGAGGCGCAGCGCGTCAAGCTGAGCAAGGAGTTGAGCCGGGTTGCTACCGGCCGCACGCTTTACATCCTCGATGAGCCGACCACCGGCCTGCACTTCGCGGACATCCAGAAACTGCTGCGGGTGCTGCACAACCTGGTAGACAAGGGCAACACCGTGGTGGTCATCGAGCACAACCTGGACGTGATCAAGTCGGCCGATTGGCTCATCGACTTGGGTCCGGAGGGTGGCGACAGAGGTGGCTACATTCTGGTCGAGGGCACGCCGGAAACCGTGATGGCTACCGAGCGCAGCTACACCGGCCAATTTCTCCGGCACGTGCTGGCCGGTAAGGAAGCCAGGCAGCCGACAGAGGTAATCGAGGAATTGGAAGAGATGGCGGCATAAAAGCGTGCCACCCCGCCATCCGAAGTAATCACCTGCCGATTTGCGGAAGTCTGAGATGGTTGTTTCTACTAGCTGAGGGAAGGTGGATTGCCAGACCACGTCAAATGTGATACGCTGAGAGCGCTCGGTCAGCATTCGGCGATAGCCTGGAGTGTTTCGGAGAATTACTGCCATGTCTACCAAGAAGCGGAAACGACCAGACGGAGAAGCGACCAATGATCTCATCTTCAGTGCGCACGCTGGCACAAATGATGAGGTCTTTCCCTACGTTCTTTCGTTGTACGTAGAGCCAGGAAGCAAGGTGGCAGACGTTACCTACGGTAAGGGCGTCTTCTGGCGAAGGGTACCAGAAGACGCATACCAGCTGCTGGCTTCCGATCTGGAAACAGGTGTAGACTGTCGCGACTTGCCCTATCAGGACGCCTCAGTGGATTGTGTGGTCTTCGACCCGCCGTACATGCATACCCCCGGAGGAACGGCTCATGTCAACCACCAGAACTATGAGGGCTATTACAAGAACAACCAAGCCAACTCAAAGAAGAAATACCACGAGGCGGTGCTCGATCTATATTTCACAGCGGCGAAGGAGGCATGGCGAGTTCTGAGGGAGGGAGGCGTATATATCGTCAAATGCCAGGACGAAGTCTGCGCTAATCGACAGCGATTGACACACGTTGAAATCATCAACGAATTGGAGCAGTTCGGATTTGTTACTGAAGATCTTTTCGTTGTGGTGAGGAGAGGAAAACCAGGGGTCAGTCGAATGTTGACCCAGGCCCATGCCCGCAAGAACCACTCTTACTTCCTCGTATTCATCAAGCCAAAGGGACGCGCGCGATGGAAAGGTGTTAAGAACCGGCTGGTTATCGAAACGAGCCACAACGGAAAGGTTTTACCAGAATCTTCTACGAACGAAGGACAGCTCGTCTTTCAGTTTCGGTGAAGAATTCGCCAAACGGTTTGATTGATATAACGTTTGGATACTCCGTTGCCAGTGTGAGATAACGTTCGGGAATATCAAAGTAATATATGCGGTCAATTTGTGCAAGCAACGTCTGATACACAAGCCACTGATCAGGCACACAGATCTCCGTGACTTCCAAAGTACGCGAATCAAGCTTGGTCTCGGAAAACAACACCATGATGCCGCGATAGACACCATCGCCGTACGCTGAATCAAGTAGCCTCTGATGGGACCACGCCTGCACCACCCGTTCACGGGTAGACATTTTAACCGGTAGGTGAATCTTTGGGCTTTGTTTGCCCAAGTCGAGAAGAAAGTCCATGGTCATCAACACCTCTCGATCAAGGACGGAAAGCCGCGCTTTCTTCGTCGGATTCACGCCAAAAGTCTTCGCGAAAAGATGGCCGATGTAACACTCGAAGTAGGTTGCTGGTCCTTTCCTGTTCTGTCGATTAAAGATCTCCATTGCCAAGCAAGGTGCCAGAGCAGTCGTATAGCTTAACCGTTCCCAATCCTGCGCCAGAATCGTGGCATCGAGCCAATCTCGCTGGAGTTGCTCGAACTCGAGAAGGTTTGTGATAAAATGCTGCTGGTTCGCTGGACGAGCAATAACTGTACCTCGACGAAAGCTCACATATTGCTTCCCAGGAACCCTCGAAACGAGGTCGATTAACTCACATTGCTCAACGAGAAATCGCAAGGAATTCGCTGCAAGCTCATGAATGGCATCTCCTGCTTGACCACTTTTCCAGTCTGAATTGCACGACCGCTTGACGTTGCCATAGCCTTTTTGCAGCGAGTGGTCAATCATAGCGCGCTCCCCATTCGATTCCTTCCATCAACTCTGAAATCGTAATTCGCAACGTCTTGGCGATCAGTTCGATGTTGCGGAGCGACACATTTCGTTCGCCGCGCTCAATGCCTCCCACATATGTTCGATCGAGGCCACATTGAGCAGCAAACGTCTCTTGAGAATAGCCCTGTTCCTTGCGGAGCTCGCGCACTCGACGCCCAAAGTTCTCCAAAATATCAAATTCGTGATGCATACCATCATTCTACGATCGCGATGACTATAAGTCTACGGACGATAAGCATCAATTTCAAGTTATTCTCAGGTGGATTGCGCCATGAAAACCTAGAACCGGGGTAATGATCCATCAAGGAGTAGGTAGCGCTGACACCCGAGACCGGCCTATCAACGCAGGGATAAGGCCCAGCCCCCTTTTCCCCAAAGAAGGCAACCATGGAAAAATATGGAAGAACGACGCCAGCCGCGAGGCCCTTCTCAACATCCTCGCCGACAAACGCTAACGCCCGGATAGCTGCACGCTGCTCGAGAAAACGGTCAGGCCGTAGCGTGCCAACGCTTGGCTTCGGTGACGTTAGGCAGACGCTCGATGCGAGTCAGGATGCGGCTCAACTGCTCCGCATCGCGGATCTCCAACGTGGCTGTGACCCTAGCCAGGTGGCCTTTGATGCCGGTCTTGGCGGTGGCATCGCGCATGTTAACCTGCTCATCGGCCACCAGTGCGGCGATGTCACGCAGCAAGCCTGAACGGTCATAGGCTTCCACAACGATGCGCACCGGGTGGGCGCGCTCAGCTGCCTGCCCCCAACTGACCTCGACGATACGCGCCGGGTCTTTCTTCATCATGTGCTGGACGTTGGGGCAACTCTTGCGATGGACAGTCACGCCGCGTCCGCGCGTTACATAGCCGATAATCTCCTGGCCGGGAACAGGGTTGCAGCACATCCCTGTGCGGCTTAGCAGATCCTCGACGCCGAGCACTGTCACTCCTTCGGATGAAACCGGAATCGGGGCAAGCTTCTCATCCTCTGCCTCGACTTCGGCTTGCTCCTTGCGCTCCAGGTCCAGCACCTTGCTGGCGACCTGCTGCGTGCTGACATCGCCAAACCCCAAGGCGGCATAGAAGTCATCGACCTTGTCGTAGCCAAAGAGCTTGCCAATAGAGTCGTGGCTGCGCTCGATGTTGAGCCGCTTCAGCTCACGGATCAAAATCTCCAGCCCCTCCTGAACATTCTCCTCGCGCGACTGCTTTCGGAACCACTGCCTGATCTTGTTGCGCGCCCGGTTGGTGGCGGTGAAGGGGAGCGATGGGTTCATCCAGTCACGGCTTGGCCCGCCGCGCTTTGAGGTGATGATTTCGACGACATCGCCTTTCTTGAGTTGATAGTCCAGCGGCACAAGCTTGCCGTTGACGCGCGCGCCGCGACAGCGATGGCCCACCTCCGTGTGGACAACATACGCAAAGTCGATAGGAGTGGAGCCGGCGGCCAGGTCTTTCAGGTCGCCCTGCGGGGTGAAGACATAGACGCGATCAGCAAATACATCTCTCTGCATCGACTCGACGAACGCGCTGGCATCGGTCGGATCGCCTTCCCAATCCATCAGGCTGCGCAGCCATGCCAGCTTGTTCTCGAATTCGACGTCGCGCTTGGCCTGCTCTTTGTAGCGCCAGTGAGCCGCAATGCCCAACTCAGCCGAGCGATGCATGTCATGGGTGCGGATCTGCACCTCCAGGTTGCGCCGGTTGGGACCCACCACCGCGGTGTGCAGCGAGCGGTACATGTTGTCCTTGGGGTTGGCAATATAGTCGTCAAATTCACCGGGAATGGGCCGCCACAGTCCATGCACCACGCCCAGCGCGGCGTAGCAGTCGGAGATCTCGTCCACCAGGATGCGCACTGCCTCCGTGTCGTAGATCTGCTCCAACTCGACCCCTTTCCGCTGCATCTTGCGGTAGATGCTGAAGATGTGCTTGGGCCGTCCCTCGACAATCGCTGTGATGTGGGCCTTCTGCAGCTCAGACTGCACGATCTCGATCACCTGATTGATGAACTCGCTACGCTCGACGCGGCGCTGCTGCAAGCCGTTGGAGATCTCCTTGTAGGTGACCGGTTCAAGCCAGCGGAACGCGTTATCCTCCAGTTCCCATTTGATCTGCCAGATCCCTAGCCGGTTGGCCAAGGGCGCGTAGATGTCCAGGGTCTCGCGCGCGATGCGGCGGCGCTTGTGCTCGTTGAGATGCTTCAGCGTACGGATGTTGTGCAGCCGGTCGGCCAGCTTGATGATGACGACCCGGATGTCCTCGGCCATGGAGAGGAAGAGCTTGCGCAGCGTTTCGTCGCGCTGGCTGCGCAGCTTGGGGTTGGTCGCCACCTGCTGGCTGCGTTTCTCGTCGCTGAAGCGCTTGATCTCCTCCAGCTTGGTGACGCCGTCCACCAGATCGGCGACCTTGGGACCAAACCGCTCGGCCAGATAAGAGAGCGGGATGTCGGTATCCTCGACGATGTCGTGCAACAGACCGGCGATGATGGTCGTCGAGTCCAGGCGCATGTCGGCTAAAACGCCGGCCACCGCCAGCAAGTGGACCGTGTAGGGTTCGCCAGAGGCGCGCGGTTGCGTTGAGTGGGCCATTTCGGCCAGGGCGTAGGCCTCGCGTATCTGCTCGATCTCGACTTCGGAAAACGTGCGCGGCAACCGTTCTATCAGTTCTTCCAGAGAAACAGGAGATTCAGAAAACTCGTTATTTACCATAGACACCATGTTTTGGAGTGATTATCAACATTTCAGACGTCGGGAGTTCCCGGAGATGGCCCAGATGGCCCACACCAGCCAAGAACGCGACCGCCGTCCCATGGAAGCCGATGCAGTATGAGCATTGATTATAGCCCAAAGCCTGATAACAAGCAACGCAAAACGGTGAAATCCGCTGCCACGACCGCATTTGACAGCGCACACCATCAGGGCTAAAATCTTGAAGTCATGCCCCCGTAGCTCAGCGGACTAGAGCATCGGTCTTCGGAACCGAGAGTCGTCCGTTCGAATCGGACCGGGGGTACAAAAACAGGCTGCCACGACGTGGCAGCCTGTTCGATTCTACGGGTTCGTGGTCGGCGCTTCAGCGCCTACCGTTCCTTGACCAGATCAGTCGTAGGTGCGATAGTACACACGAACGTAGCCAGTCTTGGACGGATCCCAGTTGTCCTTGGTGGCGAGGCCATAGCGGACGCCGATGTTGTCGTCAGAAGTCACGATGAAGCCGTAGTTGACTCCCATGCTGATCATGTTTTGGACAGCATCGGTGACGTCCAAACGCAGCCAGGTGCCGATCTTGCCGGACCCCAAGTGGTTGGAGCCGACCACGGGGCCGAAGTCGCCGCCGGGGGCGGTCCAGGGTGTCCACCAGTTCACCGGATCGGGCATCCACGGCGAGGTGACCTCGTGAGCGTTCACGCTGTTGATGACCGAGTTGGACCAGGTGGTGAAGCCGCGGCCCTCGGTGACATAGAGATACAGATACGCCGTATCGACCTGAGCATCGCTGGGAATGCCACTGATGGGCACATGCACCACGGGGCGCATCTGGTCGAAGAAGCCAACCCACATGGTCTGGTCGGAGCCGAAGAAGGTGCTGGGCCGTGTGCCGTCGATATACGTGTCGCGATCGATATTGAACCTCATCGAACGTTCGACGTCCGGCGTCACCTGGGTGATACGGCCTTCGCCGCCAGGCGGGTAGGCATCGGCAGTTACGGTACCGCCGAGGAACTGCTGAATGTAATCGACCACCGAGTCGGCCATGACAGCCCACGTATCATAGGGATCGATCGCATTCTCGGCGAAAACCGCGTAGCCGTCGCCGCCGCGACGCAGGAAGTCATTGGTGGTAACAATGTACACCTGATCAGGATCGATAGGTGTGTAGCTGCCATCGGGGTTCATTACTTCTGCCGACATGATGCGGTCGCCAGATGGCCTGTCGGGGTCGAAGGAGTAGCGCATACCGCCAACCTGTGCGAACCGTCCTGGAGGAGCTGAGGGATTCCACTGGCTCACGCCGTTCTCCAGGGCTGCGATGACGTCAGATCCCAGCAGCCCCATGGTGGCGACGGTGTTGCCGAAGGGCAGCACGGTCAGAATGTTACCGATGGTAATGTCGCCGGTCTGGATGCTGGCGCGGATGCCGCCGCCGTTGGTGATGCAGATTTGGCTGCCAACGCCTTCAGTCTGCCAGAGCATCGCATCGCAGATCAGGTCGGCCAGGTTCGTCTCTTGCGTACGCACGTCCTGCCTCTCGCCATCGAGATCGACATCTGTTGCGGCGACAACAGTGTTCTGCAGGCCGATGAGAGGCTCTCCCCAAACCGCAACCTCAGCTGCAATAGCCGGGTCATCCTGAACGCTGGCGTCCATGATCATCGGATCCCCGTTGTAACTCTGAACCACACCAGCCGAGTCAAACGTTACGTCCAGCCGGCCAAGGTACTTGCCCCATTCCCAGGCGCTGACAACCAGGACCGGTTCGCCCGCCGGTGAGGTAACAACGGTTGGATAAGGCCCTTGCGGATCAGGCATCGGCCCCAACGGTGTGTGGCTGTGTCCACCGACGATCACGTCGATGCCGCTGACTGCCGCCGCCAACGGCAGGTCAACGTCGTAGCCCAGGTGGGTGAGAGCGACGATCTTATTGACGCCCATGCCCTGCAGCGTCGCTACAGTAGCTTCGGCCGCTGCCGTGTGGTCAGTAAACACCACATCAGGACCAGGGCTGGAGATGTTCGAGGTTTCCTCGGTGGTCAGGCCGAACACGCCAATCGATTCGCCATCGACATCGATCACCGTGTACGGCTCGATCAGCCCAGTTAGCGAGACCTGGGCAGATGCGTCGATATTGGCAGAAAGAACCGGGAAATCTGCCTCGGTGATGAAGTTGGCCAAAGCGGGCGGGCCGGAGTCAAACTCGTGGTTGCCGATGGCCGCTGCATCGTATCCCAGCAGATTCATAAAGTGAGCCTCTTCCAGGCCCTGGTAGTAGTTGAACCACAGCGTTCCCTGGAACGAGTCTCCGGCGTCGACCAGGAGGACGTTGCCGCCCTCTGCCTCGACATCGTGAATCGCAGTTGCCCGGCGTGCGACACCACCGAGATCCGCACCGAGACAAGTAGTGGTGCAAGGCTCGATGTTGGCGTGTGTGTCGTTGGTATGCAGAATCGTTAGGTTGTAGTCTTCTGTGGGCGCTCCTTGCTCGGCGCTAACAGGGACGATGAGGGCTGCGACCATCAATAGGGCGAGTAAGACGGCCATCATCCTGAGCGAGCCATGGTGTCGTCGTTGCGAGTGCATCAATTCCTCCTGTGATTGTGATCTGGCGTCATGCCAGAATTGGCTGTGCGACCCCCTCCACATTCGTGCGGGGTCCAATCCCATTATACCAGATAATAGGCAATTATCATGAACGAAACTGAATATCAACGCAAAGATTCTTTTAACAAGCGGTTAATGCTATGGTATCATGTAGCCCATCACACCTGAAACTATTCGTCTGTCTGTGCGACGACAGGCGGTGAGGACTCCCTATGCCTGATTGCCCAAACTGCGGTACGTGGAACCCCGAGGACAAAACGGTTTGTTGGCGCTGCCAGACTGAAATGCCCAAACCCCAGCAGAAGAAAGCGCGCAAGCAACTGCGCATCCTCGGTCTCCCATGGTGGATGTTTTTGGCCGTGATCTTCTTCATCATTATGATCCTGGCCAACCGCTGGCTGACTACAGCAATCGTCCAGTTGGGCAGCTAACCCATGCCACGGGGTGATCTGGATGCGGCGCGGCGAGCGCGCCTGCGCCGTACGCGGCGGCAAAGCAGCGGCCCGCCGTGGATTCCGTTGCTGCTGGCCATCACATTGTTGGGAGGATGCATCGTCTTCTGTGGGTTGGCCGCAGCACTGGTTGGTCTGAACCGCACAACGCCTCTCCTGGCACAGTCGAATCCTGCGCAACTCACTCTTCTCGTTCTGGGGACCGACCAACGGGCTGACGAAAGCGGCCCGACTCGCAGCGACGCCATGGTTCTGGCAAGCGTCCGACCGGACAACCAACAGGCAGCGTTGGTGTCGATTCCCCGCGATCTGTGGGTGGACATCCCGGGTGTGGGCGAACAGCGGATCAATACCGCCTTGTTCTTCGGCTACGACGACGACGACCCGCTGGCAGGCCCCGACTTAGCAGTCACGGCTGTCGAACAGAACCTCGGAGTGCGGATTGACCGGGTAGCTGTGCTGGATTTCGGCACGTTCGTTCGCCTGGTCGATGCGGTAGGCGGCATCGAGATCGACGTTCCTCGCCCCATTGTTGACACACAGTACCCGACGCCCGACTACGGGGTAACGACCATTAGCTTCGAACCAGGCGTGCAGCAGATGACCGGCGAGCAGGCATTGATCTACGCACGCACCCGGCATGCCGACGACGACTTTGGCCGGGCGGAACGCCAGCAGCAGGTCATCCAGGCCATCGCGGCCAGGCTGGTCAATCCGGCAACATGGTCACGGCTGCCGGCTGTGTTGGAGGTGTTGCGCACCAGCGTCGTCACCGACATCCAGCCTGCTGACTACCCCGCACTCTGGTCGATGGTTCAGGCGGTTGGAACAGGCAACGTGCAGACCGCGACGCTGGCTGACACCGCTACCCCGTGGATCACCCCCGCCGGCGCCTGGGTGTTATTGCCCGATTGGGCGGCTATCGAAGCAACCATGAATCGGCTGATAGGGAATGGGCGGTGAGGAGGCAGTGAAACAGGGACGCGGAGCCCGCGGAGGTTCAGAGAAACAGCCAGCGAGCCCCGCGTCGTCCGCGCCCAAGGAAACCAGATCTGCTCCGGGTCCCTTGGGCGCGCTTCAAACAGCTTGTGAGTTCTACTGCGCTTGCGCCACGAACTCGACCCGGATGGTCGTGTCGTCGCCTACGGTGAACAGATTCGTCATCTTCGGCGGATCAACGCCAAAGCTGCTCATCAAGAACTCAGTCGTTGCAACGCCGCTGATCGTATCGCCGTCCAGCGTTGCTGTTACCTCGAACACAACCGGCTGGGTTATCTCGCGGACCGTCAGGTCGCCGGCCACCTGGAAGGTGACCTCATTGCCCTCGGTGTACGCGTCCGGCGCGTTCTGTATTTCGGTCGCGGTAAACGATGCGGTGGGAAATCGTGATGACTCAAGCCATTCGTCCCTGATGCGCCCATCACGCATCCGCTGATCGCTGGTCAGTGTGCTGATGTCCACGGTGAAGCTGGCGTCAACCAATTGAGGCGTCGCGCCGTCGAAGTTCAGTGTCAGCGCGCCATCCACTGTACTGGTACGGCCCACGGTTTTGTTAAGCCC
Organism: Caldilineae bacterium; assembly: GCA_020634555.1. Classification (GTDB taxonomy): domain Bacteria; phylum Chloroflexota; class Anaerolineae; order JAAEKA01; family JAAEKA01; genus JACKBK01. Next base: position 20,584 of record JACKBK010000026.1, read on the forward strand.
CGCAGCAATACCCAGCCGATCCAGCGCACCGGCTCCGAACTCCTCATCGACCTCGTATGAAACGACGGTGTTGGCCGGGTCGATTGCAAAGGTGCGTTGTCCCCCGGCGGCCGGCGCCTCGCCAGCCGATGCCTCTTCCGTCGGTTCTTCGACCGGCTCTTCCGTTGGTTCCTCAACAGCCTGCGCAACCGTCGGTTCGGCGGCTGCCGGTTCCTCGGTTGGCGCCTCGGCAGCGGGCGCGTTGGTGGCGGTCGCGGCCGGTTGTGCGCTGCCTGTGTCAGCCGCTGGAGTCGGTTCGCCGGCCGCGCAGGCCGTAGCCGCCAGCAGCACAAGCAGCAACAGAGCGATCAAGCGAAATGCGTGTGTTCGTAATGTCATCAATGTCTCCTTGTTGGGTTGTCAGTTTCCGATTGTTGTCTTGTCCGAGGCATTGTTTCACAAACGCCACGGTCTGTCCGTAGGAATGCTGCCAGATCAGCGTTCCTTCTCAATTAACGCAGGCGGCTGTATAATTGGATTGTGTTGCAGCAAACATTCTCCCGAACCGCGGGCAAGCCGCCGGTCTGCATACGCTCTCAGGTGATGTACCGGTGAGCGGAACGGCGGCGCTGCCACGCAACGCGCGACCCGCCACCGTGGATATGGCGCCGGCAACCATCGGCGAACGTATCGACTCGGTCGACATCCTGCGCGGCATCGCGGTGCTGGGCATCCTGTTGGTCAACATGGGATCCTACGCCGGCTACCGCGTGCCCTTCGACAACATGGCGTGGGTGGACCGGTCAACCACGGTCGCGATCCGCTTTGTGGCACAGGGCAAGTTCTATCCACTTTTCGCGTTTCTCTTTGGCTGGGGGATGGCGATTCAGATTGTGCGCGCCAGCAGCCGCCAGGTCAACTTCGTACCCTTCTTCTTGCGGCGCATGGCTGCGCTGCTGCTGATCGGTCTGGTGCATGCCGTGCTCGTCTGGCACGGCGACATTCTGATAACCTATGCGCTGCTGGGTTTTCCGTTGCTGCTGTTCCGCAACGCGTCCGACCGCACGCTTTGGATCGTGTTCGGTATCTGCCTGGCGATTCCGGTGCTCATCAGCCTGCCTGGCCCTGCTGAAGATTTTCGCACGGCGTACTTTGGCGCCTTCAGCGGGTTGCTGGACTCCATGGTTCAAGGCAAGCAAGCCGGCGTTTTTGTCGCGGGGTCGTATGGCGACGCAGTGCAGCAACGAATTGCATTTCTGCGCTACAACTACTCGGCGTCGCTCTATTGGATTACCCCGGTGTTTGGCATGATGCTTCTGGGCTTGCTGGTTGGACGGCGCGGCCTGCTGCGGGCAAGCGGCGACCAGCGGGCACTCCTGCGCCGGATCGCGATCGTGACGCTGGCAATCGGGTTGCCGCTGAACGCACTGTGGGTCTGGCAATCGGTCACGAGCGGTATCACCGGCCCATGGCAGGAGGTGGCCATGCGCGGCGCGCGCACGGTCGGCGGCGTGTCGCTCTCGATCTTCCTGGTCGCCGCGTTAACGCTGCTGGCCCAGCGCGCTGCCTGGCGCGAGCATCTGGGCGGGTTGGCGGCGGTTGGGCGCATGGCTCTCAGCAACTACCTGCTGCAATCGCTGGTGTTCACGCTGATTTTCTACGGCTACGGGTTGGGGGTCTACGGCCAGGCGGGGCCGTTCCTGACCTTGTTGCTCAGCCTGCTGTTCTTCCGTTTGCAGATCTGGATGAGCAACTGGTGGCTGGCTCGCTTCCGCTTTGGGCCGGCCGAGTGGCTCTGGCGTTGCATGACCTACGGCAAGCTGCAACCGCTCCGGGTGTAGGCCGCTAGCTCGTTGCGGAGACTTCGGAAGTCGCCGCATACCTTCAAAAGGTGCAGCATCCGATCCGGAGACGCTTTATCCCTGGAGCCGACAACTTCCGAAGTCTCGCCCCGAACAGTTCCTACCGTAGTGAATCTCTGCACACCAACCCGATAATGAGCAACCGTCCCAGCGAGACGATCCTGGACCTGACGCCGCCGCGGGCAGCCGAGCGAGTTTCCTACGGCGCTGAAGCCGACCACATCGGCGACCTTTGGCTGCCGGCCAGCGCCAGAGAAAGCAAGCCTCCCCTGCTGGTGTTCTTCCACGGCGGATATTGGCGTGCGCGCTACGACCTGGAGCACGCCAGCTTTGCCTGCCAGGCGCTGGCCGGCGAGGAAATTGCAGTCTGGAATGTCGAGTATCGGCGCAGTGAGATTCCCGGCGGCGGGTGGCCCGGCACGTTCGAGGATGTGTTGGCAGCGTTGAGCTATCTACCGCGGCTGGCGGAACTGTATCCCCTGGATTTGCAGCGGGTGGTCTTCTGTGGCCACTCGGCCGGCGGACATCTGGCGCTGTGGGCCGCCGCACAGGCGGCGCGCGACGCGGTTGCCGTACCGGGACTACGCGGCGTTCTTGCCCTGGCGCCGGTCAGCGACCTGCACGCTGCCTGGGAGAGGCACCTGAGCCAGGACGCGGTGGTTGGCCTGCTGGGCGGAACGCCGGCCGACGTTGGCGACCGCTACGACGCAGCGTCGCCGGTGTGTTTGCTGCCGCTCCGTGTGCCACAAGCGTTGATTCACGGAACCGCCGACCCTGCCGTGCCATTTGCCATGAGCGAGCAATACGTCAGTCGCGCAACCGCCGCGGGCGACCACGCTCGCCTGATTCCGTTGGAGGGATACGGGCATTTCGAGGTTATCGATCCGTGGTCGTCGATATGGCCGGTGGTGGTGAAAGAACTAAAGAGGCTGCTGGCAGCCAAAGCCTGAAAGTCAAGGACGAGCTATCGTGGCCAGACTCAATGCGGCAAGGATCGCCAGAATTGCCGAGACCGCCACGATCCAGCGAATGGGCAAGAACGCGACGGTCTGGCTGAATATTCCCAACAATACCACGTAGAACACAGGGGAGATCAACACCAAGGGGTACCAGAGGGCGGCAAGGACAAGCAGCGCGACTGTGGTGAATCTGGCATCGACCGGCCCCGAACGCTGCACGTCTACCACGCTCAACCAATGCCAGATCGCACATGAGACGACCAGAGCGATCATCCATTGCCGTCGTGCGCTGTCCAGTTCAGCGCCAGCGATGGCCAACAGGATGGCGATGATAAGTGCGACCTGGTAGAGGGCCGGCAAAATCCATACCGCTCCTGCTGGCCAACGCGACGCCAGGGTTTTATGGGACGAGTCACGGTGGTTGCCTGCTGCCATGATGCCTCCCGCTTGGGCAACCCGGTTTGCCAGCTGAGACACGCCTATGGATTCAGGTACCGGCTTGCCCAGGCCGCGATGACATCGCCAGCATACCACGAATCGCGCTGGTTGGATAGAAGATGGTCGGCGTCGTCGAGGGAAACAAAGCTTTTTGGGTGTTGTGCGCAGGTGAAGATCTGAACGGCGTTCTCGATATCCACAGTCTGGTCGGCAGGGGAATGCAGAACCAGAAGCGCCCGTCCGAGGTCATGGATGGCGCGATCCATGTTGGCCCGCTCCAGATCGTCGAAGAACTGTTTCTTGAGGCGAAAAGTTGCGCCGCCGATAGTCACACGCGCTTCGCCCTGCTCCTCGACAGTCGCTTTGGCGCCTGCCAGTAATCTGGCCAGGTGAGAGGCCTCGAAAGGCGCTGCAATCGTCACGACAGCCTTGATGGAAGGGATGAAACGGGCAGCCTGCAGCGCGGCCGATCCACCCAGGGAGTGGCCTACCAGTAACCCCGGCGCCTCGAATTCCTGCGCCAAATAGCTGGCGACTGCTTGCAGGTCCGCGACGTTGGATGTGAAGTTGGTCTCCGCAAAGTCGCCTTCGCTCTCGCCCAATCCGGTAAAATCGAAGCGCAGGACGGCGATTCGCTGGCGTGTCAGCGAGCGGCTGATATGTGCGGCAGCCTTGATGTTCTTGGTGCAGGTGAAGCAATGCGCGAAGATGGCGTAGGCCAGCGGGCTGCCCTCCAGCGGCAGATCCAGCCGCGACCCCAGCCGCTCGCCGGCAGCGTTGGTGATCGAAGGAATCAGGGTGGGCATGTTGCCAATCCCAATACGTCACGAAATGGTCTTGGTGGGTTGCTTTTCGGGGTCAAGTTTTGGCCGCCAAGGCCACCTTCCTTCGATTTCAACCACCAGCGACCAACTCAGGAAGATACGAATCAACACCAGCATGCCGAGTATCACCACACTTTCCAGCGTGGCCTCAAGCGCTACTGTGCGCACCACATCGGCCGCGACCAAGATCTCCAGGCCAAGCAACAGTGACCGGCCCAGACTCGCCCTGTAGATATCGTAACGGTCATCGATGTTTTGACGCCGGAACACCTGGTAGAGATAGCGAGTCGTTGAATACAGAATGGCGATTACGATGATCGCTACTGCCAGGATCTCGATTCCAATCGCAGCAGCCTCGATCCATTGCAGGATGGCCGCGCCCTCGCTGCTGTTGCCTATCAGATGTGCCAACATCAAGTACTCTCTTGGGCAACCGGTGTAACCGGTCAGGTGGCAGGATTGTTCTGGATCATGTGCTGGACCGATTCTACGACCAGCTCGCGCAACGTGGCCATATCTACATCGTCCAGCCGCTTGATGTAGAGACACGACTTGCCGGTGGAGTGTTTGCCTAGCTTGCCAAGCAACTCATCGTACTGGTCGAAGCCGGACATGATGTAGAGTGTCAGATTCTGTTTGCGGGGCGCGAAGCCGGCCAGGAACCAATTGCCCTCGCGTCCGCTGGCATATTTATAGTGGTATTCGCCAAACCCGACGATGCTGTCACCCCACATCCTCGGCTGCGCACCGGTTGCTTCCGTCATCAGATCAACCAGCGTAAAGCAATCCTGGCGCTTCCGTTCGTCAACGACAGTGTTGAGAAATGCATCGACGCTGGCGTCGTTCATTTTGGTCTTTAGCTCTGCCATGGGCGTCTCCTGGTGATCGATCTCTCAAGTATACCCTCAAGTATACCTCATCGTAGCATTGCCTGCCCAATCGCCTTTCTCCGGCCTGCTTTGAACGTGGCCTGGATTCGCAATAACTATTGCCCATCCTTCAACCCAGAGGACTGAACCTACCTACGGTGTTTTCGTTTCGCGCAACCAGACGCTCACTTGTTCCGGTTGCATCGTCTCCTGCACGACGCGCACCAGTTCCGCCGTCAACGTATCAAGGTCGGTTTCATCGCGAGCAACGATCGCGAACTGCGCCAGTACCCGCTGGGCGTCGTACTTCCTTCGATAGAAACGACGGTCGATCCAGTCCTGGATGCGCTTCCGCAGGGGCGTGAACAGCGCGGCGATGAGCAATGTCGAGACAACGATAGCCAGCGCCGACTGTTGCCCGCTGACCCGCGAGAAGGTGCTGGTCAACAGAGTCACGCTGCCGAAGTAGACCAACGCCAGCAGCCCGGTCAGGATGGCATAGACCAACGTGCGACGGATGATAATGTCGATGTCGTAGAGCCGGTACTTGAAGACCGCGAGTCCAATGGAAACGACCATGCCGAGAAACAAGAACTCGATCACAAAGACATAGAACCAGCCATCGAAGATCGCCGGATATGCCGCAACGCCAACGTTCTCGACGATCAGAAAGAGCGGCGCGGCTATTCCCAACTGCAAAGCGGGCCACTTCAACTGCTGGCGAACTTCGCCCCGCGATCTCCGCCAGCGCAACACCAGGGAGATTACGGCCCCGATCAGCAGCGCAAAAACCAGGACCTCGAAGAGGCTAGAGCCACCATTCACGAGCCATGTTGCGCCTTCCATCTCGAGACCAACGGGGTTAGGGATCGTTGTCTGACCAAGCGAATCAACCGGCATCGGACCCGGCTTCACCAAGGTCAGAAGATAGGGTACAAGCATCAGACCGAAGCCCGCCAGACAGAAATTGCGCCAGCGCCTCGTCAGAAACTGGCCATTGGGAAATACAAACAGCAGCACCAGAAATGCGCCGATCCATGCGGCCGTAATGTTGTTCCCAAACCAGATGGCGTATTCAGGACCACGCAGCGGTGCGAGACCCTGCAGACCACATTGTCCGTAAGCTTTGCTACTGGTCACCAGCAGGAAAGAGTATCCAAACAGGCTTAGCAACCAGCCGATCCGGTTGGCAGGTTGAAACACGTTGACCAGCGTGCCCAGGGCCACAAAAGCCAACGCAGGCAGAATGGTCACTAGCGAGCTAAAGGCGAGAATCGGCTGTGCAAAGGTCGGATCGTACAACACATGACACCCCTGCTGATCCAACCACAACAGAAACATCATGGTCAGAACTGTCAAAGCCAACAGGAACCATGACAGCGCTCGTGCGAGGATGTGATTACGTCTGTGTTGATCAGTCATCGTATACAAACCTTATCTGGCAAGCGTCCTGGAATCGCCACGTAAAGCGTTACGACGCCGCGGAACTGCCTCGGACCTTCACCTGTGCAGATTGTCTTAACTACGCCACACGCCCCTCGATCAGCTCGATCGCGCGGGCGACACCATCCTCGGCGCGGATCTTCTCACCAAGCGCGGTAGCTCGGGCGCGCATTTCGGAGTCATGGAGGGCGGTCCGAATGGCTGCGGCCAACGCATCGGCCGTCAGCTTCTTTGCGCCGGGAAGGTGCACCCCGACGCCCAGATCGGCCACGCGCTCGGCCCAGGCCGGCTGGTCGTTGGGCGCAAACGGGGCGACGAGGTTCGGCACGCCGGCGCGCAAACCCGCGCCTGTGGTGCCCGCGCCGCCGTGATGCACCACCGCGGCCATGCGCGGGAAGAGCCACGTGTGCGGCACGTCATCCACGAACAGCACGTCCGCCGGTGCATCCTGGCGCGCCAGTCCGCCCCAGCCGGTCAGCAGCACGCCCCGCTGGTCGCTCAGATCCAGCGCGCGCAGGGCAAGCGCCGTCATCCGTTCGGCGTCCTCGTGGCTCATGCTGCCGAAGCCGATGTAGACCGGCGGTGGGCCGCTGTCCAGGAAGGCCACCAGTTCCTGCGCGGGCTGCCAGCCGGGTTGCTCCTCCAGAAACCAGTAGCCGGTGATGTGCTGGTAGGCGTCCCAGTCGGCGGGCCGGGGGATGACGTGCTGGCTGAAGCCGTAGAGCACCGGCGTCCCGATGCTGCGGCTGTACGCCAGCATGTCGCCGAAGGATTTCCACGGTTGCAGCCCAAGTTTCTTGCGCAAGTAACCGGTCATCGGGCTACCCATCGCGCTCCACAGCATGCGGTCCGTCAGCTTGTGGGTGACGAGGTTGTAGCGTCCGCCCAGCGAAAACCGCCGCGAGCCAAGGAAGAACGAAGGATAGGCGCTGGTCGGCGCCCAGGGGACGGGCGAGGCAAAGACGGCCGGGATGCCGCGCACCGCGGCTGCCTCCATCGCGCCGGTCCCGGACGGGCTTTGGATCACCAGATCGGCATCCTGCATCGCCTCCCAGGTCACGTCCTGCGCCTCCGGGCTTTGGCGCATCGCGTCGCGCATCAGCCGGATCTGGGCCAGGTAGTTGCGTCCTCTGACGATGGCTTGCGCCTCCGGGCTTTGCAGTACTGCCTGCACATTGAACTGCGCCGCGTGCGTTGCCACCCCATACGACTCGATCCACTCGCTGAAGCTGTCCGATGTCACGAGCGTGACCTGGTGACCTGCGCTGCGCAGGCCAACCGCAAGCGCCAAATAGGGCTGCACGTCGCCGCGCACGCCAAAGGTTGAGATAACGATCTTCATGGCGTGTCTTTCCACAACTCACTCGCCCTCCACTTGTACAATATCCAGCGCTGGCAGGATTTGATCTCGAATCATGGCAGTGATAGCCTCTTCCTGGGCCACATTTCCAGCATTGTCCACCTGAGAATTGGCCGTGCTAACGATGACCAGATCCAGATCGGAAAAGACGTTGATCCATTGTCCACCGAAGCCCCGGGCGTGGCTAGTCGCATGCCCATGAAACCAATCGGGTTGCCATGTCCACCAGTGATAACCGTAGAAATCGATCGGCACGCTTTCTCCGCTGGGCACGTAGTACGCGCGATCACCCTGGGCCGACGTGGAAAGGTTCACCCAATCCAGCGGAATGACCTGCTGACCGTCCCATTGTCCGCGATTCAGATAGAGATATCCAAACTTGGCCATATCGCGCGGCGTCAATTCAAGGGTGTCGCCGCCAATGCTGACGCCATTGGTATCACTGGACCAGACTGTCTCGCCAACGCCGATGGCTGCGAAAAGGCTTTCGGCAGCGTAGTCAGCCAGCGATTGGCCGGTCAATCGGCTAAAGGCCGCTGAAAGCAACTGCGAATCCAGGGTGCTGTAGTTCCAGGCTTCACCGGGTGCGTGAGCCACCGGGTACCCTAGCGCGTACTCGGTCAGGTCTTGACCCAGAAAGAATTCAGCGGCATCGGCGCCGCGCGCAGCCAACTCATCGTTGTGGGCCTCTTGGTCGAATTGAATGCCCGAACGCATCTGCAACAAGTGCCGGAGGGTGATATTCACTTTGTCTTTATGCTGGCCGTCAGCGAAATAGTCTGGCAGCGCATCGCCGAGTTTCGCATCCAGGTTCGGAATGCTGCCATCAGCTTGGGCCACACCGAACAAAGCAGACATGACGCTCTTGGTCACCGAGTGCACGGGATGCAGGCGATCGGCGTCGTAGCCGTTGAAGTATTCTTCGTAGACAAGGTAGCCGTCCTTGACGATCAACAGGCTGTCCAGGAAGGGCATCCCCTGCTCGATCTGCGCCCGCAGCCCGGCCAGCGCCGCCTCGTCCAGGCCTCGGTTGGCCGGCGCGTCGCTGCGCCAGCCTCCTGTCGGCCAGTAATCCCGCACTGGCGCTGGCGAGGCCGGCAAGGCGGGCGCTGCCGGTTGCCCGCCGCCGCAAGCGGCCATCAATATGAAGCAAGCTGTGGCCGCAATCAGAATTAGGCGTTTGTGTGATGGATAGTGCAGTTTTGACATCATGCACACTGCCCTTTTTGTTGGATACGACCTTCCTTGGCGTGCAGACTACTCCGTCACGGTCAATGTCCGCACCATGCCGTGCTCCAAGTGTGATGTGGGCGGGTCGGAGGCGAAGTCGGGCAGGAAGCACATCACGGTGTACGTGCCCGCTGGCAGGTCCACCGTCAACCAGGCACGCTCACCCTCGCTCATAGGCGCCCAAAAGGCCATCTCCTCGAACGGCGGCGGACCTGCTGGCTCCTCCTCGCTCATCATCATGGCCATCACATCCTCGACAGTGGCCCCCTCGTTGAGCTTGAAGATGCCCATCTCATGCCATTGGCTGCCCTTGTTTTCGATCTTCCACGTTTGCGCGCCTGCCTTGATCTGGTCGGGAAGAACGAATTGGAAGTCGATCAGATCGGCGTTGACCGTCGCTGCCGGCTCTGCCGGCACCGGGCCGTCGCCGGCCGTGGTCGTGAAGCTGGCGATCTGCGGCGGTCCTTCGCCGAAGTCCAGGGCGATATAGTTACCCGGCTTGAAGTCGAAGGTCATCTGCTGTCTGGCGCCGGGCTCCACCTGCGCGCCGCCCAGAAGCGCTACCAGGGCAATGGCTGCCATGCCGCTCTCGTCAGCCGCCAGCGCCTCCATGAACTTCTCCTCAGTCACGCCGTCGTTCAGGCGCGCGAAGAAAGGCGCATGCGGCGCCTGGCCGCTGTTGTTGACAGTTACAGCCACCAGACCGGCGGGCACATCGGCGGGCACGGTCAGCGCCGTGTCCGATGCCTCCACCACTACCGCTGGCATGGGAGCCTGCGTCGCCACCGGCGCGGCCGCTGGTGCAACGCAGGCCACCGCCAGCAGCCCCAATACCATCACTGCCACGATCTGCCGCCATCTTGCTCGCTGTTGCTGAAACATGGTTCACTCCTTGAATGCCTTACTGTTGAACGGATTCTTCGATCTGAATTCACCCTTGAACGCAGTCTATCAGACTGGTGTCCTCAAAACGTTACGAAAAGTGTTACGGAGAGATCAGGGTCACGAAATTATCAAGATCCACAAAAACGCGAAGCACGAAGGCCGCCTTCGCGTTATTTCGCCTCTTCATGGTTCAGCAGCCACACGCTGACATGCTCCGGCTGCAACGTCTCCCGCACGACGCGCACTAGCTCCGCCGTAAGCGCATCCAGGTTGGTTTCGTCGCGCGCAGCGGCATGAACAGTGCGGCGATGATGTCTTGGAGAATGTTCAACGGTCATCATGAGCCAGTAGTGCATGCAAGTCTGGCGTCTGCACCGGAAGACCGTGCTCACTCTCCACAATTGCCTTGATGTTTCGCAGGCCAACCGCGATGTCACGCTTGAGACGTCTGGTAATGAGAGGCATGGCCAACCTGACCACTCCACGCGGCGACAACGTGAATTCCAACGAAAGCTGCGTGCCATCTGGTATCGATGCAAACTTATAGACCCCGTGTGCATCGACCGCATCTCCCTTGGGCGAGCGGTAGCCTATCGCTCGATTGGGTTCCAGCTCTGAGACCTCGGTAACCGACCTGCCTTCTCTTCCCAGGAATCGACGTGTCTCAACAATCTGTGATCCAAGTCGGAGCGGCCCTGCCGGGGAATGATGGATTGCAATCAGATCCGTATCGTACTTCAGGCGGTTTTGCGGCTCAATGAGAAACCGGAATACTTCGTCAACGGGACGGGCGATGTCTATCGTCTGCGTTTCTCGCATCAAGTGTTACGTTCCTCCTGTGGGACTTTTCGTATCTCGCATCCACACGCTAATGTGCTCCGGCTGCATCGTCTCCTGTACCACGCGGACCAACTCCGTGGTCAGTGCATCCAAATCGGTCTCGTCACGGGCAGTCAACGCAAACTGTGCCAGCACCTGCTCGGCATCATATTTCTTGCGATCGATCGGGTAAGATGGTGTGTTGGAGAATGTTCAACAGTCATTATAAGCCAGTCTATCAGTCAACCGTCCTGAAAACGTTGCGAAAAGCGACACAGGCAGACTAATCACTAAGAAACTGTGCCGCGCGGCCCACGGATCAGCGCAGACTCACCATCACCGGTGCCAGCCCGGTGATGGGATCGGGCGCATCCACCGCGATGCCCAAGGTGGGCGCACTCTCGTCCACAGCCACCCCGGCGATCTGTACCTGGCGCAGCCCTCGCGCCTGGCCCGCCCCGGCCGCCGCCAGCCGTTGGCCCGGCGCCACCGCCGCCGTCGCTCGTCCACGTCCCGCTCCGATTCCAGTGGCCGGCAGCAACCTGAATGTCGAGGATATCCACGTCGCCGTCGTGGTCCACATCGCAAGCAGGGTCGTATACGGGACCAGGCGCACAAGGGCCGGCCAGTGTGGGTGAATCGTTGGCAGCCGCGGCAGCTGCCGGAATCAACAGACACAGAATCATCAATGCCGCTCGTAACGCCTTCATACCGAACTCCTCTAAAACTTCTCATGATTATTGGCAATCTGCCGCCCGGCGCATGAGCACTGGCCAAACCCTGGCACGCGCCGGGCGTCGCAGACTGGAGTTGTCTTCCCAACTTACCTATGACCTGCGCAGGACGTAGACGGTCGTGCGGTCCTTGGCGGCGGCGTAGATGTTGTCGTCGCCGTCGATGGTCATGGCCAGCAGCAGTGGCGTTGGCTCGCCGCTGTCCGCTTCCGGGAACCAGGCGCCCTGGAACGCGCCGTCGGCATCGAACTTCTGGATACGGCCGGTGTGGTCAGACACGTATACGCCATCCTGGCTGTCGATCACCAGCAGCATGGGCGTGTCGAACTGGCCATCGCCCGTGCCTTGGCTGCCCCACTGGCCGACCACCTGATTGTCTCCGTCCAGCTTGAAGACCATGTTCTGAAAGGCCAGCGACACATAGCGGGTTCCCTGGCTGTTCACAGCGGTCTCGCCGGCGGCTGAGATAGTGCCGGCGAAGTTGCCATCGAGGTCGTACTGGTGGACGCCAGAGAAGTCCGCGACGTTCAAAATCCCCTGAACGTCGATGCTGATCGGGCCGGGCAGATTGAGGATCGCGTCCTCCGCACCGACGGTTGACCAGGCTGACAGGAAGTTGCCGTCGCCGTCGAACTTCTGCACCCGGTTGTTAAAGCTGTCGGAGACGTAGACATTGCCGTCGCCGTCCACCGTGACAAACCCACCGTCGATGGGTGGGCCGTCAGGCGGCGCCAGGAACTCGAACTGTCCTTCCTCGCTGCCCCGCCCGCCCCAGGCGGCCAGCCGCTTGCCGTCCATGTCATACTTGACGATCTCGGCGTTCTGCAGATCCACAGCGTACAGGTTGCCGTCGCCATCCACCGCGATGTCGTGGGGCTTGACATCCAGGTCGAAGGTGCGCGCCATGGTCAGAATTGTCGCGGCCGGTTCCGCTGGCTCCGGCACGGCTGTGGCCGTCGGCGCGGGAGGCGTCTCAGTAGGTGCGGGCGCCGGAGTGGGCGCAGCGGTAGGCGCTGCCGGCGCGGCGGCGCAGGCTGCCAGTCCCAAAACGAGGGCTGTGACCAGAATGCCCAGCCCCAGAGTCTTTGCCATCGTCTGCTTTGCGATCATGGTGTCTCTCCTTCTCGAAACAAGTGTTGTGATCGGATCTTTCGGGTTAACGCTGAACCTGCCGACCGGCATGCCAGCGTCGGTCACTGACAGGCCTACCATACTCGATGACCGTTAACGGAGCGTCTCTGAGCCAGCAAATCACTGAAGAATCTGCAAAACCATGGAAACTGGGTGCTATTCGCTGGACTTGTGAGATCATTGTGCTATAATCGGGCCGCTTTCCTGTCGTCAATCAACAGACCTCCTGCGAGGGAACAGGTGCTAGAGCTTCGATTCCTCGGCCATTTTGAAGTCCTCCAGAACGGCATCCAGGTCAGGCTGACATCGCGGCCCGCCCAGTCGCTGTTGGCCTACCTGTGCTTGAACGCGGGCAAGGCGTTCCGCCGCGAGATGCTGGCCGGCATGATGTGGCCTGAAGCCAGCGAAACAAGCGCCCGCAATAACCTGCGCCAGGCCCTGTGGCGCATTCGCAAGTCGCTGGACAACGGCCACGCTGGAGGCAGCGACTATCTCCTGGCAGACGACATTTCCATCGCTTTCAACACAGAACAGCCCTACTGGTTGGATGCGGAAGCGCTGGCGCAGCCGGTCGAACCTGACGCAGACACCGCAAGACTGGCTCAAATTGTCGCCGTCTACGAAGGCGAACTGCTGCCGGGGTTCTACGACGACTGGACGGTGCTGGAGCGCGAGCGCCTTCAGGCCGTTTTCGAGCGCCGCATGGGCCAGCTTCTGGAACGCCTGATCGCCGACCGCGATTGGGTACAGACGGCTGGCTGGGCCGACCGCTGGATTGCCCTGGGCAACACACCGGAAGCTGCCTACCGCTCCCTGATGCTCGCCCACGCCGCCCTGGGTGACCTTGCAGCGATGAACGCCGCGTACCGGCGTTGCACCGAAACGCTCTGGCACGACCTCGGCGTGGAGCCGTCTGAGCAGACCACGGCGCTGTACGAGAAACTGCGCAACTCTCAGCTACGCCCGGCTATGCTGGGAGACATGTCCCAGGCTGACACTCGTGTGGCCCACTCCGCGATGACAGCCCTTCTCGACGTGGCGCCCGCGCCCGGCGAGCCTCCTTTCATGGGCTTGCACTATTTCGACGAGGCCGACAGCGCCCTCTTCTTTGGCCGCGAGCGTCTGGTGGCCGAGCTTGTGGGCCTGTTGAGAACCGGCCAGCCCTTTCTGGCCGTCATCGGCGCCTCGGGCAGCGGCAAGTCCTCGCTGATCCGGGCCGGCCTGATGCCTGCGTTGACGGGCAAGGCGGATGCAGCGCCCGATTCCCAGGCTGTCGCCCAGTGGCAGCAAGTCGCCATCCTGACGCCTACGGCCCATCCGCTGGCAGCGCTGGCAGCCACGCTTTTACCACACAGTGAGCCACAGCAGGTTGAGGCGCTGGCCGCGGCTTTCTCCGGCGACCCTGCCCAGCTCAACGCCTTCCTCCAGGACACGGCCCAAACTGAGGGCCGCTGGCTGCTGGTGATCGACCAGTTCGAGGAGCTCTTCACCCTTTGCCGCAGCGCCGAAGAACGGCGGGCCTTCGTCGACGGATTGATGACCACAGTCGCGACGGCGACGGCGACGCTCACCCTGGTCATCGCCGTGCGCGCCGACTTCTATGCCCAATGTGGCCAGTACCCGGCGCTGCGGCAAGCTCTGGCCGCGCACCAATCATTTATCGGGCCGATGAACGCCGAGGAGCTGCGCCGCGCCATCGAAGCGCCGGCGGCCCAGGGTGGGTGGGAGTTCGAGCCGGGCCTGGTCGACCTGATCCTGCGCGACACGGGCGAGGAGCCGGGCGCGCTGCCGCTGTTGTCACATGCGCTGCTGGAAACCTGGCTGCGGCGCAGAGGACGGGTCCTGACCCTGCAAGCCTACGCCGAGGCCGGCGGCGTCCACGGCGCCATCGCCCGCACAGCCGAAACTGTCTACAACCACCGCGTTCCGCCGGAGCAGCAACCGCTGGTACGCAGCATCCTCCTGCGGTTGACCGAGCTGGGCGACGACGCTGTCGACACACGCCGCCAGGCAACCCTGGACGAGTTGGCCTCCCACACACGCTCGCAAGAAGAGGTTCGGAACATCCTCCACATCCTCAGTGACGCCCGGCTCATCACCGTCGACCAGGACACGGTAGAGATCGCGCACGAGGCGCTGATCCGCGAGTGGCCCACCCTGCGCGGCTGGCTGGCAGACGACCGGGAGGGGTTGCGCCTTCATCGCCACCTGACGGACGCCGCGCAGGCCTGGGAGGAGATGGATCGCGACCCCGGCGAGCTCTACAGCGGCGCGCGTCTGGCTCAGGCGCAGGAATGGGCCGACGGACATCCCGGTGAGATCAACGCGCTGGAACACCAGTTCCTGGCGGCCTCGGTCGAACGGGCTGAACACCGCGATCGTGAACTCGCAGCGCAGCAGGCACGCGAGTTGGCGGCCGTTCGGGAGCTGGCAGAAACGCAGCGGCAAAAGGCCGAGATGGAGGGCCGTCTCGCCGAGGAACGACGACAGGCTCTGGTCCAACTGCGCCGTCGCGCCCTGTTGTTGACCGCGGCGCTGGCCGTTGCCCTGCTGCTGGCCGGCCTGGCGCTGTTCCTGCGCGCGGAGGTGCAGCAGGCGGTGCTGCGGGCCGATGCCAACGCACTCCGAGCGGAGCAGGAGAAACAGATTGCCTTCTCCAGGGAACTGGCCGCGGCCGCCGTCTCCAACCTGCCGCTGGACCCGGAACGCAGCATCCTGCTGGCCATGGCCGCCATCTCGCAAACCCGCGACGCGGACCTGCCGGCGCCCAAGGAGGCCGAGGAAGCGCTGCATCAAGCGCTGATTACCTCGCGTCTGTGGCGAACGCTGCCTGGACCTTATGGCGTTGCCTTCAGCCCTGACGGCACGCAACTGGCCACCGGCGGCCCCGACAGCTCGACGATCGTCCGCGACGTTGCCAGCGGCCAAACGGTGCTCAGTTTTACCGGCCACAGCGGCGACCGCCATGGTGTCGGCGTGCGCTACAGCCCTGACGGCAGCAGACTTGTCACCGCCAGCGCGGATGGCATGGCTGCCGTGTGGGACGCCACGAGCGGAACCGAGTTACTCCGGCTGCGCGGCCACATCGCCAACATCTACGAGGCGACATTCAGCCCTGACGGGCGGCGGATTGCGACCTCCAGCGCCGACGGCACGGTGCGCCTCTGGGACGCCGCCACAGGAGAGAACCTGTTGGTCATGCGCCAACCCAATGCCGCCGGGATCGCTTTCGATCCTGAGGGCGCTCACCTGGCCATTGCTGCCTTTCTCGCCGATGGAAGCGCCGTTTCGATCTGGGACAGCGAGACAGGACGGCAGATTGGCTCCATCGGCGTTACCGAGCGCGGTGCTAGAGATTCAGATTACAGTCCCGACGGCGCCTGGCTGGCTATCGCCGACGGCAGCGGCGACAACGCCATCTGGGACGTGCAAACGGGCAACCGGTTGGCCAGCCTCGACAGCCAGGCGCCGGTCTACTCGATCCGCTTTAGCCCCGATGGATCGGTCGTCGCCACCGGCGGCGACGACGGTATGGTGCGGTTATGGAACGCCGCCACCGGCGGCCTGCTGCTCAGCCTGCCTGGACACGACGGCCTAGTCACCAATCTCGATTTCAGCGCAGACGGCGCTCTGCTGGCCACGGCCAGCATCGACGGAACCACCCGCCTGTGGCATGTCGGCCCTGCCGGCAGCCGGGAACGGCTAACGCTGCCGGCCCATGACAACGTTGTCTACAGCGTCGATTTCAGCGCAGACGGCAACCGGGTCGCGACATCCAGTTGGGACCGGCGCGCCATCATCTGGGACGCCGGCACGGGGGAGCAACTGGCCAGCTTGCCGGAGCACCCGGACAGCATCGCCCGCGTTGCTTTCAGCCCCGATGGCAACCTGGTGGCCACAGCCGCCTACGACGGGATCGTGCGCCTCTGGGACAGCGTCACGAAGGAGCTTATCCGTGAATTGACGGCCCACGGGCCGCAGGACATCGACGTCGCCTGGGACGCGTCCGGAGAGCGGCTGGTGACCGGCGGCTCCGATGGCACGGTCAAGATCTGGGATGCGAACACGGGCGACCTGCTGCACACCCTGGACGGCCACAGCGACCGCATCCATCGGGTGGCGTTCAGCCCCGACGGGCAGATGGTGGCCTCAGCCAGTTGGGACGGCACGGCGAAACTGTGGGATGCCGGTTCCGGCGATCTGCTGGCAACGCTGGCCGCCGATGGCGGCCAGGTGAAGTCGGTAGCCTTCAACGCTGACAGCAGCCGCCTGGCCACTGCGCACGAGGACGGCACGGCGCGCCTCTGGGACCTCACCACAGGGGATGAGACGCAGCAGCCCGTGGCCGCGCTGACTCTGGTTGGCCACACCGGGTCGGTCTGGGACGCGGCCTTCAACCCGGCGGGCGACCGCGTAGCAACACTGAGCTGGGATGGCACGGCAAGGCTCTGGGACGCGACGACCGGCGAGGAGTTGCTGACGCTACGCGGCGAGAACAACGGCCCCGATCTGGCGTTCAGCCCCGACGGCCGCCTGCTGGCAACCACCAGCGGCAGTGGCAAGGTCCACGTCTACGCGACAGGTCTGAATGATCTGCTTGCTCTGGCAAGAGAGCGCGTCACCCGTTCGCTCACCCAGGCAGAGTGCCAGAGATACCTGCATGTAGAAGCCTGCCCGGGGTGAACCTGCTTTTCTTCCCCTAAAACCGGTTTGAGAAACCTCGTCAGACTCGCGGACTGTTCATATCTCGCAGCCACACGCTTACTTGCTCCGGCTGCATCGTCTCCTGCACGACGCGCACCAGCTCCGCCGTCAGCGCGTCGAGGTCGGTCTCATCGCGAGCGGTGAGGGCGAACTGCGCCAGCACCTGCTGGGCGTCGTACTTCTTGCGGAAGAATCGACGATCGATCCAGTCCTGAATGCGCCGGCGCAACGGCGTGAACAGCGCTGCGATGATCAACGTCGAGACTACGACTGCCAGCGGGGAACGCTCAATGCCCGTCAGTGTGCCCAGCACCCCCTGAAGCAGGATCACGCTGCCGAAGTACACCAGCGCCAACAACACCGTCAACGCCGCGTAGACCAGTGTCTTGCGGATAATGACGTCAATGTCGTAGAGCCGGTAGCGCAGGATTGCGATCGCGATGGCGACCGGTAAGGCGAGAATCGCGACAGTAAGCAGCAGATTGCCCCAGGCGTCGCTGGTGGCATCGGGAGACGTCAGGTAGAACGTCAACGCGTAGGCTACCACCAAAAATGCGCCGGCGAAGAGCAGCCACTTGATTTGCTCCCGCTCGACGGCTGAACCGCGACGGAAGCGTACAAACAGCGAGACGACGCTGGCCCCGACCACAGTGACCAGGCCGATGCCCCAAACTATCAGAAACGGTCCATTGACCCATTCCAAAGGGATGAACCCAACCGGGTTGGGCAACATCCAGGATTCGTCGAAGGGGCCAAGCGGTGTGACGAGAGAGATCAGGGCAATAAAGAACACGGCCATGCCTACGGCCAGCCAGTTCACCCATCGCCAGCGCGGGGTCGGCGGCCGTCCAGTGGGAAAGTGCAGAGGGATCAGAAAGATCGCGAAGATAAGCGGCACCCAGGACCAGTTGTCCACGGCCGCCAGTAGCCATATGCCAGGTGTGAATGTTGACGGTTCAGGTATCGTTCCAAGAATGGTCGCTGTCGGTATAATAGCTGCAAGCCCGACCAATAGCATCAGCCAGCCGACCCGATTGCCGGGCTGGCGGTTGATGATCAGCGCCGCCAAAACGGCGTACAACGACGGTATTGCCACTCCCCAGGCAAGGTCGGACGCCCAGGCGCCCAGCGATACCGGAGGATTTTGTTGCACGGTGAGCGGCAACTGCCCCAACGCGACCACCACGACCAGCAGGGCCAGCACCCAGGCGAGACGTCCAAACCAGCTTTCCCGTTTCGAAATACTCATGCATCCCTTACCTTTGATTTGCGCTCCGCGGCTGAAGCAGCATCGGCAGCCCGCCGTCCGGACGCAAGGTCGTCTCCGGCCTCGGCCTGACAGTAACTCCGGCCGGAAGCTGCAATTGGTAACTTTGCGCCACCGTTGCCAGGATCAGCGTCGCCTCCATCAGCGCAAAGGTGTTGCCAATGCACTGGTGCGGCCCGCCGCCGAAGGGCATGTAGGCAAAGCGCGGCCGGTCGTGCGCCATGTCGGGATCGAACCGCTCCGGGTTGAAGCGGTACGGCTCATGCCACCAGGCCGGCAGGTGATGCATGACGTAGGGGCTGACGGCGACCGCCGCGCCGGCCGGGATGCGATAACCGCAGATCACGTCCTCGGCCACCGCCTGGCGGTTGGTGATCCACGCCGGCGGGTAAAGCCGCAACGTCTCGTCGATGACCATGCGCGTGTAACGCAAGTTGGCGACATCGCTGATCTCAGGGGCGCGGCCGCCCAGCACCTCAGACAGCTCGGCGTGCAGCATTGCCTCTGCCTGCGGATGTCGCGCCAACAGGTAGAACGCCCAGGTCAGCGCCACCGCGGTCGTCTCGTGTCCCGCCACAAAGATCGTGACCACCTCGTCGCGCAGCTGCTTGTCGGACATGCCCTCGCCAGTGTCCGCGTCACGTGCCTCCATCAACATCGCCAGCAGGTCGTCGTGTTCCGGTTCACCGGTCGCCTCAGCCGCACGCCGGCGCTCGATAATACCCAGCACCACGTCATCGACGGTTCCCATGGCGGCCAGCGTGCGCCGGTTGCGTAGCGTAGGCCAACGCAGCGACGGGTAGAACGGGATCATGAAACGGAAGTTGATGTCGGACAACAGCACCGTGATCGCCTGGCTGACGGCGTGCGTATCCTCGTCCAGCCGGTTGCCAAACATCGTCTCGCTGATGATCGCCATCGTCAGTCCGGTCAACTCCTCAGCAACGTCCAGGGGCCTTTCTCGGTCGCCGCGTACCTCCCAGCGCGCCAGCATCTCCAGCGTGCGCCGGGTCATCACCCCGCCAAAGCCGTCGATGCGCCGCCGGTGAAAGGTCGGCTGCATCAGCCGCCGCTGGCGCAGCCACAGGTCGCCTTCGCTTGTGAACAGGCCGTCGCCGCCCACCATGCGGATGATGTCAAACAGATCGCCTTTGAGGTAGTTATGGCGGTTGTCCTGGAGGATCCGTTGCACGCCGTCCGGGTGGTTGATCTGGTAGAAGGTCACGTTGCCCAACCGGTAGCGGGCCACATCGCCGTATCGGGCTGCCGTGCTCATCAAAAAAGCCAGCGGATCGTGCTGCAACTGCCAGGTGTTGCCAAGTACAACGCTGCCCCGCGGACCGGCCGCCTCGCGGCCCCGATCATACACGCCCGCTGATGAGTTCGAAGCTGTAGTAGTCATTGTCGATCTCCTTTGCCATACAATATCACCCAACCGTCCGCCAATCGTTACGAACACCGTTACGAATCGGTTAAACGTAAAGCTGCCCCGCCTTGCGGCTAACTATGGACTTCTCCCCGCCAGCTTTCCTAGGCCGGCCTGCTGTACCTGGCCTGGCTCCAGGTCCAGGTATTCACGGCTGGTCTTCTCACCCAACACAACGCCCATACGACCGGTAGTTACCTTGCTGCTTGGACACGTTAACCGCTACTTCGTATTCCAGCCCGAAAGGCCTCGTCCGCCATTCGGGCTTTTTGTATCACGCAGCCACACGCTGACATGGTTCGATTGAGTGGCGTTCAGTCGGGCCAGAGAGCGCTGCACTCCAGGTCGTCGCAGGCGGTGAGGGAGCGTTGCAGCATCGGCATCCAGATATGCGCCATGCTCAAATGTGGGCCGCCGCGGCACCACTCGGTCGCGATATAGACGCCCATGGAGGCGCAAAGCCGGTAATCGTCGAACAACCGCTCCCAGGAATAGCCCCGTACACCTCTCTCGATCAGGCGAGCGTGGTAGTGCTCCAGGATCTGGATCTCCCACCGCCGGCGTAGCTCGATGGGCAAGTCCACCACCAAGGCATAGGCCAGGTCATAGACGCCCAGCCAGGTCGTCAGGCTCCAGTCGAAGGGCTGGCGGTCGATGATGTACACCGGACGGTGGCCCTCGCGCGGCACCATGATGTTGGTGCAGTTCGCATCGCCGTGAATCAGGGCAAAGCCATCGAGGTCTTGTGCGCGGACAATCAGCGCCTGCAAGTGCCGGGTGAACAGCGCCTGCATCAATTCCGGCCAGTGTGGCTTAAGCTGGTCCGGAAAGTATTCAACGATGTTGTCCACACCAGGCTCGGCGACCGCGACAAAGCGCCGGATGTGGGCCGCGTCATGGATCGGCGCGCCAGCCTCCGCCAGCGCCTGCTCTCCCCACCAGCGGGCGTGCAGCGTGGCCAGTCCCTCCGCCAGCACCAGACCATATTCGAGCGTCGGTTCTTTGTCGAGCGCCGTAACGTGGGTAGATGAGACATCATCCAGCAGCAGGTGATAGCGCTGCAACGCCGATGAGTACTGGCCGTCGTAGCAGCGCAGCAGCGGCGCGTCGGGCACGTCTAGGTAGTCGCGGGTGTAGTAATGCACCTCGGATGGCCCGAAGAACTCGTCGTCGTCCAGGTCAGTATTGACCATTTTAAGGAACAGCCGCTCCGGCTGCTCGCCCGCGGCATCCGCGGAATAGCGCATCTGCAGCGTACCACTGGTAGACCAGTTGCCGCGCCCCGCGGACACGTCGAACGCGGCCACCGCACCGCTCGTCAACGCGCCGCCACTACGATGGAGAATGGCCGTGAGCCATTCAGGGGTAACCTGGTCGATGCTGGTGATTACGTGGCTTTGCATGGTTCTCCTTGCAATTGCAGGTACTTCAACAACAAGACTTCGATAGTGCGACATCTGAACGATGATTGAAATCAGCCTCTGACAGGAAAATCAGCCTGGCTATCCAGCGCTTTGACCCAACACCCCGGCCCGCTGCTCCCATTCTCCAGGCGCACGGCCCAGCGAGCGCCACTCCGGCGTCAACGGCATGACGCCCAGTTCCGCCACGATGCGCCGCGCGGCCAGCCCCAGGATCGCGGTAAAGGTCGGATAGGCGATCTGCAGCTCAGCCAGTTGCTCCACCCACATGCTGGCAGCCATGCCGGCCGCGACGATGTGTACGATCTCCAGCGCCTGCTCGCCGATCACATGCGCGCCAACCATGCGGTGCGTCTCGCTGTCCACGATCAGCTTGCAGAAGCCCTCGGTGCGGCCATCGATCACCGCCCGATCCATGTCGGCATAGGATACGACAGCCACGGCGACGCTGCGATCCTGGCGCGCCTGCTCTTCAGTCAGTCCCACACTGGCATACTCCGGCTGCGTGAACCCGCCATGCGGCACAATCTGGTGCTCGCGGCGGGCGTCGCCGTCCAGCAGCGCGTTCTCAACCGCGATGCGCGCCTCGTAGCCGGCGCTCTGTACCAGCATCATGCGCCCGTCGATGTCGCCGGCGGCGTAGATGTGCGGCGCGGAGGTGCGACACGTGTCATCGGTGATGACGTAGCGACCGTTGGTTTCCACCCCGACCGCGGCCAAGTTTAGCCCATCCAGGTTACCCAACCAGCCGGTGGACAGCACTACAGCTTCAGCCGCCAGGGTTTCCGTCCCGCTGCCGGATTTGTACACAAGCGCCAGCCCGCCGCTTGTCCGTTCGATGCGTTCGATCCCGCCGATCCCTGTGATTATGTCGATGCCGCGCCGGGCGAACGTTTCGGCCATGGTCTGCGACACGAGGTCGTCCTCGACGGTCAGGATGCGCGGCGCGATGTCCAGCACCGTCACCCGGGCGGCAAACGCGTTGAAGATGGTGGCGAGCTGGCAGCCGGTCGCCGCTCCACCGACGATAGCAAGCGAACGTGGCAAGTCATGCAGCCGCCAGATGTCGCTATGAGTCAGCGCCAGCTCCTCGCCGGGAAAGTCCAGGCGCCGCGCCCGTCCGCCGGCCGCCAGGATGAACTTCTCGCCGCGGAAACGGCGGCCATCGGGAACCTGGACGGTGTGCGGATCGACGAAGCGCGCCTCGCCGACGCCGGCGAAGACCTGCGCACCCGACGATTCGAGGTGTGCGATGAGTTGCTTCTTCTCATGGATGTCGTAGACGATGGCCTGGGTGCGCGCCAGCAACGCGCGGAAGTCCAGCTCCGGTCGCGGGACGGTCATTCCGTAGTCGGCGTACTGGCCGGCATTGCTCATCAGCCGCGCCGCGCGGGCCATCACCCGCGTCGGCACGCAGCCGTCGTTGGTGCAGGTACCGCCCATCGCGCCGCGCTCGATCAACGCGACCGACGCGCCCAGCTCGCGGCCGCGCAGCGCAGCAGTCGCGCCGGCCGGTCCACCGCCGATAACGATGAGGTCGAAGGATGGTAGATTGGTCATGGGTAAATTGGTGGATTAGTAAGTTAGTAGGCTGGTTTTCCTACGTCCAATCGCGGTATCCATGTCGTAGCATAGCCCCTTGTGGGCGTTCCGGGATCCACGAACGGACACATGGCCCTATCCTACATTTCAACGCTGGCCACGTCGCCATCCACAACCACCTTGTACGTTTTCAGCGGCTCGCGCGCCGGGCCTTTCAGCACCGCACCGGTGGTGACGTCGAAGCAGGAGGCGTGCCACGGGCAAATGATCGTCGATCCTTCCATGTCGCCTTCGCTCAGCGGACCGTCAACGTGGGTACACTCGTCCTGCGTGGCGTAGAACGTGCCATCCACGTTGTATACGGCGACGGTGGCATTGTCCACAGTCAGCGCCATGGCCTGCCCCGGCTGCAGGTCAGCGACGCGGAACTCGTTGGCTGCCAGTGTGCGCGGCAGGACAGACTCGGCGGCCGGATGTACGTCTGCTTCAGCAAACAGGTCGGCCAGCGAGATGTCTACTTCGTCGCGCACCAGCACGGGGATGCTTAGATAGACTTTGTCGCCGCGCACCTCGACCTCGTAGCGCGGCAGTTTTGCATCGGGGTCCAGCAGCAGCTCGCCGGTGTGCAGCTTGTACTGGTAGCCATGCCAGGGACAGGTCAACACGCCGCCTTCCAACGTCCCCTTGCACACCGGCCCGCCGCGGTGGAGACAACTATTCTGCAAGGCGTGCCATTTGCCGTCCACCAGAAAAACGCCGATAGACAGCCCCTCGGCATCTATCACCTTGCGCCCGCTGTCCTTGAACTCATCGACGGTGCCGGCCAGAACCTCGCGGACCTCCACTGAGCGTGCCATACCCAGGCTGCGCTCGTAGGTCTCCAGCGCCAGCCGTTGGATCGGCGCCTCGTTGATGTCCTCGGGCGCCTGGTAGGTCTCGGCCTCGCGACCCTCGCCGTAGACACGCGACAGCAGTTCCAGCAGCACCATCAACAGCGCGTTCCAGCCGCGCATGGCGCGAAACGCCAGATCGGGATCGACGCTGTGCAGCTCCGCGTCCAGCGCCTGGCCGATGCGCTGCTGCACGAACCCCACCATGCCCATGACGTAGCGCTCGGGAATGTAGATGCTCGCGTCGGCACCCTGAGAGGTGTGGGCGCGTCCCACGTAGTCCACAAAGCGGGCGTAGTCCTCGTCGAACACCGCTGATGCCGTGCGCCGCCAGAAGGTGGCTTGGTGCTGCATCCGCAACCGCAAGTAATCCTGATCGATGGACCCGTCCTTGCGCTGGAAGTGCTTGCGCGTCGCCGGGAAGCTGAGAAGCTGGGCGTAAAAATCAGCCACGATGGCAGGGATATGTTTCTCGACGATAAAACGGGTCGCGCGGATGGCTTCGGCGTGTTCGGGCTGGAAGTCCACGAACTGGGCCATGAAGTCGAAGTAACGGCCGGCATCGGCCGCGCCGCGCTTGAATCGTTCCTGGGTGGTGAGTTCGGTCATTGGTTTCTCCTGGGATCACTCATTGATACTGACGAGAATAGATGGTAAACTGCTTGCACATAAACGCCCTTGGAGCTAAAATGAGGATACACTGATTACCTGGAGTTATGCGATGACTGTTGTAGCAAAGAGCACGCGCGACGATACCATCTTCCTGCCGGAGGATCTGCTTACCCTCCTAAGTCTAAAGGAGGGAGATGCCGTCAAAGCCATTATCGATGGCCAGACATTAAAGGTCGCTCGATTGGAGGCATTTCTAAAACTTCGTGGAACGCTGGCGGACGATGATGCCTTTGACCAAGCCATCGAAGAACTGGAACAGGGATGGACAGCGTGGAACACACCCGCCTCTGCATAGATACCGGTCCATTGATCGCGTACCTCAAGGGCCGCGATCCAGGCGCCAGCGCTGTAGAACATGCCGTGCGAACCGTTGATTGCTATGTTACAGCGATTACGGCCTATGAATTGCTCTTTGGGGTAGCACGAACTCGTAGTCAAATCGGTGAAGATGCTTTGTTGGGGATGATGCAATCGATTTCGTTTGACTTTGCCAGCGCTCGCCGTGCGGCTGAGCTTCATGACTACCTCATTCGACGCAACCAGGATATCGGCATCAAGGATGTAATGATAGCCGCCATCTGCCAGGAGCACGAGTTGCCTCTGCTCACACTAAACGAACGGCATTTCGAACGCGTGCCCGTCTTGACAGTTGTAGCTCCATCAGAAATCCTGCCATAGATTCACACTTCGTTCCTGACAATTTCATTGGGGGTGTGGTCTCTCAGCCAGACGCTTACGTGTTCCGGCTGCAGCGTTTCCTGGATCACCTGGGCCAGCTCGGCCGTCAGCGCATCCAGGTCAGTTTCGTCGCGTGCGGCGACGGCGAACTGCGCCAGCACCTGCTGGGCGTCGTATTTCTTGCGAAAGAAGCGGCGGTCGATCCAGTTCTGAACCCGCCGGCGCAGAGGGCTGAACAGCGCAGCGATCAACAGGGTCGATACGACGATGGCCAGCGCCGACTGCTGGCCGGTGATGCTGGAAAACAGCGCAGTCAGCAAGGTCACGCTGCCGAAGTAGACCAGGGCCAGCAAGACCGTCAGCGCGGCATAGACCAGCGTGCGCCGCACGATGACGTCGATGTCCCACAGCCGGTAGCGCAGGATCGCGAAGGCCAGCGTCAGCGGCACCAGCAGGATCATCGCCAGCATAACAACCGTTGCTACAATCCTGAACTTCAACCAGCCCGGCTGCAAAGCCAGCGCAACCGGCTCGAACAGCACGAAGTAGGCCAGCATCGCCAGCACCGTGCCGGCCATCCCCAACACCACCCACTTGGTCTGCTGGCGCTGCAACGGATCCGAAACGCGACGGTAGCGGTACACCTGTGCGCCGATCGCCACGAAGTAAACCACGAGAAGGATAACCAGGAATGCGCCACTGTAGGTTCCCATCTCCAGCCCAAAACCGGCGGCCACGATGACCTGCTCAATCGCCGCCAGCACCACCAGTAGAAGCAACAAGTAGCGCGTCCAGCGGGGAACAAACCGGCCGTTGGGGAACACCAGCAGCAGCGCGGCGAAGGACAGCGCACCAATCGTCCCCAGCAACGTGACCAGCCGCGCGGCGACCAGGGAACTTTGCGCCAACAGCGGCGCGCCGTTTGACATGTAGCTCAGCCAGAAGGCCACCAGGGTAAACGACGTCAGCAGGCCGATCCATTCATGGCGGGCGCGCCAGAACACAACCAACGCCATCGCCGCGCAGACGATGCCCAGCATCGCCTCGACCATCACCTGGAAGGCCGCGTATTGCGCAACCGTCAGCCCGGCGGCGGCAAGTTCAGGCAGATCCTCCACCCGCAGCGCGAAGACGGAACAGGGCGCGGCGCTGCACGCCTGCCTCATCGCCCGCGCCAGATGCGGCAGCGCGGCCAGAAACACCAATCCATAGACCGAAACCAGCACCACCCAAACGATCTGGGCGACCAACGGCGTCCCGCTACGCGCATCCACCGTCGATTCAGACTGTACCGTTTGCACCGACTGCTCCCGTCTGCCAATCCTGACGCAATAGTCCCATCAAAACCAGTTCGTCGTAGCTGCCATCGCTCCAGACGTGCTGGCGCAGCCGGCCTTCCTCGACAAAGCCACAGGCGCGATAGGCGCGTATGGCGCGCTCGTTGCGGGCGTGCACCTCCAACCATACCTTGTTCAGGTTATGGTGGCGAAAACCGTAGTCCACCAACAGTTGCACAGCCTCGCGGCCGTAGCCCTGGCCCCAGTACGCCTGGTCGCCGATGGTGATCCCCAACTCCATACGCCGCGCCACCGGGTGATGGTTGAACAGCGCGCACTGGCCGATGAACACGCCATCGACCACGATGGCAAAGCTTGTTCCATCGCGCCCGCCGTTGCCGGCCGACGAGTCGAACTCGGCTTCCAGACGCTCCAGCGACTGTGGTATCGGCGGGTCGCCGCCGCCGGCCAGCTCGACCGCCACGTCGTTGTTGAACTGGTTCAGCCGCGGCAGGTCATCCCGCCGAATCGCGCGCAGAACGACCCGCTTACCCTGAAGCACGGGATACTCCTCCAGGCTTGCGGCAGACGAAGACAATCGCGTCGGTGTGTTCTGCGCCGAAGGGAATGCCGGTGTAGTCGCCGGTAACCTCGATGTCCGCAAAGCCGGCCAATTGCAGCATCGTGACGACCTCAGCCTTGAAGTACCAGTGGTTCTGGCCGGCGTGGACCTCCTCGCCGAGCAGCGTCTCGCCGTCCATCAGCCGATAGCGGCGCTCTTCACAGCTCAACTGCTCCACCGGATCGACGCCGGTGGTGCGGCGATCCACCACCAGCCGCCGCTCGCCGCCCAACTCTTTCACAACGTGCGGTTTCCACTCGCCGGGATACACGCGCTCCTTCTCCGGGTTGCTGTAGTCATAGTCGCCCCAGTCGCCCCAGTAGACGTTGAACGCCAGCACGCCGCCGGGCCGCAGGTGCTCGTAAAACCGCCGCAGCGCCTCCTGGGCGTTGTCGCGACCGACCACGCACGTCCAGCTTCCGCACGGCACGTAGATGCAGTCGTAGCGTTTCGGCAGGTCCAGTTCCTGCATCGGCTGGCAGTACAGCACCGGGGATAGCCCTTCGGCCTCAGCCCTTTGCCGGCAGACCGCCAGCATGTCAGCCGAGCTATCCACACCCTCGACGGCCAGTCCGTCCTTCAGGTAGCGGCGCATCAGCCTGCCCGCGCCGCAGGCAACGTCCAGCGCCAGCCCGCCGGCCTGCTCGACCACCTGCTTGTAGAAGTCGTGATCCCACGAAGGATCGTCGTAAGCCGACCAGTGCATGGCCGCCAGCCCGGAATACATATCCACTTCGTCGTATCTGTCCATCATGCTCCTCCTTCTTCAAACGGATTCCTAGAGGCCGAACACCTGCTGCACCAACAGTTGCACGCCCCAGACAATGAGTGGCAAGAGGACTGCGGCCATAAAACCAGCCAGAGTCCCTGATTGCCACGGCCACGTGGGCAGCTTCTCGACCACGCCGCGCTCGACCAGCAAAGCATCCATCACCTCACGCAACGGAGCCAGCGCGCCGACTTCCTCCGCGTCGATCCGTCGATGCAACTCGGCAAACGCGGCCTGCAAGCGGCCGTTGATCTCGGTCAGATAGTCTTCCTTGACCGCGCCGATGCGCCTGTGGATGTCGAACAGGGTCGTGACGAACGAAACGGCAACGACTGCCAGAACCAGGCTGGTCGTCATGGTCCAGGGAATGTTGCGCACCAGCGCCGGGAAGAACAGCACACCGGCATACACGACGATGAGCCAGCCAATGCCCATGCGCAGGGTCAGCGCCGAAAACGCATAGAGCTCGCCGGAGCGAAAAAGATCCAGTCGCTCTGCCCGGGCATAGGTCTGGCGGATCAGCCGCAGTTGGCGATACGTCAGGTAGATCGCGGCGAAGATAAACGCCGAACCAAACATGCTGAGCGTCGTGTTGACGAAGGCCGCGAGGCGGGTATCCATGAATGGGCTGGCTACCTCCGGGAACGCACGAACCGAAAACAACGCTAACAGCATCCCGAGTATGGTGCCGATCAACGTGCCGCGCCATGGTAAAACGGTAAACTCGTAGCGGAGATTGGAGAATGCGTCGTCCGCCAGGTTCAAGGCCGGTCGAAACGCTGCTACAGCGTCGCCCGCGGTCTTTTCCAGGTAGTAGATAAGCCCCAGACTATAGGGGATCCACGTGTTGATCAACAGCACGCGCTGGTCAATCTGCCATCGCGGCAGAATTCCTTCGTGCCAGACCGTTAAGTGTACCGTTGCGACAAGAGCGACCCAGATGCCGATCAACACGACCGGAACCGGCACGGGAAGGCTTCGCATCCATCGCAGGAGGCGGTCGATCCAGCTCGGCGGATAAGGGCGGGCAGTCACGAAGTGGGCATCACTTGATGCCTGCTCGGGGATTGTCGTATTCATGAGGTGTCCTGGGTCACGGGATGTGCGGCAATTATCGCCGCTAACCCGTTCAACGGCAAACCCGTTGCGAAGCGACAAAGATGATGTCAATCAACTCGTACCCACCAGCAGCCGAGGATCAGTGCTTGCGCAGCCAGATGCTGATATGCTCTGGCTGCATAGTCCTCTGTACTACGCGAACCAACTCCGATGTCAGCGCATCCAGATCAGTCTCGTCGCGCGCCACCAGGGCAAACTCAGCTAACACCGTTTGCGCGTCGTAGCTGCTGCGGAAGAAGCGCTGGTCAATCCAGCGCTGAACCCGGCGGCGCAACGGGTTGAACAATGCGGCGATCAATAACGTCGAGATCACAATCGCCAACGCCGACTGCTGGCCGGTCGCTCGTGAGAAGAGGCTGGTCAGCAACGTAATGCTGCCGAAGTAAACCAGCAGCAACACCGCCGTGAGCAGCGCATAGCTGACCGTGCGCCGCAGCACCAGGTCGATGTCGTACAGCCGGTAGCGCAGCATGGCAAAGCCAATTGCCAGCACCGGCAGAATCGGGGCAGTGTTGACCAGCAACGCGCCGAACGGTATATCAGCCGCGAACGCCAGCGCCAATCCCAGCACCACCAGCAGCGCGGTGGCAGCCAATCCGACCAGCAACCATTTGATCTGTTGCTTCTCGACCGGTCCCGAACGACGGTAGCGCGCTGCGACCTCACCCAGGACCATCAGTAACATGAACGGCATCATCGGCACGCCGAAGGCAAACAGAGCGTTGTACAGCACCTCCGGATGGCGAGTGACGAACGGGTTAGCGACTTGGTAGGCAGAAGTCATGGGCTGTTCAACAGCAGCCGCTATCAACAAACAACCGGTGAAGATCACCAAGGGAACGCCGATTGCAATCGCCCAATTACGGCTCAGAAAGTGTCCGGTGGGAAAAACTGCCATCAGCAGGACCAGTATTGCATACACAATGATCCAAATCCAGTTGCTCATCCACGCGACGATCTGACCGCCGGCCAACGGCGCCGCAGCAGTCAGGTTCATGTAGACGGTCAGCTCACTGAACGCCGGGATCAACAAATAGAGCATGCCGAGGAGAATCATCAACCGGCCAACGCGGTTGCGCTCATGGCGGCTGACGATGATCACGCCCAGCGCGGTCGTCAGCAGCGGTACCGCGACCCCAATCAGAAATATGTTGATGAGCGCGGGCAGATTCGCGCGCGTGCCGGCAGACGTGCCCCAGGAAGCAGGGACCATGGTGTTCAGGTTGACGATGTACAAAATCAGCGTGCCAATGCTCAGCGCCAGAACCAGCGCCAGCAGCAGCCACAGCGCCGAGATGCGCCGGTTCGAAGTGGTCGGAGAATTCATGGGGCGATGATAATCCAAACTCTGTACACGGTCAAGTCAACTCCGAATATCCAGCACCTCAATTTTGTGACGCCTGGCTGCGCGCTGTCAACAGGCCAAGCACCAGACCGTAGACCAGATGCGCGACAGCCCGATGCGCCAGGCCAATATCCATCAGCAGCGGGTTAAGAGCCGCCACCGCCGCCTGGGCGATCACCAGCAGAAGCAGGCCATAGACCAGCCCGCCAAGCCAGGCGGGCAGTTGGGGGAGCCTGCGGTGGATCGGCCACCAAATCAGCCCCCAGATCACGCCATAGACACCACTGACGGCCAGATGCGCCAACAAACCGGACACCGGGTTTTCCAGCGCACCTCCCAGCCGTGTCCAAATCATCACCGGGCCAATGCCTTGCAGCAGACCAACCAACACGATATAGGCCGCCATGGCCAGCCCGGCGACCAGCCCGTGGAAAAGCCCCCCTACCGCCGCGTCGCCGGCGGTTGTGGACTTACTTGAATAGGTGTTTGTGGGTGCCATGGGATTGTTCCTTTCCCAGCAGGTTGCGTGCGTGCAGTTGGTC
>JACKBK010000027.1 GCA_020634555.1 Caldilineae bacterium
CGTTCAGGTGCCGCAGTATCGAAGTCTCGTTGTAGTGTTAGTTGTCCGAGAACTGCGGCTTGCGCTTTTCCAGGAAGGCCATCACGCCCTCGCGGGCATCGTTGGTCTCCACCAGTCCGGTGAAGCTGGTCATCTCCTGCGCCAGGCCATCGCGCATCGACATCTGTACGCCGGCGTCGATGGACTCCAGCGCGGCTGCAATGGCCAGCGCGCCCATGCTGGCGATCTTCTTGGCCAGGCTCATGGCCTCTCGCACCACCGCGTTGGCCGGAACGACCTTGTTGACCAGCCCGGCGCGGAAGGCTTCCTGTGCCGTGATCAGCTCGCCGGTCAGGATCATCTCGGTGGCCTTGGCGCGGCCGACGGCCTTCACCAGGCGCTGGGTGCCGCCCCAGCCGGGGATGATGCCCAGCGTGATCTCAGGCAGACCAAAGCGGGCGTTGTCAGCCGCGATGCGCATGTGGCAGGCCAGCGCCAGCTCCAGCCCGCCGCCGGCCGCAGCCGCGTTGATGGCCGCGATGACCGGCTTGCGGCTGGCTTCGATCTTGCCGAAGACCTGCTGGCCCTTTTCGATGAAGGAGTGGGCCGCGGACGGGTCGGCCGCCAGCCCCTTGACCTCGTTCAGGTCCGCGCCGGCCACAAACGCGTACTGGCCCGCGCCGGTGACGATGATCACCTTAACATCCGGATTGGCGGTGGCATCGTCGAAGGCGCCCTCCAGGTCGCTCATGGTGGCTCCATTGAAGGCGTTGACCGGTGGGTGGTTCAGCATGATCACCGCGACGCGGTCCTGCACACCGTACTTCAGGTTCTGATACTCTGCCATGTCTATATCTCCTTAATAAGTTTGGTAGTCACCGGAGACTTCGGAAATCGCCGGTTGGGAAGTTGTTGCGGTACGTCGCTGCGATCGGCCATCGTGATGGCTACGGCGATTTCCGAAGTCTGCGGTCGCTCGGTTACGATAGGAAATCAAGCATCTCTTCGGCGTATTCGTGGAAGCCGCGGCCGGACGCCTTGCCCAGCTCGCCGGCCTCAACCTTGGCAACCAGCAGATCGGCCGGATGGAAGCGCACACCGCCCCACGGCTCGGCCTCCATCCGCTGCAGGCCGGCCAGCACCACGTCGAGGCCAAACTCGTCGGCGATGCCCAGCGGGCCCATGCGCTCGCCGTCGTAGGACATGCCGGTGCCGGCGACCATGGCCATGTCGATGTCGGGGATCGACGCGATCTCTTCCTCGGCGATGCGGGTTGCCTCGTTGATCATGGGAAAGACCAGCCGCTCCACGGAGAACTCGCCCACGGGAATACCGCTGGCCTGGATCTGGGCGATCATCTCCTTCACTGGCTCATCGGTCTGGTCCTCGTAGCCGTAGAACCCGGCGCCGCTTTTCTCGCCCAGCCGGCCGGCATCCACCAGCATCTGGAGGATCTGCGGCGACGCGAAACGCTGGCCGTACTGGCTGGCCATGTACTCGCCCGCGTGCAGGCTGACGTCCAGCCCCATGAAGTCCAGCAGCGTGAACGGTCCCATTGGCATGCCGAACTCCACCATCGCCTCGTCGATCTCTTCGGCTGAAGCCGCGCCCTCTTGCAGGGCAAACATCGCCTCGCCCAGATAGGGGGCCAGCAGGCGGTTCACCAGGAAGCCGGGGCATTCCTTGACGACCACCGGGATCTTGCGCAGGTCCTGGGCGAACTGCACCACCGTCTGCACCGTGTCCTCGCTGGACGACGGGCTGCGCACCACCTCGACCAGCTTCATGACGTGGGCCGGGCTGAAGAAGTGCATACCCACGACCTTGCCGGGCCGGTCGGTGACAGCCCCCATCTCCTCGATGGAGAGCGCCGAGGTGTTGGAGGCGAAGATGGCGCCGTCGTGGCAGACCTTGTCCAGCTCGCCGAACACCGCCTGCTTGAGCTTCATCACCTCCGGCACCGCCTCGATGACGATATCCACGTCCTCGAAGTCGGCGTAGTCCAGGGTAAACTCGATCAGGTCCATCTTGTCCAGCAGCTCAGCCTGGCTCATCTTGCCCTTATCGACCCGGCCCTGGAAGATCTCGCGAATGTGGGCTTCGGCCTTGTCCAGCAGCGCCTGGTCGATGTCCTTGACCACCACCGGCAGCCCGGCAAAGCTGACCACCTGCGCGATCTCCGCCCCCATAAATCCGGCGCCGACGACGCCCGCCTTGAAAATGTACATATGACAACCTCTTCGATATCTACTGGTAATCGGTGATCGCTAAACGGTAACCAGTGGTCAGTGGTTGGATACCGGGGTTGACCGGTCACTGATTACTGATCACCGATCACTGACTACTGCCCGTTGCTCAGATTCTCCAGGATCATCGCGCCGCCCTGGCCGCCGCCGACGCACATGGTCACCAGGCCGTAGCGATGATGCTCGCGCTCCATCTCGCCCATGATCGTCACCGTCAGCTTGACGGCCGTCGCGCCGATGGGATGGCCCAGCGCAATGCCGCCGCCCAGCGGGTTGACCTTGCTCCAGTCCCAGTTGTAGCCCTGGCGCTCCATCTCCATGCCGACCGCCATAGCCTGGGCGGCAAACGCCTCGTTGAGCTCGATGACGCCGATGTCGTCGAAGCTGATGCCCGATCTGGCCAGCGCCTTGGGGATGGCAATCGCCGGGCCGATGCCCATGTAGGCCGGATCGACGCCCGCGTAGGCGTAGCTGACGATACGGGCGCGCGGGGTCAATCCAAGCTCTGCGGCACGCTCGGCGGTGGTTACGATGACCGCCGCCGCGGCATCGTTGAGCGGACAGGAGTTGGCCGGTGTCACCGTGCCGCCCTTGCGGAACACGGCCGGGTAGAGCGCCGCCTTGCGGGTACTCAGCGTCGGGTTGACGCCCTCGTCCTGGGTGATCAACTCGCGGGCGACCTCCTGGCCGGCGACGCGCTTGACGATCTCCACCGGCACGATCTCGTCCTTGAACTTGTCCATGCGCTGGGCGCGGAAGGCTTTCTTGTGGCTGTTGACGGCGAACTCATCCTGCTCCTCGCGGCTGATCTCGTAGCGCTCGGCCAGGTTCTCTGCCGTGGCGCCCATAATCAGCCCGCAAACCGGGTCGGTCAGGCCCTCCCAAAGCATGTCGGTAAACTCGCTGTGGCGCAGCTTGAGACCCCAGCGTGCGCCCTTGACCGCGTAGGGGACGTTGCTCAGGCTCTCGGCGCCGCCGGCCAGATAGAGGTCACCCTCCTCGGCGGCGATGGCGCGGTAGGCGCTGACGATGGCCTCCATGCCGCTGGCACAGTTGCGATGAACGGTGTAGCCCGGCACATGCTCCGGCACGCCCGACATAAGCGCCACGACCCGGCCGATGTTGGCAGCCTCTGAGGGTTGCGCCGCACAGCCCAACACCACGTCGTCGAACAGCGCCGGATCGACGCCCGTTTGCTCGATCAGGGTCTTGAAGGCCAGCGTGCCCAGGTCCACGGCTGACTGGGAGCGCAGCGCGCCGCCGTGCGTGCCGGTCGGCGTGCGAACGCCGCCTACGATTACGATGTCTTTCATCGACGAGTCTCCTTATATTGAGGTCGCGTGGCGCAACGAGGCCACGATGTATCAGTTGTCAGGGAAGGGCCAGTTCCGGTTACGCGGCAGGCGGGCTGCCGCCCCACCGGTCGAATGCGTGCGGACAACAAGCGTTTTCGGGGAAGATCTGCAGTGATCCTTGGCATTGTCGTTCGTTGGGAGCGGCCGATTGTTTCAGTCAGGAAGTTTATGCCGCAGTGCGTCAAAAAGATTGTACACGACTTGCCCGAATTCGCCAAAATGCCATGGAGCAGTGCGTCATGATGGGTAGTGGGGGCTGGGCAGAAGTTCGACTTTTTCGGCAAAGTCGAACTTCTGGGAAACATAGGGCTATCCTGTCGCCGGGCCGGAGCTGCGTACCCAATCTCCAGTTCCCGCCACCCACTTCCCGAATTCCCCAACCCGCCGCCGTGTGTTACAATGCTGCCATGCCTATCCGTGTTCTGCCGCCGGAAGTAGCCAGCCGCATCGCCGCTGGCGAGGTCATCGAGCGGCCTGCTTCCGCAGTCAAAGAACTGGTGGAGAACAGTCTGGACGCCGGCGCCGCAGAGATCCGCATCGACGTGCGGGAAGGCGGCCGGCGGCTGATCCGCGTCGTGGACGACGGAATCGGCATTCCCACAACAGAGGCATCGCTGGCGTTCGAGCGCCATGCCACCAGCAAGCTCACTTCGTCCGACGACCTGGAACACATCGCAACCCTGGGCTTTCGCGGCGAGGCGCTGGCGTCCATCGCGTCTGTTGCCCAGGTGACGTTGCTGACACGCCATGCAGACGAGGCTGTGGGCACCCAGATCCGCGTCGACGGTGGGCATCTGGTCAGTCAGGAGGCCAAGGGCGCGCCGCCGGGCACGGCCATTGTGGTGGAGAACCTCTTCTACAACGTGCCGGCGCGGCTCAAGTTTCTTCGCCAGCCGGCCACCGAATCCAGCCATATCGCGGCAACGGTGCGCAACTTCGCGCTGGCGTTCCCGGAACGGCGCTTCAGCCTGACATCCGACGGCCGCCTGGT
The DNA here is from genome assembly GCA_020634555.1 of Caldilineae bacterium. Lineage (GTDB taxonomy): Bacteria > Chloroflexota > Anaerolineae > JAAEKA01 > JAAEKA01 > JACKBK01. The sequence goes on from JACKBK010000027.1 coordinate 4,572, forward strand.
GTTTCGCTCGACCGGCAGCGGCCGGCTGGAGGACGTGCTGGTCAAGGTCTACGGCCTGGAGAAGGCGCGCCAGATGGTCGCCATCGAGCACGGCGAATCAAGTAACGCGGCGCGGGTGGCCGGTTTCGTCAGCCTGCCGTCGCTGAGCCGCTCCAACCGCAACCAGATCGATCTGTTTCTCAACCGCCGCCACATCCAGGATCGCGCGCTGACATTTGCCGTCACCGAAGCGTATCGCAACCGGCTGATGGTGGGGCGTTATCCGGTGGCTGTCGTGTTGATCGACATGGACCCGTCGCTGGTGGATGTTAACGTCCATCCGGCTAAGGCGGAAGTACGTTTTCAGGACGAGCGTGGGGTCTTTCGCGCCGTCCAGAAAGCCATCGTCGCTACACTGACCGAGCACGCGCCTGCGCCGGAGATTCGACCTGACGCAGTAACGTGGGCCGTGCCGGCCTGGGCGGAACGCCGTCAGGCATTGCTGGCAGCCGGCCAGGGGCTTCAACAGCAAATGGACCTGACAAGCCCGCCTGCGGCGCCGGATTGGGCATCGCTGCCACAGCGCGACGACAGCACCCATGCCAATGAAGAATCGCCCGCCGCGGCGCTGGCTGCCGTGCCGGCCGAGCAAAATGGCATTGCGCAGCGCGCTACAAGTTCCGAGTCAGCGCCGGCCGCTGACGGCAACTTCGAGCAGCAAGCCGCTGATATCCTGCCCATGCTGCGGGTTGTTGGTCAAATGGGAGCGACCTTCATCGTCGCCGAAGGGCCGGAGGGCATGTATCTGGTTGACCAGCACGCTGCCCACGAGCGTATCCTCTTCGAGCAAATGATGGCGCAGCAGGCGGCGCACAGTGTGCCACAGCAGGCGATGCTGGAGCCGATTGTGTTCGAAGCAGGCACGGTCCATGGCGGACTGTTGGCGGCCTTTGCCGAGGAGTTGACTGCAACCGGCTTCGGCGTGGAGCCGTTCGGCAGCGACACCTGGCTGGTGCGCAGCGTGCCGGCAGTGTACGCCCGGGTCGATCCGCGGCGCGCCCTGGAGGAGGTGCTGGAAGGAATCGCTGACGGCCGCGATCTGGTCGGCGACACCCGTGAAGCCGCGCTGACGGCTGTGATCTGCAAACGTGCCGCGATCAAGGGTGGCCAGGTGCTGTCGCTGGAGGAGATGCGGCAACTGGTGCGCCAGCTTGAAGCCTGCCAGAACCCCGGCTCTTGCCCACACGGCCGGCCGACCATGCTCGTCCTCAGCACCGCCCAGCTCGAACGCGAGTTCGGACGGAGAGGATAGAGTATGCCTGTCAACGCCAACAAGCCCAATCTCTGGAAAGCTGACATCGCCCGATCCGTAGATTTCTACAATGAATGGTTCATGCGTTTTGCGCCGAAGGCATTTCGCGCAAGTCGTGGAGAGGCAACTGACAAGGTAATGAGAGCGTTGGCGCAGACCGCTAACCTGACGAGGATTGAACCTGCGGTGCTGCTTGATGATCCAACTGTAATCATGATGCTCCGCATGTGCACAGCGCCTCCTTTGGCGAGAGACAGGCTGATCGGTTTAGCTGGCGTTTCGCCTAATCTTGTTCGCAGCATGGAAATTCGGGGAAGAGTACCCAATCGGATGCCTGCCGAAGAAATCGCTGCCGAGCTTGATAAGGTTGGAAGCATAGTTTTGCGATTAGTTGATAAAGACATTTTTTCGTGGCTTGGTACCGGTCAATCTCCTGCTGAACAGGACGTGTTTCGAGCAGCAACTGTTGTCGCAGATCGACTTTGCGGTGCGACTGCTGATCCAATTATCCGAAACGCTCAGGAAGAGCGACAGATAGGTTCCATTCGGTTATGGCTGGAGGAGAAGGGCTATCGGCTCCTAGATGGCGACGAGAGGGGCGAGTTGCAGGCTATGCCACCTGGCACTTTTGCCTTTCACGTGAACGCGCCGATTCACCAAAGAGATGGTGTGCGACGAGTGATGATTTCGATTGATGTCGCAATTATGCCATTGGTGCCCGTGACCGATCAGCTTCCCTTATTGGTGGAAGCCAAGTCGGCAGGAGATTTCACCAATCCTAACAAACGACGTAAAGAAGAAGCAACCAAGATCAATCAGCTCCGGTCAACTTACGGGACGCAGATTCGATATATCTTGTTTCTGTGCGGATATTTCGATGCATCCTATCTTGGCTATGAAGCTGCTGAAGGCATCGACTGGGTATGGGAGCATCGGATCGATGATCTGGCGGAGTTGGGCCTGTAGCCAATGACAGCCGCACAGACCATGAGGCAGTTGCACGACATTGAAACCTTGCGATTGGAGAGGCAAGCGCGGCTCGACGCGGCGAAAACTCAGGAGGAGCGCAACCGCCTGGGCCAGTTTGCCACACCGACATCGCTCGCGACTGATATCTTGGCTCACGTACGCGACTTACTCCCCGAGACAGTTTCCGTACGTTTTCTCGATCCCGCTTTTGGCACTGGGTCGTTCTACTCCGCGTTGATGCGTATTTTCCCATCGGATCGCGTTGCGCTGGCGACTGGGTTTGAAATCGATCCCCACTACGGGCTCGAGGCGCAACGAATTTGGAAGAGTACGGCACTTGATTTACGAACAACAGATTTTACGCGTGCGACTCGACCTGAGCTTGAGGAGGAAAAGTACAACCTTATTGTCTGCAATCCACCTTACGTCAGGCACCATCATATTCCAACAAAAGAGAAGCATCGTCTGCTGGAACTGGCTCACCAGTCATCGGGCACCCAGTTGAACGGACTGGCCGGGCTGTATTGCTACTTCATGCTCCTTTGCCATCAATGGATGATGGAGGACGGATTGGCTGCCTGGCTAATCCCGTCCGAATTTCTGGATGTTAACTATGGCCGGCAAATCAAGCACTACCTTTTGGATAAGGTAACCCTATTACGGATTCATCGTTTCCAGGCCGAGGATGTCCAATTTAACGACGCAACAGTTTCCTCCGTTGTGGTTTGGTTTAGGAATCAACAACCAAATATCGATCATGTCGTTGATTTTACCTACGGTGGATCGCTCAGTGTTCCTACAGCCACAAAACAGGTTGCGGTCAGCAAGCTTGCAAGCTCCCAAAAGTGGACCAGGATCGTCGCTCCAAAATCCAAGAGCATTGAGAAATCTTCGGGTAGTACTTCATTGAACGTGACTCTTGGCGATCTGTTTCATGTCAAGCGGGGCATCGCTACCGGCGCCAACGACTTCTTCATCCTTGGCAAAGACCAGATTGTCGCTTACAATCTCCCTTGGGAATTTCTGACTCCGATTCTCCCAAGCCCTCGCTATCTTGATACCGATGAGGTATTGGCCGATGAGTATGGCAATCCCAAGCTGAAACAGCAGTTGTTTCTTCTTAACTGCAGGTTGCCGGAACAAACCGTGCGCGTCGAGCAGCCAGCGCTTTGGCAGTATCTGGAGATCGGCAAGGCGCGCAGCATTCACCAGCGGTATCTCGCGACCCATCGAACGCCGTGGTATGCTCAGGAGAGTCGACCAGCGGCCCCTCTGCTATGCACATATATGGGCAGACAGATTCCTGGTAGGAGACGCCCGTTTCGCTTCATTCTGAATAGAACGATGGCTACTGCACCAAATGTGTATCTCATGCTCTACCCCAAGCCGTCGCTCGCGGTCGAGTTGACTCGGAATCCGCAGCTTCTAAGATCTATTTGGACCGCGCTCAATCAGTTGCCCCCACAGGCGCTTATCAGCGAAGGCCGTGTGTATGGCGGTGGCCTGCACAAGATCGAACCGGCTGAGCTTGCCAACGCTCCGATCCACGAGATTGAACAGCTAGCTCCTGACATGTCTCGCAGCTTGGGCAAGCAACTGCCATTATTTAGTCTGTAACATGATTTGGTAGAGCCATCCTGGAACTACGCTACGGTCTAACATCAACCAAGTCAACCAGCTACGAGCCGAGATCAATGCGCTGCGTCCGGTCGACACCGAGCAGGAAGCGCATGTTATGCAGATATTTCACCCCGAAGTGTTCCCAATCCATCCATAAAGGAGTAGCCTTGTGACCGCAGCAACCAAAACGCGCCGCTCCCAGAGCGGCAACTCCAACTGGCGACAGATCGTCGCCCAGTACCAGAATCCCGACATCCGGCACAGCGTTGGCCAGATTCTAACATCGTTCGTGCCCTATTTCGCCTTGCTTATCCTGATGTACTTCAGTTTAAGCGTTTCCTACTGGCTCACCCTGTTGTTGGCCATCCCCGCGGCTGGCTTCATGATGCGCATCTTCATCATCTTCCACGACTGCGGCCATGGCTCGTTCTTCAAGAACCGCAAGGCCAACGACATCGTGGGCGCAATCACGGGCGTCATCACCTTCACCCCGTATTACCGCTGGCGACACGCTCATGCCGTGCATCACGCCACCGCCGGCGACCTGGATCGCCGCGAGGCCGGCGACATCTGGACAATGACGGTCAACGAGTATCTGGAAGCGCCAGCAAGCAAGCGGCTAGCCTATCGCATCTACCGCAACCCGATCGTCATCTTCACCGTCGGCGCCTGGCTGAGCTTCTTGATCTTCCAGCGCTTTCCCATCGTGGAGCGCAGCCGCCGTCAGGTGATGAGCATCCTTTGGACCGATCTGGCGCTGCTGATAGTCTTTGTGGCTGCGGCGTTGACCATCGGCCTCGGCAATTTCCTGCTCGTGCTGTTGCCCGTGATGTTGATGGGCACATCGTTGGGCGTGTGGCTGTTCTACGTGCAGCACCAGTTTGAGGGCGTTTACTGGGAGCACCACCAGGATTGGGACTACACCAAGGCAGCCTTGCTGGGCAGTTCGTTCTACAAGCTGCCACGGGTGCTGCAGTGGTTCTCAGGCAACATCGGCTTTCACCACATTCACCACCTCAGCCCGCGCATCCCCAACTACAACCTGGAAAAGGCGTGGAGAGAAAACGAGCTGTTCCAGGTCGAGCCGATCACGTTACGCTCCAGTCTGAAATCGGTCCAATTCCGCCTGTGGGATGAGGAACACAAGCAATTGGTTGGCTTCGGCTACTTGAAGACGCTGCCTAAGCGTGCGCCGACGCCGACGCCGGTGGCCGAATAGCACTATCAATTCGGCTGGCGCCCATTGCAGCCCTGATAAGCTCGGGTATCAGACAGACAATCCAACAGAAAAAGCGCAGCGGCCCAGAGAGCTCACCATCCAAAGCCGCTGCGCTTTTCTCATGATCATATCGTCAACCTACTAACTCCGCCGGCAAAGTGCGTCATTCCCGCGAAGGCGGAAATCCACTCCTCACAGACCTGGATTTCCGCCTTCGCGGGAATGACGCACGACGGGCGATCTGTTAGTTGCTCGTCAACAAACAAGAGATGATATAATCCAGAGAGGGTTAGTGGACTCTCTTCCGCGATGGCAATCGTCGCCAATTTAGCGGTTTCCACTCAACGAATTCAAACGGTGGGAATAACCATGAAACACGTCACTATCTTATTTCTAAGCCTCGCCTTGCTTGTCCCCGCAGCTGGTCTCACCAGCGCTGCTCAGGAATTGCCGGCCGGTGCCAAGCAGCCGTTTACCCGCAACGGTATGAACGGCAGGCCAGTGCCGGGGCGAACAGTTATGCCGACAGCCACGCTTACCAGCACACCAACCCGAACAATCACACCTACGCCGACCGGGACAACGGCCCCGCCATATACGCCCACAACTACTCCGACTCCTATACCGACAGCTACACCAACATCAACCCCGTGGAATGCTTGCTACTTCGCCGATGTGGAGCCTGACGCGATCCACGGCAATTCCAATACGTGCGACGACGACGTAGACGTTGCCGATGTGATGCGTGTCGCTCGATGTTGGCATGCAATTGTGGATAGCGCTTGCCCGCAAACCCTGGACTTCAACCAAACCGGGGTCATCGACATCGACGACGTGATCACCGTGGCCGGCGAGTGGGGCTGGCTTGGCTCCTAATCTTGCGTAGAGATGCCGGTGGTCTGAGCTGTTCCCGATGGCGGAAAGATGAAAACTTCGATGTCGATTAAAGAGGACCGGGAGGCGCAGTGCGCCACCCAATGCTGGCAACCGTGAACAGCTTCTCCGCACTGCTGCCTCCGGCTGAACACCGCCTGGCGTTGCGGGTTACCCGCCAGGCACAGCGAACCTTGCATCAGGGGCATCCCTGGCTGTTTGACCGCTCCATTGTTTCGCAAAGTGCGGAAGGCCGAGCGGGCGATCTGGCTGTGATCTTCGACGACCGGCGGCGTTTCCTCGCCATCGGTCTTTACGATCCGTCATCGCCCATCCGCGTGCGAGTGCTGCAACACAACGCACCAGCAACTATCGACGCCGCGTTCCTTGCCGGTCGTCTGGCTACGGCTGTGGAACGGCGTGCCCGGCTGGCGGCGAAAGAAACCACAGGCTACCGGCTAGTTCATGGCGAAGGTGACGAACTGCCCGGGCTGGTGATCGACCGCTACGACCGTGTGCTGGTGATGAAGCTGTACACGCCTGCCTGGTTGCCCTACGTGCCGGTATTGCTGGAAGGAGTGGCAGCTGTGGTTCCCGCAGAATGGATCGTCCTGCGGATGAGCCGGGCGGTACAGCGAGAGGCAGAACCGCTGGGCATAGTCGATGGAGCCACGCTGACAGGTGCGCCGCCGGACGGCCCACACCTTTTCGTGGAGAACGGCCTGCGCTTCGAGGTCGATGTGTTGCGCGGCCAGAAAACGGGGTTCTTCCTCGACCAGCGCGACAACCGGGCGCGGGTCGAGACGCTAGCGGCCGGCAAGGAGGTACTGAACGTCTTCGCCTACACCGGTGGCTTCTCGCTCTACGCTGCACGCGGCGGCGCGTCGTCGACGGTCAGCCTGGACATCAGCGTACCGGCACTGGAGGCTGCGCAGCGCAACCTTGCACTGAACGAGCATCTGCCGGCTGTGTCAGCTTGCCAACACGAGTATCTAGCCGAGAACGCCTTCACCGGGTTGGCGAGACTGGCAAAGGAGGGTCGCCGCTTCGACCTGGTGGTGGTCGATCCACCGTCGTTTGCGCAGCAACAGTCAGCGGTGCCTGGCGCGCTGCATGCCTATGAACGGCTGGCGAAACTGGCATTGGGCGTCATGCGACCGGGCGGGACGCTGGTTGCTGCATCATGTTCCAGCCGAGTCAGCAGCGAGGACTTCTTCGCATCCATCCGCACCGGCGCGTCCCGCGCCGGCCGCGTCCTGCATGAGTTCGACCATACCGCCCACCCCCCGGATCACCCTGTACGCTTCCCTGAGATGGCGTATCTGAAGTGTCTGTATGCACTATCCTGACTGAATCCCCAGAAAGTGCCGATCGCTGTGCCTGGCGAACTAAGTCGGAATCTGAATGATGCGTTGCCTGCTTGCTTCCGACGCTGTGAGAAATGCTAGACGCTGGGCGGACTCATCTCAGCATAGACCAATTGCGCCAGTACATAGGCAGCCTGGAAGAGATTGAACACGAGGGATGTTGTGTAAAGGGCCATGTCCTGTTGTGGCCATAGCCCAAGCAGAACAAGCAACAACGGAAGTTGGATAGGAATCTCCAGCAGGATCCAGAAGAATGCCGCCATCACGGGGCTGGAACGCGCCTGCTGAGCTGTTAGGGCTCGGTTTTCAGGCCTCCGCAGCGATAAAGCAATTACCGCCCAGATTAGCGCGAGAAAGAGCAGGCTGCTGCTGAACCAAAGTCGGTGACCCGTCACACCAAAGCTACCCAGAACGACAGGAAGAAGCGCGGCGATGACCACCACAAGCCCTAGAGTTACGACCGAGCGAATGCGAATAAGCTGGTTTGTCTCAACCTCGGAGCGCCGCGTGACGCTAATAAGCGCGCCAAAACCGACAAAGATACCGGAAATCTCAGCAATCGAAGTGTACAGGTCAACATATGGGTTCATGGTACGCCTCGGATGGTTGTTGATAGCCAGATTCGGAAACATTTGATTGCGGGGGTGTGGACAATCGTTGCCCTGAAAAACAAACTCCTGCCATGCGGCAGGAGTTCAGGCGTGCAGTGTCTACTGATAGCACAGGACACGTAGACATATCTGTGGCGACGGGTGGGCTCGAACCACCGACCTAAGGATTATGAAGCCTTCGCTCTGGCCGCCTGAGCTACGTCGCCATATGGAGATGGCTGACAGGAAGCCTGTCAGCCATCATTAGGTAGCGGGGGCAGGACTCGAACCTGCGGCCTTCGGGTTATGAGCCCGACGAGCTGCCACTGCTCCACCCCGCATCACTTCGAGCTATTATACACAGTTTCACGATCTAGTCAAACTAACGGGGACCAAAGAATCGCTGTTGCCATTGTTGCCAGTAGGGCGCTGGCTGAACCGGCGCTGGCGCTTCAGCCACCAACGGGTCGTCGTCACGCCCAATCACCCAAACGGCAACCTCGTTAGGAAACCCCCACCCCAAGTCGCGATGGGCCCGCTCAATGACGTACTGGTCGGTCTTGACGTACTCGCGGTAGTCCTGGTTGTGGTCAACCTGTTGTTGGGCGAGTTGAACTTCGTTTTCCCACATCTGCACTTCATCTTGCAGCTCGCGCGCCTTGATGACACGGCTGGAGTAGCCGAACATGAACAGCGTCACGAAGACAATCACGACGGCAACACCGACTTGGAGCGGATTGAGGTGGAGGCGAGACGGTTTCTTTGGCACTGATCCCTCCGCCGATTCTGACGCGGTCAGCCCCTACTCGGGGTACAAACAAAAACCGGCCAGAGCGGTGGCCCACAGACAGGAAGTCCCAGATGGATGCCATCTGGGACTTGGTAACGTACACTTCTGGTGCCGAAGGAGGGATTTGAACCCACACGAGCTAATGCTCACTACGCCCTGAACGTAGCGCGTCTGCCAGTTCCGCCACTTCGGCTCGAATAACGCAATTCTACCATTCACAGCTTGCTTTGTCAAAACAGGTTCTCGGGTTTACTGACTCTCGCCGGCCGGCGCATCATCCGGAAGCATGTACCACTGATCAGCGGTGCGGAAGCGCTCCCACGGCTCGTTCAACCTGCCCACCGAAACGTCGCGCACAGCGTCGCTGACGCCGTAGTTGTACACGTCAAAGTAGAGCGGCAAGGCCGGCAGTTCGTCGGCGAAGATGCGCTGAAACTCAGTGTACAGTTGGATGCGCCGGCCCTCGTCTGTCGTCGAACGGCCTTCCTCCATGATCTCATCGGCGCGCCGATTGCTCCACCCGGTGTAGTTTTGCCCGTTGGAGATCTGCGTCGAGTGCCAGATGGGATAGGGATCAGGATCGCCGGCCAGTTGCCAGTGGGTTACAGCAGCCTGGAAATCGCGCTGGCTCAAGTGATCGGTGGCCAGGCTGACCAGGCTCACCTCCTGCGGTTTGGCCCACACGCCGATAGCCTTCCACTGATCGGCCAGGGCAGCCAACAGCAGGGGATCGTCACCCAGCAGGGTAAACGTGAGAGTCTGCTCGCCGCGGTCACGCACGCCATCGCCGTCGCTGTCCACCCACCCCGCTTCGGTGAGCAATTCGCCAGCACGTTGGACATCGGTAGCCGGCCTGGGAGGTGCAGCGTAGGCCCAGGTGCCCGGCATGATCGGCCCGTCGGCAGGGATAGCCTGGCCGTTGACCGCGGTGGCCAGCAAAGATGACACGTCCAGCGCGAGCCAAAGCGCTTGCCGTACCGGTTTTTCGGCCAGGAAGGCCACATTGGGATCGGTAAGGTTGAAAAAGAGCAGCGTTTCGTTAGCCAGAGGAGCCGACAACACCTCCATCGAATCGCTCTCCTGGGCGGCGCGCAAATCCTGTGGCAAGATTCGGCTCACACCATCCACCTCACCAGCTTGGAAGGCAGCAAACGCGCTGGCGTAATCCGGGTAAAACTGGAACTCCATCGCGTCGAGCAGCGGCTCAGGACCTGTCCAGTACGGGTTGGGTTCCAACCGCGCCCCTCTGGCATCGATGCTGACCAAACGCCATGGTCCGGTGCCTACCGGCTGCTGGTTCAGCATCGACAGCGGCATATCGCCTACCGGCACATCCTTCCACAGGTGCTCCGGCAGCACGCCAATGGTCGTTTCAGACAGAAAGGAGGCCAGCGGCTGTTGCAGGCTGAAGCGGACTGTCGCGTCATCGATCTTCTCAGCGCTGACACTGCTCCACAGTTGCGACAGGTAGGTGGAGGCGGGCTGGCCGGCCTGCGCGAACTCCTGCGACTGTAGCACCCCAACGGTGTAGATCACGTCGTCAGCCGTGAACGGCGCGCCATCGTGCCAGCGAGCATCCCGGTCCAGGTGAAACGTGTATTCGCTTTGGTCGGGGCTGATTTCCCAGCTCTCAGCCAGAGCCGGAATTGGTTCGCCACGCTCGTTGAGCGCGACTAATCCCTGGAAGAGCAACCCGGTCAGGTCGCGGTCCAGGTCATTGGCGAAGCTGAAGAGAGGGTTGATGTTGCGCGGTACACCAACCACTGCCTCGCGATACACTCCTCCCCTGTCAGGCGTCTCAACGGTTGTGATCTGGTGCGCGGTCGTCGTGAGAATTGCTGCCAGCAGCACAATGCCCAGAGCAGCGATGACGGCCTGCCAACGAATTGCCCGTCCCAATGGAATTATCCTGTTACAGACAACGCCGCGTCAGCACTGGGTGCTACGCGGCTGTCAGGAAGCGAAAATGGCTGAAGCAAGCTTAGGCGACAGATACGGTGATCAAAGCCACCAGGAAGAATGCCGCACTAACGGCCACGGTCAGATTGAAGACTGTCTTCTCAAAGCCGCGCCGGGTGGTCTTGAAGCTCGTGTCGCCACCAAACATGGCGCCTGCGCCCATGTTCTTCCCCTGAAGAATGACGAGACCGATCAAGGTGACGCCAAGGATAATCTGAACGACGTATAGAACTGATGTCACGTTTTCTTTGCCTCCGAAGTTAGCTGGCGAGGATTATAGCATGACCTCTGCGCGCAGCAAAATGCAGCGGGCCAGCCTGCAGGCTGGCCCGCTGACATCTATGGTCGATCCGTACAGCTACTCGTTGGCGTGGCCGACGTAGCCGCTGTAGAAATCATCCATGTCTGCTTCTGCATCCTCGGTGACCTCAAACTCCAGCAGTTCGCCGGGGCCTTGCTCAATCGACGATCGGAGCAGATCCATGTGTTGGGTCTTGATTTTGCCGAACACAGCTGCTTTGCCATTGTCCAATGACTGGCCGACATACTCGATCCTGTCCTTGGGAATGCCAAAATCAACCGCTTTGCCGACAAAAGCACCGGCTACGCCACCCACCACACCGGCTGCGATGGCTGCGCCGACCGGCCCACCCAGCACCGCTCCTACCACGATTCCGATTGCGCCGCCGGTGATCGCGCCGCGGCGGGCAGTGAAGTCCTTGTACTCCTTGACGTGGACCTTTCCGTTCTGGTCCTTGCTGACCAGAACGGCGTCCTCGACTTCGATCATGTGGTCCTTTTCGGCCTTCTGCATTCGCTTGACAGCCGCTTTAGCCTCTTCCTCATCTTTGAAGATGACGATGCTGATGGTTGTACTCATGATGTGCTCCTTATCCCTTCACGGACCCGGCCATCAGGCCGCGCACGAAGAAGCGCTGCAAGCTGAAGAAGACGATGAGCGGCACCAGCATCGAGATAAAGGCACCGGCCGTCAGCACTTGCCAGTCGTTGCCGCGCGATCCAACCATCTCGGCAATACGCTGCGTGAGCACCTGGACATCAGGTTTAGACCCGATGAAGATCAGAGCGATCAGGTAGTCGTTCCACACCCAGAGGAACTGGAAGATGGCGAACGACGCCAGCGCCGGTACCGAAAGCGGCAGCACCAACCGCATGAAGATCGTGAAGTGTGACGCTCCGTCGATGAAGGCCGACTCCAGAATCTCGCGCGGCAGGGTACTGATGTAGTTGAACAGGAGATAGGTAGCCAGCGGCAGGCCGAAGCCTGTGTGCGCTAACCAGATGCCCAGGAAGGTGCCGTTCAGGTCCAACCCCACATAGAGCTTCAGGATAGGCACCAGGGCGATCTGCAAGGGGACGACAAGCAACGCTACCACAATGATGAACAACACCTTTCGGCCCGGGAACCGCATCCACGCAAACCCATAAGCCGCAAACGCGGCAATCAGGATCGGTATCACTGTTGCCGGAATCGACACGATGAGGCTGTTCAAGAACGCGTTGACGAAGTTGTCGCCCTGAACGGTGAGCGTCGACCCATCAGGTTGTTGGATCTGGAAAGTTTTACCTCCCAAGACCGTTTGATAGTTCTCCAGAGTAAAGTCGTGGTTGCCTGCGGTCCATTCCTTCTGCTGAACCACCACCTTGCCAATGCGCTTGTTGCCGATCCAGATAACCTGGGTGCTGCCGTCCTTGATACCTGCGCGCAGTTCCTCGAACGTACCACTCACGCCTTCGAAGGTCATCACACCGTCGCGATCCACCTCCTCACCGGGGGTAAACTCGGCAACCGTTACCCACTCCTGATGCGGGAAGATCGTCCACCAACCGGAGGTCTGGATGTCAAAGCGGCTGCGGAACGAGGAGACAAGCAGACCAAACGTTGGAATCGACCAGGCCAGTACGACCAGAACCAGCACGACGTTGACAAAAATCGCGCCCCAGGAAATTCTACGTTTCTTCTTGGTTGCGGTTTGTGCGGTCATCAGAAGGCCTCCGTTTCGCCAAACTGCTTCAGATTGTAGATCATCACCGGGATCACCGTGATCAACAACACAATGGCAATAGCTGTCGCCAGGCCAGAGTTTCGCGTGGTGAAGTACTCCCGATAGAACTGGGTGGCGATCACCTGTGTGTCAAACTGGCCGCCGGTCATCACCTGGACGACATCGAAGATCTTCAACGTGAAGATCACCACCGTCGTCGTCACCGTTATGATCGTGCCACGGATGTAGGGGATCATGATACGGAAGAAGACCTGGACCTCGGTGGCGCCGTCCACTCGCGCCGCTTCTGTGATATCCGATGGGATACCCTTGATGGCTGCCGAGAAGAGCACCATGGCGAACCCGGTCTGCAGCCAGATCATGACCACGACCAGAAAGAGATTGTTCCACGGTTGATTGGACGCGGTCCACGCCACCGGATCGTTGCCTGTGATACCAGTGTACAACCAGTTCAGCATGCCGATGTTGGGATTGGTGTCGTAGATCATGTTCCAGATGACCGCGGCGCCCACCATGGAGATCGCCATGGGCATGAAGATCAGCGCTTTTGCGGTGCGTTCGTATTTGCTGCGATCCGCTAATACCGCAATAAGCAGGCCAAGCACCACGGTGAACAGGGCGCCGAAGGGTATCCAGAGCAAGATGTTGTTGCGGAACGCAACGAACATGCTGCGATTGGTGAAGATCTCAATATAGTTTTGCAAGCCTACGAATATCTCGCCGTTGCGGTCGAAGAGACTCAGCCGCAAGGTCGCGACTGTTGGATACAGCAGGTAAACGAACAGGATCGCCACTGCCGGTCCGACGAAGACAAACGGCTGAATCTTGGCTCGCCATTCATCGTTCAGCTTTTCGACCAACCAGTTGGATACGAGATACAGGGCAGCCACACCTCCGACACCCCAGATGATGGCTACGACGGCGACCACTCCCTTGGGTGCCGAGCTGTCGCGCAGGAAGATGAAACCGGCATAGAGTCCGATGAAGGTAACTATCGGAACGAAGAGGGAGATCAGGATGCGGGCCGCGTTGGTGACAAGCCAGTCCAACGGGCCGCGGGATTTCACCTCTTGATCTCCGACCGGACGGTGTTCGGTTGGTTCGGTGATTTGTTCCATCGCTGTTTCTCCTGGTGAGATTGCTCAGAAACCCTCAGGACATCACACAGCCAGAGCCAACAGTTTGGGACCCGCCAAACTGCTCGATGGCCCTGCGACAGCCTCATGGGCGTCCAAGGGAAGGGGACGATTGTTGCGTGCGCCACCGGCTCCATGGCACGGAACCGATGAGAAGAACCGGGTAGCCTCTGCTAGAGAAGCTACCCGGTTTCATGCCAGCCGTTGCGTTACTGCTGTGGCCAGGAGGCGTCGATCTCGGCCAGAACGGTGTCCAGGTCGGCCGCGCCGGAGAAGTAGTCAGTCATGCCTTTCCAGAAGGAGCCGGAGCCTACGGCTCCGGGCATCAGGTCAGAGCCATCAAAGCGGACACTGGTGGCATCGGCTACCAGTGCTGCGATATCAGCTTCAAGCTGGCTGCCATACCAGTCAAGTTGGACGTCCTTCTGCATTCCCAGAGCACCGCCGGCGGCAAGCCAGCCGCGGATGCCCTCGCCGGTCGAGAAGTACTGCATGACCGCGCAGACCTCAGGCCGGTCCTCGGTGGCGGCCATGACGTCGCCGGCCACCAGGAAGGGGCTGCCGTACTCAGGATCAACGCCGGGCAGGTAGAAGACGCCATAGTCCTCACCGTACGTGCTTCCTTCAGGGAAGAAGGAGGTGATGAAGTTGCCCTGCTTGTGCAGCCAGCATCCCGGCGGATCCTCGAACATAGGCGTCGGGGAGTCGCCGAAGAAGGTGGTGACGATGGCCGGCGTCCCGCCATAGACCATCGCATCGTCGTTCCAGATGTTGGCAAAGGTCTCAATGGCGTTCTTCACCTCGGGTGAGGAGAAGGGCAGCTCGCCGGCAACCCAGGCGTCGTAGTTGTCCAGAGAAGTCGTGCGCAGCATGAACTCCTCGGTCCAGTCGGTGGCTGGCCAGCCGGTGGCCGCACCAGACTCGATGCCGACGCACCACGGGGTGTCGCCGTCGGACACGATCTGGTCCTGCAGCGTTTGCAGTTCTTCCCAGGTAGTGGGAACTTCATAGCCGGCAGCCTCGAAAGCCTTCTTGGGATACCAGACTAGCGACTTGGCATTGAAGCGCTGCCAGAGGCCATATTCTGTGCCGTCCACCGTGCCCATGTCACGCCAGGACTGCAGGTAGTTTTGGCTCAACCAGCTATCGGGAACCAGATCAGTAGCAGGTACGATCTTGCCCTGTCTGGCGAAGGTGGCCATCAGACCAGGCTGCGGGAAGTCCACGATATCCGGCGCATCGCCCGCCTCGAAGCGGACGCCGATGCTGGCCTCGAACTCCTTGGAGCCCTCGTATTGGATATCGATCCCGGTCGCGTCCTCGAAGGCCTTGACCGAGCTCTCGAACTTGACCTGATCCTCGTCGGTGAACGGGCCGTTCATGGACACGACGGTGCCCTGCATCTGGCCGTTGTAGGCATCGGCCAGGCAGGTCAGGCCCACCGAAGCAGCGCCTTCAGCGCTCGCGCCGACGGAAGTCATGTCGCCATGGTCTTCCATCGGTTCCTCAGCCATCGCCTCTTCAGTCGGCTCTTCAGCCGCCATCGTTGGCTCTTCAGCGGCCATGGTTGGCTCTTCAGCCGCCATCGTTGGCTCCTCAGCGGCCGGCGCGGCAGCCGGGGCAGCGGTGGGCTCGGCAGCCCCACCACAGGCTGCCAGGACAAAGCTGGCCAGCAGAGCGAGGGTGAGCAGTAGGAAAATTCGTCTCTTCATGGGTAGGTCTCTCCTTAGTAGAGTTTCAAATCGAACACGAATGTAACATCGATGGTAGTGGGCATTGTGACAGGATAATCTGTGATTCTTGCCTCCTTTCTAACAAGTTGAACGAACTACTCAGCCTTCACTGTCCCGTCACACATGAGCCCGGCTTCAGCAGCCAGGAGCACGCAGGCAGGTGTTCCCGCAAAGCGGGATGGGCGAACAGTTACGGTTGAATGTAGCTCAAACCATCTCAAGTTGTCGGGCGCATTGTCTGCCTTGCTTGCAGGTATAACGCCTGACGATCGACGGAACTTGGCAACGGACCGACCCGTTGTAGCTTCTGCGCCACCACTGCCTGAGCAACGTGGGCGCAGAAAACGGGATCGTGACCGTCTAGCAAGCTGGTAACATACCCTGCCCAGAACGCGTCGCCGGCGCCGGTAGCGTCGATGACAGTCACAGGAAGCGCAGGGATGTGGGTGACGTGGCCATCGTCTGAAACGATGACACCCTTCTTTCCCATGGTCAGGACCACCAATCGCGGGCCCCAGGCATGGAAACGCTCGATGTAGGCTTCCGGTTGCAGGCCCTCGCCGAACAACCGGCTGGCGTCGTCCAACGATGGCTTGGTAACGGTGGCCAGGGCATACAGCTTCTGCAAAGCAGCCATCGCCTCTCGCTGGTCCGGCCACACCCGCGGGCTGTAGTTCGGATCGAGCGAAATGAGCTTGCCGTGCCGCTGGGCGAGCTCAAAGGCGCGCATCACGGCGTCGCGGCAGGGCCGGCGGCTGAGCGCAAAGGTCGAGGCATGCACCAGGCGGCTGCGCTGAATCGCTTCCTCCGACACCTCATCAGGCGTCAGCTCGGCGTCACCGGCGCGGAAAGCCTCGAAGTCGGGTGTACCGGTTGTGCGTGAAACGAAGATTACCGACGTATGGACACGATGATCCATAACCAGATAGTCGGTGATCACGCCGACCCGCTTCAACTCAGCCTTGCAAAACTTGCCGAACGCGCCAATGCCGGTCTTGGCGATAATGGCCGATGCGCCGCCCAGACGGGCGACGTTGCCGGCGATGTTGCCCGGGGACCCACCTTGATAGCGGCGAAAGGTCTCAGCTTCGCCCAACGACGGCACATCCTCCTCGGAGATGAAGTCGATGAGCACCTCGCCAATGGCCAGCAGGTCGATGTCGCCGGGTGGAATTCGCAGGTCCATCTTACATTCGACCCGTGTAAATCGCTGCCAGATCGGCTGTGGTAAAGTCGTTGGCCGGATCGGGTTGCCTGAAATAGGGCGGGATTGGCAGACGCTGGCCGGTCTGATCTCCCGGCCCGCGGGCGATGATTTCCTCCAGCACAGCCGCGTAGCCGGCCGCCGTCCGATCCCAGGTGTAGCGGGCCAAAACACGGCCGCGGCCTGCTTCGGAGTAACGCTGCCATGCCTGCGGGCTTTCCAAGACCTGCGAAACGCCGCGGGCGATGTCGTCTGGGTCAGCAGGATCAATCAGGACACCAAAGCTCGCGCCGTTCTCATAGAGACTCTCGCTGGGGCCGCCGTTTTTCGTGACAACAGCCGGCAGGCCGGCGGCCATGGCTTCCAGCGGCGCCAGACCGAACGGCTCGTGAAAAGCCGGCAGGCAAAACAGGCTGTGCCGCCCGGTGAGATAGCGATACGCCGCGGCCAGCTCCGCCTGGCCTTCCAGCGGAAACGCAGTGACCTTGCCCCAGAGACCCGCCTCGTCGCAAAGGGCAGCCATCTGGTCCAGCAGCTCACGAGCCTCGCCGCTGAAACGGCTGCGCTGCTGCAAAGCATTGTCCGCGCCGCGCACGACGATGCCGACGTTGGCCATCGCCTGCAGTTCCGGGTGGCCGGCAAAGGCGCGCAACAGGGCGATGTGGTTCTTCTTGTGATCTACCCGGCTGGAGAGCAGAATGATCGGCAGGCCACGGCGGTCCGCTGAGATGTCGCGTGCGATGACAGTCTCCAGAAAGTCAGCGGTAGCTTGTTCGCGGTCGTTGCGGCTTGTCGCATCAAACACGGCCAGGTTGACGCCAGGCGGGATCACGCTGAATTTTCTGTCGTCGTCAGGATCGACAGCGGCGCGGTAGGCCGGATGGCCGTATTGCTCGAAGCGTTCCTCGCGCGTGCTGGTGATGACCTTGCCAGCCCGGTTCATGGCCAGCCGCTCGCCGGCCAGCCGTTGTGCAAAATGAAAGCGCTCCTCCAGCGGTGCAAGACTGGCGTCATCGGGCGGCTTGTCACCCAACAGCTTGTCCAGTTTCTGCGCGCCCAGCGAGTGGCCGGTGAAGGTGAATGGAACGCCAGTGCGCGCTTCAAGGAGCGCGCCGGCCAGCCCGCCATCGCCGTAATGAGTCGTCGTTCCGTCCGGCAACCGGCCCTCGCCGCGATAGAACGCCTCGATATTGGGGACCCATTCCCGCACCAGGTACGGCCACAGCTCCTCCTTGGCCAGAAACGCGTCGCCGCCACAGGCGATCCGCACGATCCGCACGTTTGGATGACCGTCGTAGCTGTCAAACTCGCTGCTGAATTGAGGCCAGGCAGGATCAACGATACGGCGAGTGACGATGTCGATTCGGTGGCCTTGCGCGGCCATGGCCAGCGCCGTTTCTTTCACATAAACCAACTGGCCGCCGAAGTCAGGATGTTGCGTCCAGTGGCTGTCGGCGGTATCGAAGTTGCCTTGTGGGTTAAGAAAAATGATATGCATGATCGTTCTTTGTTCGCAACCACTCACTCGTCATTCCCGCTTTCGCGGGAATCCAGGTCATCGTCGCGGCGAACCGGATGCGTTTGAAGGCCGTCGCCTGTGTTCCGGCCGGTCGGAAACGCCGGACGAATCAGGTGGAACTGTACTAGCAAAGGATCTCTCCGAGCCATTCCTGCGAAGGCGGGAATCCATGTCGGCGAGGAGATTCCCGCCTTCGCAGGAATGGCAACACGCTGTACGCTGAGTTCAATTCAGCGGCCGGGCCGTGGTACTGCGCTCCACAACATGCACCGGCAATTGCTGGCGTGCGGGAGACGGATCGGTGTTGTCAATGCTCTGCAGCAGCATGTCCACGCTGCGCAGACCGGAGTCGAAGAGCGGCTGATGCACGGTTGTCAGGTTTAGGAACTCAGCCATCTCCACATCGTCGTAGCCGATCACCGACAGCTCATCGGGCACCTGGATACCACGCTCCTTGGCAGCCTGTAACACGCCAAAAGCCTGGGTATCGCTGGCGGCAAAGATCGCCGTGGGCGGATCGTCCAGATCCAGCAGCCTGTGCGCCAGAAGGCGCGCCGGTTCGCGTCCATGCTCGCCTGACTGATGGTACTCAGGATTGAACGCGATGTTGTGGTCCTTCAACGCACGGCACATGCCTTCAAATCGGTCACGGCTAGAGTGAAAGTTGAACGCGGTGTGAATTGGATCACCGATGAATGCAATATTGGTATGCCCCAGTTTGATGAGGTGTTCGGTCGCGCTGTAGCCGCCGCCAATGTCGTCAACAATGATGCATGGAAGAGTTGGGTGGGACGTATCAACCAGAACAACCGGCACGCCAGCACTGGCCCAGCGACCAACGTCCTCGTCGGCTGGCGCCAGCGAGATCACGATCAGGCCGTCGACGCGGTTGGCCGATGCCGTGCTGCGAAAGCACTCATCGCGGCGGGAGGGGGTCTCTACATTGTAGACCATCAGATCGTATTCGCTGTCGGCAATAACTGATTCGATGCCGCGCAGCCGTTCGACTACAGAAGGACGGGTAAAATAGACAGCCAGGACGCCAATAGAGAGGGTTTTGCGGAGAGAGAGACGTTGCGCGATGGGACTCGGATGGAAGTTTAGTCTTTCGATGACCTGTGAAACCCGTTGGCGGGTCTCGTTGCTGACACGCGGATTGTTGTTCAGTACACGGGATACCGTGCCAACACCCACGCCAGCTTCCTTCGCCACATCGTAGATAGTTACCGGCACTGGGGCGTTCTCCGTTGAACCTATGGCGTCTGTGGAACCGGTTCCAAGTTTAGCACAGGTGCGAATCGTTGTCAAACACAAAAAACGCTGCAACGTTGCGGCATCGATCACGATGCCGCGTTCTGCTCTTTCGCGCCGATTGCGGTACAATCTCTCGTATGACTCTCCCACCCACGGAGCCAGTGCGTTGAGCGAAGCCAGCCAAGGGACCGCCAGCTCTCGCCGGCCTGCCTGGGCCATTGCGCTGCTCTGGGCGCTGATCCTGGCCTACGCGGTCTACTTCTCGGCCGTCTCGATCCGCTTGCACCAGGCGCACCAGACCCACGCGTCCGACCTCGGCCAGATAGACCAGGCAATCTGGAACACCAGCCAGGGGCGTTGGGTCGAGCAAACGCGCGACGACCAAATCTCGACCCGCATGACCGACCACGTGGAGCCAATCTTCGCGCCGGTGTCGCTGGTCTTCAAACTGTGGGACGACGTGCGCGCGTTGCTGGTCCTGCAATCCGCACTGCTGGCCCTCGGCGCGTGGCCGGTCTTCGAGATCGCGATGGGTCGCCTGCGCCGCCGACCAGGCCATCCAGCGCCCGAAGCAGGTGAGTCGCTGCCGGTGGGATCATCTTCCCCGAACTGGACGGCTGCCGGCGCGCTGGCATTTGCCACAGCCTACCTGCTCTACCCGGCATTGCAGGCAGCCAATATGGCCGAAGTCCACGCCCTGCCGCTGGCGACACCAATCATCTTAGCCGCGTTGCTGTTTGCAGAGCGACGTCGGTGGGGATGGTTTGTTCTGGCCGCACTGTGGGTGGCGGGCGTTCAAGAAGGCACTGCTCTTCTGGCAACCATGTTGGGCCTCTACGCGATAGCTATCGGGGGAAGGGCATGGTGGCGGAGCCGCAAGACCGGCAGTGCGTCTCGTTCGGCAGCCGCGTGGCCTATCGCGCTGGGCGCCCTGGTGGTGGCCGCCAGCCTGGCCTGGTTCTACGCATCGACCTTCGTCATCGTGCCAGCCTTCGCTGCGCAAGCATATGGGGTGGGCGAGTCGCCCTACGTGGCGCGCTACGGTGCGCTGGGAGGCAGCTTCAGCGACGTGTTGATCAGCCTTGTCACCCGGCCTGGGCAGGTGTTACAGGTGGCTGGCGAGCCGCTACGGCTGCGCTATCTGTTCGTTCTCCTGGCACCTTTTGGCTTCCTGTCTTTGGCCGGGCCAGAGATACTGCTGCTGGCCGCGCCGCTGCTGCTGGCGAATTTGCTCAGTGCGTTCCCATTCCAGTACAGCGGCCTGCTGCATTACTCAGCGCCGTTGGCGGCCTATGTCGCGGTGGCCGCGGTTTTCGGCGGACAACGCCTGCGTTCGTTGGGACGACTGGCGGCCGTCGGCCTGCACGACCACCGCATCTGGCGAGTGCACCGGCGGATGCTGCTGCTGATGGTGTATCTGCTGGTTTGGAGTATCGGGTGCCAGATCGCGTTCGGTTTTACGCCTATCGGCCACAATTTTCAGTATTACTGGCCTAGCCCGACAGCGCATGACCGGCTGCTGGCACGCTTTCAAGCCCAGATACCGGCCGATGCGCCGCTGTCCACCATGCCATCGCTGCATCCACACTTCAGCCACCGGCAACACCTCTACCGCTTCCCGGTCATCGCTGAAAGCCAGTATGTCCTGCTCGACGTGGCGGCGCAAAGCGGCTGGGCCGTTCATCCGGTAGAGATGCAGCAGATCGTGGACGGCCTGCTGTCCTCCGGCGACTGGACGGTGCAGGACGGAGCGGACGGCTACCTGCTGCTGCGCCGTCTCGATCCAGCCGGCAACGAGCAGGCGGTGACGGCGCTGCCGGCCGAGTTTTTCTCCTTTGCCAGCCCGTCCGGCCAACCGCAACATCCGACAGACATCACGATCAACGGCGAGCTAAAGCTGGTCGGCTACGACATCCTCGACGACGAGGAATGGCGGCAGACCGGCGTGCGACTCTACTGGCAGGCGCTGGAGCCGTTGCCAGCTAACTTGCAGCTCTACGCGGCCTTCCTGACACCTGACGGCGAAACGGTGGACAGCACCGAACAACGGCCGCTAATCCAGAGCGTCTGGTATCCACCGTCCGCGTGGCCGGTAGGCGAGACTGTCGTCACCCACAAACTGCCGTGGAGCTTGCCCGGTGAATGGGGACTGGTGGTCGGAGCGTTCCAGGATGGCACCTGGGAGACAGGCGAGCGCTGGCCGATCAGCGACGCGGGCGGCGCGGCGGTGTTCGAGAACAACACCTGGGCGCTGGCCGGCGCGTGGGAACGGATTGCAGGGAAACTCTCACCGGTGGCCCAGCCCGATTTCAAACCAACCAGCGACCTGTTCAGCGGTGACGGCTGGAACGTCGAGTTGACCGGTGTAGAGGCGCCGCAACGGGTCGCGCCGGGCGATGATGTTCCAATCCTGCTGCAATGGCAAAGCTACGGCCCATCGATGCGGGACTACAACCTGTTCGTCCACATCGTCGATTCGCAGGGCAACAAGGTCGCACAGGCTGACGGCCCGCCGACCTTCTTTGGACAACATATCACCAGCCAGTGGCAGGCTGGCGAGTCGGTCATCAGCGCGCATCGCATTCCCCTTCCCGCTGACCTCCCACCTGACCACTACCAGATCGTCATCGGCTGGTACTACTGGGAAACGCTGGAACGGCTGGCCCACATGACCGGCGAGGGCGAGCTGGCTGGCGACGCCGCAACAATCGGCCGGCTGGCAGTTGATCCGACTGCCGCCTCCCCCGACCTGGCCTGCGCTCTCATTCCTGATACCTGCGCCAGCCAATGATACCGCACACAGCGCCGCCGCAATGAACAGTTCAGACTGATACCTTGTGAAACCATCCATGCACGCTCTTGTTGTCGGCGGTAACGGTTTTATCGGCTCCCATCTGGTAGATGGACTGCTGGCGCGCGGGCAACAAGTGACGATTCTGGATATCCAGGAGCGCCGCTGGGATGCCATGCCAGCGGCCGCCAGGTTCATCCGCGGCGACATCGGCGACCCTTATTTGATCCGCGAGGCATTGATCGGCGTCGATGTGGTCTACCACCTGGCGTGGACGACCATCCACGAGATCGCCAACCGGGACCCGGCAGCCGATGTTCAGTCCAACCTGGCGCCGGCCATCCGCCTGATCGAGGCATGCCAGGGCGCGTCCAATCCGCGCCTCGTGTTCATCTCCTCCGGCGGCACCGTCTATGGACCGGCCCGCCAGCTTCCCATCCCCGAAACCCACCCGCGCAACCCCATCAATGCCTACGGCGTCAGCAAGCTGGCAGTGGAGAAGTACCTGCAGATGTACAACCATATCAGCGGGCTTGACTACGCTGTGCTGCGGCCATCGGTGCCCTACGGGCCGCGCCAGAACCCGTTGGGCAGACAAGGCGCCATCAACGTCTTTCTTCACCGCGTCGCCCACGGGCTGCCGGTGACGATCTGGGGCGACGGCAGTGTCAGCCGCGACTTCTTCTACATCTCCGACCTGGTAGATGCGTTGATTGCCTGCGGCGAGCAACCGCTGGGCGAAGAGCGCACCTTCAATATCGGCGGCCGCGAGGAGATCAGCCTCAACCGCGCGCTTGTAGTCGTGCAGCGCACCGTTGGACGGACGGCGATCATCGACAGCCAGCCGGCGCGCAGATTCGACGCGCCGCGTATCGTCCTTGATACCACCCTGGCGCGCCAGACGCTGAACTGGCAGCCACGCGTTGACTTCGAGGAGGGGGTTGCGCGCACCTGGGACTGGATACGCGCTACTTTTCCGTAACAGCCATGCAGACCCGATCATCGCGCCCGGTCCTCTACGCGCTCACATTGGCAGCTATCGTGTTGCTGGGGTTCTCGCTGCGCGTCACCAGGCTGGAGGGGCAGTCGCTGTGGTATGACGAGGCTGTCACGGCGCAGGTCGTGCAGCAGGGGATCGGCGAGCTGGCGCGCTGGACCGCCGACGACATCCAGCCGCCGCTCTACTACGCGGCGGTTGCCGGCTGGACACAGGTCGCCGGGTTGGGCGAGGCTGCGCTGCGTTGGCCGTCCGCCTTTTTTGGCGTGCTGATGATCGTGCTGGCTTTTGTGCTGGCCAGGCGGTTGTTTGGCTCCGCGGCTGGCCTTCTGGCCGCGCTGTTGGCCGCCGTCCACCCGCTCTGGGTTTATTACAGCCAGGAAGCGCGCATGTACACCATGTTGACCGCGCTGGGGATGCTGGCCGGCTATGCGATTCTGCGAGTGTTGGCAGCTTCGAAAAACCAGGATGGCTACCCGAAACAGCGAGCTTTGTGGTGGATTGGGTTTGCAGCCGCCGCGATTGCGCTGCTCTACACTCACTATTTCGCCATCTTCCTGCTGCTGGCATTCGGTGCCTATTTCGTGGTGGTCGTTCTCGTCCACCGCGGTCCGCAGACCGAGCGGCTGCTGGGTGAAGGCGTGGTGGCCACGCTGGCAGTCGCGCTGGCCTACCTGCCCTGGCTGCCCAACGCCTTGCGGCGCTTTCAGGTCGACGCGAGCTACTGGCAGGGGACTTTGAAGCTCAACGAAGCACTGCGCCACATCGCCATCAGCTTTTCAACCGGCGAGACGGTGCTGGAGAGTCAGGCGATCCCGTTGGCATGGGTTGTCAGTGGAATCGGATTGGCGTGCTTTGTAGCGCTGGCAGTGGTCACGTTTCGTCCTCGCCATTCATCGGTCACCGTTCATCGTTCATCACTGCTCTTTGTTCTTCTTTACCTGCTGGTACCCATCGTTGCAATCCTGGCGCTGTCGTATCGCACCCCGAAGTTCAACCCGCGCTACCTGATGCTGGCGTCGCCGGGACTGGTGCTGCTGCTGGCCGGCGGGCTGGCGCTGCCGTTCAGCCAGCGGGGCACATCTGCCGGCAGAACGCTGGTGCGCATAGCAACGGGCGCGGGCATTCTGGTCGTGCTCTTAATATCGGCCTTCGCGCTGCGCAACTGGTACGGCGACCCGGCATTCACCAAGGACGACTGGCGCGGCGCGGCCGCTTACGTGCGCTCGCACATCCAGCCCGATGAAGCTGTCCTGCTGGTCAGTGGACACGCAGCGCCGGCCTGGCGCTACTACGCGCCCGATCTGGAGCCGGTGCTGCTGCCTGAGATCGAAACGCTGGACGTGACCGAGGTGCTCGATCTGGGCGTCGCCGAGAATCTGAACGCATCCCTGGCCAGCAAGCGCGGCGCGTGGCTGATCAGGTGGCAGGACAATGTGGTCGATCCCAACGGTGTCGTCCCCTTCTTGCTGGACGCGGCCGGTGATTTGCAGCCTGTGGACGCCAGTTTCTGGGGATTGGGCGCGCCGCAGCACTTCCGTTTTGTTGACGTTGTACGAACGGGACCTGACGACCCCGGAACGGCGTTCCCAAGCAAACTCCCCTTGACCGCGGACTACCGAGGGCAACAACTCAACGTAAACTTCGGCGACCAAGTCGAGTTGGTTGGCTACGCGCAGCCGCCCTGCCCGGAGCCGCTCTGTCCGGTGTATCTGTTCTGGCGGGGATTGACTCCGCTGGCTGCGGATCTGAAGTTAACAGCCTCCTTGTTTGGATCCGTCCGCGACGTCACCTGGAGCGATCCCCTGGACCGCCGTTTGGCAGCCTACGACTACCCCACATTCCGCTGGCAGCCCGGTGAAGTGGTGATCAGCCGGATAGATATCCCAGCCGAACTGGGCACGCCACCGGGCAACTACCGGCTGCGCTTAGGTGTGTACGATGCCGGTACCAGCGAACCGTTGACCATCCTCGACTCGGCCGGCGCGGCGCTGGGCAGTTGGACCTGGCTCGACCCCATTGTGACCGACGGCCTGGTGACTGACGGGCCTGGCGGCCCACCATCCGGCAGCGAGGCGGTGCAGATTGCGCCGGAGATCCTACTGCGCGGCATCAGCGTTGACCAGACCGAGGTCGAAGCGGGCGATACGGTTGCCGTGAATGGCTGGTGGCAGGCTACCCAGGACATCGCGCGAGACTATACCGTGGTTGCCCGGTGGATCGATCCGGCGGGAACAGTGCATTCCGGCGGAGCGCAGCCGCTGTCGGGAACAGCTTTTCCCCCCAGCCGCTGGCCAGTTGATGGGTTGATACGCGGCCAGTTTGACGTTGACTTGCCTCCGGTCGATGCGGCACCGGGACAATGGCTGCTTCGCATCGGCCTGCAGGGTGGCAACAATGAGTTCTCCGGTGAAACAGTAGATCTGCCGATTTCCATCTTGCCCAGCACCCGCCGCTTCGAGCCATCAGGCCCCTTCGACTTCCCGTCAAACACCAGCTTTGACTTTCTGGTGGACCTTTTGGGGGTCAACGCGCCGCTGACGCCAATGAAAGCTGGCGACGCCGTGCCGGTGACTGTCGGCTGGCGAGCCGGCCCACAAAAAATGGACACCTCATTCACAGGATTCGTCCACCTGCTCAACGAGGAGGGTCGGGTGGTAGCGCAGGACGACCATGTACCCCTGCAAGGCCAGCGGCCGACAACCAGTTGGGCGCCGGGTGAAGTGGTCGAGGACACCTACACGTTGCAGTTGCCGGCCGATCTGCCGCCGGGGACCTATCGTCTTGAAGTCGGGCTGTACGACGCGAACATGCAGGGCTTGCCCCGCCTGCGCACAACGCAGGGGCAGGACAGCGTCCTGATCGATGGGTTTGTAGTGGAAGAATAGCGAAGAGAAGTGGCGCGCTAGTTCATGCGCGCCTGCAGATTGATGCGGCCCAAACGCGCCATTTCGTAGGCAGGGTTTTCGCGCTGCGCCTTGCGGTAATAGTCGATAGCTTGCAGCCAATCGCCGCGGCGCTCATAGATTCGACCCAGGTTGAAGAGGGGATAGCAGCGGGCGTCGTAGCGCACGGAACGAATGGCCTGGTGAAACCAGAGGATGGCTTCATCGTCGCGCCCCAACTCCATCAGATAAGCGCCGATGTCGTTGTATGGATTGCCGAACTCTGGGTCAATCTCAATAGCCAGCCGGCACTCGGCGATAGCCTCGTCGTACAGCTTCAGAAAGCTGTAGACCCAACCGAGAAACGTGTGCGCCTCGGCAGTCGGGTGAAGGCGGATCGACTCGCGATAGCAGGCCATCGCTTCAGCCCAAAGGCCCTGCAACTGCAGCTCGTAGCCCTCTTGAAAGCGCGCCATTGCTGTGGTCAAGGTGCCGGTGTTGTCTTTGCTTGTCCATTGGTCTGCGGAATCAGCCATGGTTCTGCCCTGCCTGTTCGGTTTATTTAAATTATTTGGCGTGCCGATTATGCCACAGCGGACACAAGTCGTCAACTGCGTTTTACCTGGTTGTGACAGGCAGATTGTCCGACAAGCCAGGCACGGGTATAATCTCAGCTGACTCCATCATGAACACAAGTAACGCCACAATTTCGATCTGTACGATCCAGCCAGCGACGGTCTGGCAGGAGCCTGAACGCACCTTAACGCGCATTGACCAGCAACTTGCGCAGGTCTGCCAATGGCACGCGCCTGATCTGGTGCTGCTGCCGGAGCACTTCAACAGCGCCACGGACGAGGAGGGCGCAACCGGCCAATGGGATGCCGCGCGCCGCTTCGCCGTGGATATGGCGCGGCGCTACCGGATTAACCTGGTGGCCGGTTCGGTGGAGCGCTGGGACGCGGGCGCCGGGGCGCGGGTCAACACAGCATTGGTTCTGGATCGCGACGGTTGCGAGTTGGGGAGCTACCAGAAACGTCAACTGTTCGGCTACGAGATCGAGCGCCAGGTTGTCCCCGGCCGTAGCCCGTTGGTAGCAGAAGTGGAGGGAGTGCGCTGCGGTGTGCTGATCTGCGCTGACCTGTGGTTTCCTGAGCTGGTGCGCGAGATCGCCGCAGAAATTGACCTCCTCTGCGTGCCGGCGCAGACCACCATTCGTCCGGAGTCGGAACCGGCCTACGCGCGCATGTTGTGGCATACCATGGCGATGACGCGCGCCCAGGAAAACGTGGTCGCCGTGGCAGTAAGCGACCACGCGGCAACAGCCGAAGCACCCTTCCGTTGCGGCGGCGTCGCCTCAATCACCGACCCCAGCGCGCAGCCAGACATGGCAGCGATCCAGCGGGTGATCGACGACGGTGCCCCGGGTTATGTTGTCGCAGAGGTGGATCTGGAACGGCAGGCGCGCTTCCGTGCTTACCGGCGAGCAAGCGGCCTGCTGCCATCGTTACCCCAAGGATGATCGCCGAGAGACAAAGATTGCATCCCTTGCCAAGTACTCTGGAAAGGGCAGTTGTGAATGCCCGACAACGGCCACTACCACTGTCGGTAACGGCGGATCAGTGCCTCGCAACGGGCCACCAGTTCCCGCCGGTCGAACGGCGCCAACATGAAGCTGTCGGCTCCCAGATCCAGCGCCTGGATGCCGCGGCTGCGCGACGTCAGCGGCACAACAACCAGCAGTGGAACCCTGGTGAACTCACGAAGGGCGCTGCAGATGTGCAAGGCATCGGGATC
This sequence comes from Caldilineae bacterium, assembly GCA_020634555.1. Taxonomy (GTDB): domain Bacteria; phylum Chloroflexota; class Anaerolineae; order JAAEKA01; family JAAEKA01; genus JACKBK01. Next base: position 32,590 of record JACKBK010000027.1, read on the forward strand.
GCTCGCGTCAGGTTCCAGCACCAGCAGGTCGAACCGGTCCAGATCGTCAGACGGTGCAGCCGGCAGCGCCATGAATATGGCGCGATGGCCGCGCCGCAACAACGCAGCAGCCACTTGATGGCGATACTCGCTGTCCTGGCTGGCGATCACCTGGATATCCGCTGCAGAAAACGGAACATTGCCGGCGTTTATTGTTTCCGAGACTAACAAGGTTGTTTGCCTTTCGAGACGGCTGCGAAAAATCGTAAGACAGCCGCTGGAATTATAGACCGAGTTCGTGAATGACGCCACTTTGCTCAAACAGGAGGATAGAAACCCATGGATACAACCGAATTGCTTGCCCGTTGGTCGACGATGTCGTTGGCAGATATCGAGGCCGAGTTAGAGACCGGGGAAAACCAGGCGGCTGCCGAGCAACTTCTGGGCAGCCAAGAGGTCAATGAGATCCGCGACGACGAGATAAGGCGCGCGCCCGCCGGCCCGCCGGAGGCGGTGGTGCTATTGCCCGGCCTCATGGGATCGCTGCTGACCAGCATCCGCGGCGTGACGAGCCTGCTCTGGATCAATCCGTTGTTGATTCTGGAGGGCAAGAGTAACTACCTGGAACTCAACCAGGATGGCACGTTTGACGGCAGCCCCATGGTGCATGCCGTGCCGCTCAGTCTGGAAAAGATGACTTATGTCAAAATGGCCATCAAGCTGCGACGCGAGAGCCTGCTGTTTGAGTTTCCCTACGACTGGCGGCTGCGGATCGAGCGCAACGCGGACTATCTGGCCGCGGCCATCGAGACGTGGGCCGACGGCGATAACGACATGCAGTTCACCTTGGTGGGACATAGCATGGGTGGACTGGTTGCGCGCGCGCTGGTCAACGGCGACCGTGATCTGGCCAGGAAGCGCATCAAGCGGGTCATTACGCTAGGCACACCGCACTTCGGCGCATCCGGTGCAGTGTCCGACATTATCCTGGGCAACCGAATGATGGCTATTGCCAGCGCGCTCAACGACAACAACGACATGCGCCGTATGTTGTCCACCTATCCCAGCGTCTTTCAATTGCTGCCGGCGCCGCAGGATCTCTTCCCCAGGGACCGGCATTATCCGCTCAATTTCGACCCATACGACGCGGCGGCATGGCACATGGCCTCGATTCGCCAGGACTTCCTGGACGGCGGCAAGCGTCTGCATGAGCGACTGGCAGGCGACGACCATCCCGTACCAACCGTGCAGATCGCCGGCTGCCACCTGGACACGATCATCGATGTCGAGCGAGTGTTCGATAGGAACGAGCGCCCCAGGCTGAACATCATCCGCGAGAAAACCGGCGCAGACTCCGGTGACGCCACCGTGCCGCTCTGGTCCGCGCGGCTGCCGGGAGCGGACATGTACTATGTGCAGGAGATCCATCGCGACCTACCCAAGAACAAGGACGTCATCGACGCGGTGATCGATCTGGTCTACGGCCGTGTGCCCGATCTGCCCGACACACTACCGGAGCCGGATCATGGTTTCCTGGGCTTCCGTCCTGTCACCGGATCGCCCGAGATGGAAGCGGAGAAGCTGCGGCAGCGGATCGAAGCAGGCACGGCTACCGAAGAGGACTTGCAGATGCTCTTCTTCCTTGACAGTTGATTGCGATGAGGATCGTGAAACGTGAATGCTCGAAATCTAATTTAGGTAGTCCTGCGACCGTTGGTGAATTTCAGTTTATTTTCAGCACAGACAAACCTCGAACTTGATTTTGCAGCGCTTTGCGCTTATAATGGCTTGGCCTAGCTAAATAGGATTAGCCGCTTCCTAACGAAATATCCCGGGCTTAGGATAATCTTCCCACAAGCGACCCTGCAGTTGGGCTGGGTCGTCAGCGATGTTGTTTGCGTAGCTTGGGGAGGCGGTAGCAATTAGCTTTATTTTTATCAGTTGAAGGGATCGGGTGATGCCGCGCGCAGCCGCGCAGGAGCAATGAGTCAGAGCCAGCGGCATGGGCTTGGCCGGTTTACCACATTAACGCTATTCCATGGAAACAATGGTAGATTCCGCCGCGGGTGCAATACCTAACCGTCCGCTTGGCCAGCTTGCTGGTCTGGTGGAGAGTTTGCTTTTTGTTGCTCCCGACCCCGTGAGAATTACTGCCCTCGCCAGCGCGTTGGAGGAACCGGCGGAACGAATCGAGGAGGCGCTGGCTCATCTGTCTGATCTGCAACACGATCGCGGCGTACAGGTTCAGCGAGCGCGTGACCGGGTGCAACTGGTCTCCTCGCCCGACTCAGCGCCCTACATCGAGCGCTTTCTGGGACTGGATTTGGTCGTCAAGCTCTCGCCGGCTGCCCTTGAAACGCTGGCCATCATTGCCTATCGACAACCGGTAACTCGCGCTCAGATCGATGAATGGCGCGGTGTGAACAGCGACGGCGTCTTGCGCACATTGCTGCACCGCGGCTTGGTGGAACAAGGGGAGCGACTGGAACAGGCCGGTCGGCCTTTTCACTACCACACAACGTTTGACTTTTTGCAACACTTTGGGCTTCAGTCACTGGAGGACCTGCCACCGCTCCTGGACGACATGATGCCCGATCAAATCAACGAAGAAACGTCCGACCAGGACGACTCAACGGATGAAACCCCGGACAACCTGGCTTGAATGACCAGGCCATATTCTAAACACGTGAGGATGTGCTCATGGCTATAGACCTCTGGCAAATTCGCCGCCAAAAACGCATGACAATCGATGAACTGGCAAGATCAGCGGAGATCCACCCCGGCTTGATCAAGGCCTATGAACTGGGAGAGCGCCCTATTTCCGACGGGGACCTTGTAAGGCTGGCTGCCGCGCTGGAGGTTGCGCCGTCAGACATCAAACAGATGTCTGACCCACCACCGCGCGGCCCTAGCCGCCAACGCCAGCCTCCTTCATATGACTCTGGCGCAGGACAACAGCAACGTTACGACAATTTCGGCGGGTACGACCGCTCGGCGGGCTATTCACCGCGATACAGCAACTACTCCTCCCGCTCTGGAGGCTATGACTCCGATCAGCCACGACAAGGTGGCTACAGCAACGACCCTCAACGCCAGTCCGGATACGCGCCGCGGCGCAGCAGCAGCAGCAGCGGCTACCAACAGCGTACGCCCAGTCGGGGCCGGAGCAGCCGTCCTCCCAAGAAATCGGGCGGCCGCAAGCCAAGACCGCTGCCAGCACCGGCGCGGCAGTCGCAGATCGAACATCTAAAGATGCTGTTGGTGCGCCTGGAGATGTCAGGCGACGAGTTGCTGCGGCTGGCCGGAAAACCGCTCAGCATGCTGAATCGCAAAGAAGCCGCGCAATTGCTGACCACCTGCCAGACCATGCTGTCGGAGCGTAAACCGGAGAAGCCCAAAGGCAAACGCCAACGCCCCTACCTGCCTGAGTCGGTCGACGAACACGAGTTGCTCTATCTGACCAAGGTACAACTGGAGAACCGGCCTCTGTCCTTGACGCTGTTCAACGGCGAGACGATGCACGGCACCCTGGTTGGTTTCAGCCCGTATGCCTTGACCGTTGCGGACGGCGACGGTCAGGAAACCACGGTACAGAAGCTGGCTATCGCCTATTACCAGGCGCCAGCCTCTCTTGTCCCACCGACCAACGGCGTTGAAACGAACGAAGAGAGTGAACCCGAATGAGTACCGGAGATTACGTCCGCTATCTGCGTGCTGTCAAGGGGGGGCCAACGCCGCACGAAATCCAGGAAGCGACCGACATCACCGCGGGCCTCTATCGCCAGCTCGAGCAGCGCTACCGCCAGATTGGCGACGAGGAAGACCTGGCCAAGCTGGCCGAGTATTTCGGTGTGCCGGCCGAAGACCTGATCGAACGCGCACCCTGGACGCGCAAGGCGTTGAGCGCAGCGCTGGTTGAGGCACGCGAGTCAAAACATCAAATTCGCTTCGATTTACGCAACGGCGAGTCTATCACCGGCAACGTAATGTGGTCCGATCTGGGCGCGGCGTTGATTGTGGCCGAAGACGGGCGCGAGATCGTCGTCCAGCGCCATTTCATCGATCGCTGGACCGTTGCTGACTGAGGTGTACCGGTGAGCCTGGAGTGTGACGAGGTCGGCGCGCTGCTCAAGCTGTACGAGATGGCCACGTCGCCCCGGGTGCGCGAGGCCCAGGCGTGGGTGTTGACCGAGCTTGACGCGCCCGACTACGCTGTGTTTGACCGCCAGCACCCCATAGGCAGCGTTGGCTGGCAACGCTTCAACGATGCCTGTGGCATCATGGAGCTTTTCGGCGTGCTGGTGAAACACGAGTTGGTGCGTGAATCCGTGTTCTTTGATCTGTTTGGCGGAATCGACCAGCTTTGGGAAACGGCCAGCGCGGTCATTCCCGGCATGCGCGACGCACTGGACTCCCGCCTGTACGAGAACTTTGAGTTTCTCTACCAACGGTCTCTGAACTGGCAAAAGCAGCTTGACGAAAACACCGGCTAGCAGGATGACAAGATTTCAGTGGGGATGCCGGTAGAAACCCTTGAAAGTCTTTGACAATGATCGCGGTAACGCGAGTCATTGCCAGATCCCCAACCGCAATTGCAGCCCTGAGCACAGTATCTCGCTCAGGGCTGTTGTATTCTAGCAACAGATATGACGCCAACGAACCATCCCGTGACGCCATTGACCAGCGCCAGTGGCAGCCAACCGCTGGCCGCGAGGCCGCGCCGGCTGCGCTTGCCGCGCTGGCGACGAGTCGGTTATCTGTTGTTGCTGCTGGCCGCGCTGGCCGGTGTGGCTATGTTGGGCACCAGTGTTGCACCGCCGCGGGATCCACTGAACGCACGTCTCGACCATCTTACTACCGGTCTGCGCTTCGATCTCTTCCGGTGGGAGATTGATGCATTAACCGGCAAGGTTGGCGATTTGCTCAGCAACCCGGCCACCGGTCTAGCACCTGTGGAGGCTGACGCGCTGGTGCGCGGCTATATCGATGCCGCGCAGCGAGCCGGCGAGCTTGAAGGGGACATCGAGCGCATCTACAGCGATCCACAGACAGCCGATCCCGAAGCTGCTACCGCCGGCCAACGAGCAGAGCTGGCCACGATCCGCCGCCAACTGGATGAACAGGCCAGCACAGTCGAAGCGATCCTGCAAGGACAGCTCAGCCAGATCATCAGACAGGAGGGACTGGGAACCGCGAGCACGGTGTGGCCGCCGCCGCAGATGCGCTTCACCGAACCGCCGCAACTGCTGGTCGTTTCTCCACGCGACCGCATCCAGCGGCTGCGTTCGGTCGATCTGCTGGCGGACCTCGATACCGCCGACCGCGGCCGGCTTGAGGAGATCGTCCAGGAAGAAGAGAACCTGTCGGCCTACGTCACCGGCATCGGCGGCTACGGCGTCTTTCCCACCATGGTGGTTGACCGTTATGGGCTGCCATGGACGGCTGAGACCATTGCTCATGAGTGGGTGCATACCTACCTGGCGTTCCGTCCGCTGGGCTGGGCCTTCTTAAAAGGAGGCGATGCCGTCACGATGAACGAGACGGTAGCCTCCATTGCCGGCGAGGAGATGGGACAGATGTTGCTACAGACATTTTACCCGGATCTGGCTCCACCGCCCCAACCGCCCGCCAGCGAAACACTCAAGCCGGCCAACGACGACGGAGACACCTTTGATTTTGGCCGCGAGATGCACGCCACCCGGGTTGCGGTCGATGAGCTGTTGGCTGCGGGCTACGTGGAAGAGGCCGAGGCGTTCATGGAGGCTCGCCGCCAGACCTTCCTGGAAAACGGCTATCGTTTGCGGGTTTTGAACCAGGCCTATTTCGCCTTTCACGGCAGCTACGCCACCGGCCCGGCCGCGACCGACCCCATCGGACCAAAGCTGGAGCGGCTACGTGAACTCAGCCCCAGCCTGAACGACTTCATGCATCTTGCCAGCGGTCTCACCAGCGCGGCCGAGTTGGATGAGGTGCTGGCACAGCAGGAAGCGCTGGCGCAGCCGGAATTGCTGCGTAACGAAGCTGCGCTGCAATGAAATGGCCCGGCACGCTGTTGCCCGCCCGCTTCGTCCGCCGCGACAACCGTTTTCGCGCGCAGGTAACTTTGGACGGCGAGCTGATCTCGGCCCACGTTCCTAACTCGGGCCGGCTGGGCGAGCTGTTAGTGCCCGGCGCGGCTGTCTGGATTCGCCGACATGACCGCGGCGCTGCGCGCAAGACGGCCAGCGACCTGGTGCTGGTGGCGTACTCAGGCGTGCTGGTCTCTATAGACTCCCGGTTACCCAATACCCTGTTGGCCCAGGCGCTGACCAGCCGATCTGTCCCACAGTTCGCGGGCTACACAGAGATCATACCTGAAGTGACGGTCGGCCAAAGCCGGCTCGACTTTCTGCTCAGCACCGGCCAGGGAACAAGCGGCAGCGAGCGCTGTTGGGTAGAGACAAAGTCGGTGACGTTGGTGGAAGATAGGACAGCGTTGTTCCCCGATGCGCCGACGGAACGCGGGCTGCGCCACCTGCGCGAGCTGATGGATCTTCGCGAACGCTACGGAGATCGCGTGGCCGTGGTCTTCGTCATCCAGCGCCCGGATGCGGTTGCGTTTGCACCCCACCCAACGGCACATCCAGCCTTTGCAGCCATGCTCCGCGAGGCATGGCAAGCAGGCGTTGAAGTAGTGGCGCAGCGCTGTCAGGTAGACCTGAATGAGATTTCCCTCGCCGATCGTGTGGCCGTGCACCTATAACCTGGCCAAAGTCGTGCCCTCAATCGTGAAAAGTAAGACCCCCTGCTTGACAGAAGCTGGCTTGTGTGCAATAATCATCCCGGCTGTGGCAGAAATGCCCGCCCCCTCCCAAGCTATCCTAACTATAGGAGGTGATGCTCATGGATCATAGTTGTACGCAGAGCGCCGTAGCATCACCAGATAATCCTCGGTAATTGCTACGGCGCAACAGCAAACAGGCTGCCTAATGGCAGCCTGTTTGTATTTTATCTCAGTACAGGTACTTCCTCCACACCTCGCGATGGGTGGGTTCGCCCATGAACGCCAGAGCAACGTAGCGCGGGCGATGCGGCGGGCGCTTGATCTGCATCAACGCCTCCTTGGGAGTACGATTGCCCTTCTTCTGGTTGCACGACCGGCACGCCACCACCACGTTTTCCCATTCCGTGACGCCGCCGCGGCTGCGGGGCAGGACGTGGTCGATGGTCAGATCAGCCTTGACCGGCGCCGCGCCGCAGTACTGGCAGGTGTATTGGTCGCGGGCCATGACTGTGCGCCGCGAGAGAGGCAGCATGGTGCTGTGGGGAATGCGCACGTAGTAGACCATGCGAATCACCAAAGGAACGGGAATGGCGACATCCTGTGCGCGCAGGAAGTTTTCTGTTGCCTCCAGGACTTCCGCCTTCTCTTTGAGCAGCAGCACGATCGCGCGCCGGATCGAGACGATGCTTAGCGGTTCATAGGTTGCATTCAACAACAGGACTGACATCACGCCGATCTTGCCTCCGCTTCATAAAAAACCACGGTCCCCGGCAAAAACAAAGCGCCCGGAAACAAGTTCCGGGCGCACGAAAAGCGTGTAGGGGTGACCAATGGGGCTCGAACCCACAACCTCCTGGGCCACAACCAGGTGCTCCGCCGATTGAGCTATGGTCACCATGTTTGGATATCTACACTGTTACTACTCACTCAGACCGTGGCACGCAACTCGCCGCCATGTCGGGCGGGCCAGACAATGCGTTTGCTGGCGAGGTAATTATACGCGCAGAACAGGTTTCGTCAAGAAGTTGGAAGAAACAAAAAGGAGACTGCGATTTTCATCGAGTCTCCTGATCGTGTTTGGCGCTGCCGCCTAAGTTCAGCTCGGGGACGTGGATTCGAACCACGATTAGAGGATTCAAAGTCCCCGGTCCTGCCATTAGACGATCCCCGATCGTTGCCAGGTCATAAAACCTGGTGGACTTTTATATGGTGCCGAGACCCAGACTTGAACTGGGGACACCGCAATTTTCAGTCGCGTGCTCTACCAACTGAGCTATCTCGGCAAAAGCAGATGGCTAATGGCGCCCCGCCGACTGCACGCCATTGTGCCGTCTGCCAGGTACCATCAGCCATCTACAGTGAGCGGGCGATGAGATTCGAACTCACGACCTTTTCCTTGGCAAGGAAACGTTCTACCACTGAACTACGCCCGCAAAATGCAATACACCGAACCGGTCTCTGCACGATGATCGCCAGGTGGACCCGGTCGGATTCGAACCGACGATCTCCTCCGTGCAAAGGAGGCGCCTTCCCACTAGGCCACGGGCCCGACTGTCTGCCAACTGGAGGACAGTGCCGACGAGAGGACTCGAACCTCCACGCCCTGAGGGCAACAGATCCTAAGTCTGCAGCGTCTGCCAATTCCGCCACGTCGGCATGTGTGGACGGCGGACTAAGAACAGGCTGGTGGTACTCCCGATTCTGTTGAACCCGTCATCTGTCTCTCAAGCTGACGCCTGAGGCTGCTCCTGGCTTGCTGGGTGTTGCCCAACCTCGCCGTCGCCGCTGCGACGAGACCAAACCTCGCAGAGGCCTGGCCCACTCGCCTTGCTCCCAGTTGCACGCTCGCCCAGCCGGCTGCATCGCTGCCACCGCTGGTGGGCTCTTACCCCACCGTTTCAGCCCTGACGTTCGTCTGATGACGCATCGCCGGGATTGCTTTCTGTTGCGGTTGTAGTCGCCAGACCGTTGCCAGCCTGCCGCCCTCACTTGCTGTTTCGTGAGGCAACCTTCCCATGTCACAAAGACACGAGCGGGAGTCGGGAAGTTCCTCTGGCAACCGGTAAACCGGGCCGCCAGCGACGGATCTCCAACCTGTCCAACCTTTTCAAATGTTAAGGTAGTGCGCCGTAACGTCCGGGATTATACCATGGCCCCCAAGCCATTGTCAATTCAACGGGGGTCGTTTTGTTCAGCCTACAACGTTGCGTCATTCCCGCGGAGGGGCAAATCCGGTCTTCACAGGCACCTGATTCCCGCCTGTCTAGAAGCGACCACCGAGAGATTCTTCATTAGTGGTCCGGCCCCGTGTGGATCGCGTGTTCGACCCATTCAGAAAGACGATGAAGGAGTTTCTTGTCACGGCACCTACCGTCTGTGATGGCATTGGAAACTCTGCGGAATTGATTGGACCAGGGTAGCTACCTAGAGTCCCGTAGTTCGCCCACAGCCGGTGCATCGTTGGCCTCTCGCGGCCCCTCAACCCACCATTGGCCGTCGCTGCCCACCTCTTTTTTCCAAATCGGTACGACAGCTTTCAGCCGCTCGATGGCGTAGCTGCACGCGTCGAACGTCCCTTTGCGGTGCGCCGCGGCGACCGCAATCACCACGCTGGCCTCGCCGACCTCGATACGCCCGATGCGGTGGAGGATGCTCACAGCCGTGATCTGCGGCCAGCGCGCCCGGATGTCGTCGCCCAGCGCTGCCAGCATCGGCTCAGCCATCTCGGCATAGGCCTCGTACTCCAGATACTCCGTCGCCAGCCGGGTGCCGCCGTCGTTGCCAGCAACCTCAGGCGGAGCAGCAGCAAAGGGCGACGTCAGGTCGGTCTCGCCGCGTACCATGCCTGCAAAGACCGTGATCGCACCGTGGCTGGGCGCGGCCACCCGACTGGCCACCTCGTCCAGCGACAACGGCGCCGCGGTGATCTCGAACAGCTTGCGATCCTGCCCCCCGCTGACCGGCGGGAAAAACGCGACCTCATCGCGGTCGTGCAACACGGCATCCTCGCGGGCATACGCCTTGTTCACCGCCGCGTAGATGGTCCCGCTGGCCGTCGGCAGCGCCGGGAAGTCAACCGCCAGCACGGCCAGCAGATCGGCCACCGTCGCGCCGGACGCCAGCGTACGCTCGACCCGGCTCTCACCCACCGCCTGCCGCACCGATGCAAAAAAGCGCACCTGAACAGTGATGGTGTCAGTCATGGGGCAGATGGCGGATAGCGTATTGCGTGATGAATATTACGTAAAGTGTTTCGCCTGTTCATCGTCACCTCCAGTTCCGATACATCCCGTCTTTCCATCGTTTCCCTACTTTCCATCATTTCCTTCAACCCGCGCCTCTCTTTGCCACCCTGTCACCCACTCTCCACTCTTCCCGCCCCGCTTCTCCAGCAACCGTATCTCGCCGATGACCATCCCCTTCTCCAGCGCCTTGGCCATGTCGTAGACAGTCAGCGCGGCGGCTGCAACGGCGGTCAGCGCCTCCATCTCGACGCCGGTTTTGCCGCGGCAGCGCACTGTCGCCGTTATGACAACCTGACTGGCTGCGTCGTCTAGCTGGAGATCGACGGCCACCTGGCTGAGCAGCAACGGATGGCAGAGCGGGATGATGTCGGGCGTTCGCTTGGCAGCCATGATGCCCGCCACGCGCGCCGTTCCCAACACATCGCCCTTGGGAACATCGCCATCGCGGATCGCCGCCAGGGTTGCGGGCATCATGCGCACCGCGCCACGCGCCACGGCTAAACGCTCGGTAACATCCTTGGCGCCCACGTCCACCATGCGCGCTGCGCCGCTCTCGTCAAGATGAGTTAAACTGGATTCTTCGCTCACGTCACTCCACCATGTCGGTCAACTGATTGGGGCCATCCAAGACTAATCGCAGCTTGTTCAGGGCGTTGCGGCCAAGTACGTATGACAATGTCCTGTGGACCTTCTGCCGGCATGATAAGGACAGCAATGCTTCCGTACGAGTTGCGCACTCGCCGGTACAAGGCGAGTCTGTCTGTGTCGTGATCGACCAATTTTCGATCATGCACGGCCACATACTCACCCTCGTATTTGGCTCTCTCGCGAAGCGGCAGACTCTGCCACCATTCCTGTTCCAGCTCAATCTTTTTCCGGTCCGAAATCGTTCGTTCTCGTGTCACTGCTCGGAACAGAAAGTCCTCTACGGTAATTCCGCGCAGATTGGCCTCGTGCTCAATAGTCTGCACCAGATCCTCAGAAACTAACAGAGTTGTCACGGTGTCACCTCCGCCTCCATGTCAACTGCCTTATACGCACCTTGGCATTGTACTATAACGTATTGTGGATCTTTCGTTCAGACCAGCCAGTCACTGTTCAACAGCAGCACCGGCCGCTGGCTGCCGGGCGGCAGCAGGCCATCGGCCTGTTCCAACACCAGCAAGCCGTCGGCGCCCGCGGCCGAAAGTAACCGGCTGGATGCCTGGCTGCCGGTAGAGCGGGCGATGATCTGCCCGTTCTCCCGGCTCAGTGTCACCCGGTGAAACTCGGCCCGCTCCGGGTCGAGCCGGAAGCGGTGACCCAACGTCGCGTCGATGCGCGGCAGGCCAGCGTGCTCGACTCCCAACATGCGGCGAATGGCGGGCCGGACAAACAATTGAAAGGTGACCAGCGACGATACCGGGTTGCCGGGCAGGGCGAAAACCGGCCGGACAGGCTGCTCAGCAGCGATGTGGCCATCGGCGTCGCGTACCGGCAGGGTCGCAAAGGTCAGCGGCTTCCCAGGCTTCATCCGCACCCGGCCAAGATGCACCGTTCCCCAGCTTGCCAGCAGCGGCTTGAGCAGGTCCAGCTCGCCCATGCTGACGCCGCCCGACGTCACCAACACATCGGCGCTGGCAAGGCCGGTCGCCAGACCCCGTTCCAGCTCGCCCGGTCGATCGCGCAGCACGCCCAGGTCCAGCGGCTGCCCACCAGCCTGCGCGGCGGCTGCCAGCAGTGTCGCCCGATTGCTGTCGTAGATCTGGCCGGGGCCGAGTGGTTGGCCCGCTTCTGCCAGCTCATCGCCGGTAGAAAAGACGCCCACCACCGGCCGGCGATGCACGGTCGCCCGCGATCTGCCCAGCGAGGCCAGCATCCCAAGCTCCGCCGCCCCCAATACCTGGCCAGCCCGCAACACCAACTCACCGGCAGCGATGTCTGACCCGATCGGGCGGATGTTCTGCCCCGCGGCAAGCGTTTCGCCATGCACCGGCGTCACGTTGCCGTTCTCTTCGTCCGACAGTTCGACCTTGATGACCACATCCGCGCCAGGCGGAACGGGCGCGCCCGTGGTAATACGCACTGCCTCACCTGGCTCAACGACCAGACCAACCGGTGCGCCGGCCATCTGCTCACCAACCAGCCGCCGGGCCATGCTACCATCAGCAGCACGTAGCGCGAAACCGTCGACTACCGCCGCGGGAAAGGAGGGCAGATCGTCGGTCGCTTGGACATCCTGGGCCAACACCAAGCCCAGCGCGTCCAGCAGCGGCAGTTCGCAGGCCGGCAGCGGCGCGACTCGGCTCAACACCGATGCCAGCGCATCGTCAACAGAAACCATCGGATAGGGTGACTCTCGCATGACTGTCGATTATACGGATGGAGGGGCGAGTGGCAAGTCAGACCGGTGACGGCGCGGCGCATCCGCCTTGGCAGCGCGGCGGGTTGCGGCTATAATCGCCACGGATCAACAGAGCAAAGCACCAATTCACGGAGGCGAAACGATGACCGAGAAAACTGTCGATGCATACATCGAAGGGCTGGATGGCTGGCAGCACGAGACAGCAGTGCGGCTGCGCGGCATTGTCAAGAGCGCTGCGCCGAATGCCCGCGAGTCGCTCAAATGGGCGCAGCCCGTCTATGAGGCGGATGGCCCCTTTTGCTACTTCAAAGCGTTCAAGAGCTCGTTGAATTTCGGCTTCTGGCGCGGTGTTGACCTCGACGATCCCAAGGGACTGCTGGAAGGCAGCGGCGACAAGATGCGCCACGTCAAGTTGACCGGCGTCGATGGCATCGACGAGGACGCATTCGCCGACTTCGTGCGCCAGGCAATTGAACTGAACCATCTCAAGGGTGATCCAACCAAGGGGTAGCGATGACTGAAAGCTCGTCCGCAGACAAACCGGCCCAGACCGATAAAACACAAAAACGTTCAGTAGCCAACTACTACACCGACAAGACAGGGTTGGAGCGCCTGATTTTCTTCAGCGACGCCGTGTTCGCCATCGCGATCACATTGCTGGCGCTGGAGATCCGTTTACCAGAGGAAGCTGGACACTTCAATGACCGTGAGTTGTGGATCAGCCTGCTGGGTCTTTGGCACGAATACCTGGCCTACATCATCAGCTTCCTGGTGATCGGCTCGTTCTGGTTGGCGCATCACCGCAAGTACCGGCTGATCGAGCGCTACGACACCCGTCTGTTGTCGCTGAACCTGATTGTGCTGATGTCGATCGCCTTCATCCCTTTCGCCAGTTCAGTCATCAGCGCCAGTTCCAACCGCAGCGCGACGGTCTTCTACTCGCTGACCATGATCGTGGTCGGCCTGCTTTTTGGAGCGCTTTGGGCCTACGCATCGCACAACAACCGCTTGATCAGCTCTCGCACCAGCCAGAGGCAACGACATCGTGAGTTCATGGCGCCAGTCGTGACCGTGGTAGTATTCCTGCTCTCCATCGTTCTCTCTTTCGTCAACACGGATCTGGCGCGGTTGTCATGGCTGTTAATCCTGCCTGCGGCTGTCTACGTGAATACGGATCGTCCGACAACGTAACGCCCGATGTATTCCACAACTTGCAAGGTGTTCCATCAATCGATCCTTCGGTCCGCTATACGGGCGGAACTGGACGCACTGCTGGCGCCGGTGCTGGATCGGACGTTTCGTGGGGAGTTGTAGAGATGTGCCATGAGCAATCGGTCAAATCAGCGCCTGATGAGGAAACGCTCAGTTCGTCTGGCCGTCCTTTTTCGGCTATAATGCCCCGCGCAGTGGTCAAGCAAACACTATTTCTTACTCACGGAGAATTCGACATGATGTTAGTGGAAGATCTATACCAAGAACAGATCCGCCCGCTTCCGGTTGCCGACCGACTGCAACTGATTGCGCATTGCCGAGGACCTCGCCAGTGGTGCACCTTCACCAAACGGCGGATCACAGAACTGCGCGGTTTTTTCATTGCAAGGAGATCTGGCAAGATGTTGACGCCCAGCAGTATATCGATAACCTGCGCAGCGAATGGAAGCAGCGTTCGTGATGCGCATCGACGTTGCGCTGAGGGGGCTGCCAGGCTGGGCGTTGACTCAGCGCCATTCATCTATTACATTGAGGAACACCCGACGTATCTGGCGCACGTCGTTGGTTTTTCTGGCGGCAGATACACCGCCCAAATTGAGTTGGTCACATCGACTATCACCGTCTCAGAAGTGTTGATCCATCCTCTGCGCTTGGGGGCCGACCATCTGCGAGATGAGTATCTCGACCTCTTCCTGAACAGCGCAAATCTGGAGATCCAGAGCATCGATATCGACGTCGCACAAAGGGCAGCAGCACTGCGCGCCGCTCACAATATCCGGTTGCCCGATGCTTTACAGATCGGAGTTAGCGATGGCGCTGCGATGCCGGCTGCACTGCATTCTGACGAATGACAGGCAGCTCAGTCGAGTGAACGATCTGCGCGCTCACTGATCGTAGATGATTTCGATCCAGTTTAAATCTCAAGAATCTTCACTTCGCCGGAACTCTTCAATACCAGGCTCTGAGACGCCGACCACGGCACAGCATACACTCAGTACGACAACAATCAATAAAGTAGGGCAGGGAAATCTACCGTCGACCATGGATCAGGCATTTCAGGAGAGTTGTAGGCGCCTTCTCAACGCTTTCAAGAGTGACACATGAGCCAAGAATCAGGCATTGTTTTTCAACCCGGCGACCAAGTCATCTGGTGGAAGCAGCATGCTACCCGGCGGCGACTACGCGTATCCGGTTCCAGCCACGGTGCTCAAGGTGACGCCAAAGCGCGCCCAGATCCAAGGCGACGATGATGGGACAGATCGTGCAACGCTACATCATGGCAGCAAACCTGGAAAGGCCAGGCGAGCTGCGGCCGTAGCGCCAACCCATCGAGTTGCAGGGACAATATCTGGCGTTCACTTGCAGCAACTGCACCGTAATACCCCCCACTCTTCACCTGAACGCCCCAGGCTTCCCCTATCCTACTTACCTCACCGCGCGGGCTGAATATCCACCACGTTGCCGAAGCCGTTGACCTCCACACGCCAGCGGCTGCCGGGTTGGTATTCCTGAAGCTGCTCCAGATTGCGCACCGACATGCGATAGGTCTCGCCGTCCCCGCCCAGAATCACCGAATAGGTCTCCTCGCGGCCGGCCTCCCGCTGGTCGTTGTCCAGGACAGCCTCCGGCCAGTGCGGGCTGTAATCGGTGCCACTGGCGACTACCACCGGCGCGGCAACCCACGCCAGCGTCCGGTAGTCGCAATACGAGTCGTAAACCTCGTACTCGCAGTCCTTCACCACCTCACCAACGCCTGTGCCGGTGTCAACGATGTAGGGGGTGCCGCAGACTTCCACCGAGTTGGGTTCGGGGTTCTGGCTGGTGCGTCGCACCTGCTGTTTGCACTGGACAGCCTCAGCACCTGCCGGCAGTTGGTCCTCCCAATCAGAGCGCGTTACCGGCACCAGCGCTTCGACCAGAATACGCCGCTGCCACTGCACTCCCTGTACCTCGACCACATCCTGGCTGCGTCGCAGACTCTGCACGGCAAAGAACCCGATACAGAGCACGATCACGCCGATGATCGCCGGGATCAGCCAGCGCGGCATGCCACTTCCGGCCGGCTTGGCCGGCTTTGGCTCAGGCTCACGGACAGGCTTTCCCAGGGGCGCACCGCAGTTGGCGCACTTGGTTGCGGTCGCGGGGTTTTCGCTGCCGCAGTTGTCACAAACAATAGGTGGACCAGCGCCGGGTCGATACGCGCCGACGACTCGCCCCGCCTCACGTTGTTCGCCCCCTTGCAGATCTCCGCCGCACTGCTTGCAACGCTCGGCGGTGGCTAAGTTGCGAGTGCCGCAGTAGGGACACGCAACATCCGGGCCGGCCTGGGCACGCGCGATCTTCTCCTCGTCGGTGAGCAACTCCCCGCTGGCCCCGGCCTCGAACTCGACCGAATCCGGCTGCGGGTTGCCGCATGTGACACACTTGATCGCCGTGCCCGGATTGCGGTTGCCGCAGTTGGGACAAGTCCATTCAAGGTCAACGTAGCCAACTGTTTGCTTGGTCATTGCGGTCGTTCTCCTTCTGCCTCAGCCATACCTACGTCTGCCTCGTGTCGCTTGTCGCCTACGATCCATGCACTTGGACTTCCATCGGTGACCACCTCGGCCGCCAGCCCGGCGCCGATCAGCATCAGCTTGAGGTGCTGGGGCGTATGAAAGTGGCTGCCCATCAACGCCAGTTTCTCGCCCAGTGCCATCAACTTGACGCGTGTCTGGCGGATGTCCGGCTCCTCGATGACGATCCGTCCACCAGGCTTGAGCATCCGCGCCAGCTCAATCACCGCCAGCGATTGGTTGGCAAAGTGATGCATTGCATCAACAACCACCACGCGATCGAACTGGCCGTCAGCAAAGGGCAGCCGCTCGACCCGCGCCTGAACCGGGCAAGCCACTTGCTTGGCCTGCGCCTTGTTCAGCATCGGCGCGGACAGGTCGCTGATTACCAGACCTCCCACGCGGTCGCGCAACAGAGCTGATACCCGCCCCGTGCCGCCGCCTGCATCCAACAGCCAGCCATCTTTCGGCAAACGCAGCAAGCCGGCCAGCCAGTCAGGATCGGGCGGCGGAATGGCCCCGTCGTAGAAAGGGGCAAGGATGTCGAAGTGGTAGTTCATAAAAGTCACTTGTGCTCAGAATCAGTTCTTTGTTTCATCTGCCCGA
>JACKBK010000028.1 GCA_020634555.1 Caldilineae bacterium
CTACGTCCTCGAAAACAGTCGTGGAAAACAACTGATCGTCGGGGTTCTGAAAGACCAGGCCGACTCGGGCGCGGATCACACCCAGATTCTCCTTGATCACATCCATGCCATCGACACGCACCCGCCCCGCGGTACCCTTGAGAATGCCGTTCAGATGCAGCATTAGTGTCGACTTGCCGGCGCCGTTGGGACCGACCAGCGCAACCTTCTCGCCGTGGTTGACGTGCATGGTGACGCCGAGCAACGCCTCCCGTCCGTCCGGGTAGGTGTAAAACAGGTCGTGGACGTGCAGCACCGGCTCGTGGCCGTTAATTTCAGTCATAGCAGCTTACAACAGCCTCGCCCAGAGTTCGATCACCACAAGGACCACGACGAAGGCGATGGGCCATGCCATATCGCTGAAATGCAACGCTGGCTTGTCAGGCCAGATGATCTCACCGGTATAGCCGCGGCTCACCATCGCGTTATAGACCCGGTCACTCCGGTCCAGAGAACGGACAAAGAGACTGCCCACCATGCCGCCGACGATCCTGGCCCGCCACAAGATGCTGCCGCCGGATTTCTGGCCCGGCGGCCCGGCCGCCATGCGCGCCTCACGGGCGCGCATCAACCGCAACACCTCGTCAGCCAGCACGAAGATATAGCGGTACATGAAGGCGAGCACCCCTACCAACACACTGGGAATGCCGATGCCGCGCAGCCCGCGCATGATGTCGGGAAAGGTAGTGGTAGCGGATAACAACAGCGCCATCAGCACCGACAACCAGCTCTTCAACATGATCGTGAAGAACCGGATGACGCCGTTGTCGGTGATCACTAGGGTGTGGCTGGTGAAAGGCAGCGGGATGGTAATCAAGGCATTGCCAGGGATTGAGAACAGCACCGTCACGGCTGCCAGTAGAAAGGGAAGCGCAATCAGCCCGCGGCGCAGCAACAAACTGAGCGACACGTCCGCCATCAGCGTCACGGCCAGCCAGAGCATGGCAAGTGCAGCAAATGCCGGCCACGCACCGTCCGGAGTCAGCGCGCAGGCCAGGATGAAGGCCAGCGCAGCCACCAGCTTGACACGCGGATCCAGCCGATGCACCGGGCTATCCGCGTGCCGGTACTGGTCAAGGACGTGGATGTGCATCGCTCGCTGTCCTCAGAACTATCGGGCTTGCTGTGGTGATTCGGTCGAAACGACCGGCGCTTCGGCCAGCCGCCGGGAGCGGCGCTGCAAGGCCCGCGCGATCCCGTAGCCAACCGCAAAGAGCAGCAGCGTGCCTAAGACCACCGCCAACACTGCCGCCAACGTCTCGTTGCTGACGCCAGGCGCCACGTAATCGGGTGCAAGCTGATATAACGGCCCTTGGGCCGCGCTAAGGAAGCCTTTATCTTCAGCCACTCGCTCCAATCCGTCGGGACTGGGTGATGCGAAAAACACCGCCATCACGCCGACGACCAGCGCAAGGATCACACCACCGGCGATGAACGTACCGCGGTCCGTCCTTCGGCCGGACACCTGGCGGCCAAACATCTCCGGCAGCGCCGCAGCGACCAGCGCCACCGCACCGGCAGTGATCAACCCCTCGCCGACGCCGATGAACGCATGCACCGTGGCCATCGCGGCCAGAACCACGCTGAGCGACGCCGTGCCGCTCAACGCCAGCAGGAACGAGGCGACCACTGAAGCCATGAACACTGACAGCCATCCCGCCAGAAATGCAGCCACGTAGCGGTTGAAGCGTGTCAACCCCTGGTAGACGAAATAGCCGACCCAGACGGTGACGATTCCCATGGTAAAGATGTTAGCGCCCATGGCCAGCAGTCCGCCGTCTTGAAAGACCAACGCTTGCAGTCCGATGACGGCCGTCATGATCAGCAGACCCGCCCACGGGCCGAGAAGGATCGCCGCCAGCGCGCCGCCCAGAAAATGACCGGATGTGCCGCCCGCCACCGGGAAGTTGAACGCCTGGGCCGCAAAGATGAAGGCGGCCAGCACACCCATCAGCGGCACCATGCGTTCATCGAACTCGCGGCTGGCGCGTCGTACGGCCAACACGACAAAGACCCCGGTGATGATCCACATGGCAATGGCTACCGGAGCCGACAAAAACCCATCGGGGATGTGCATTGCTTCGGGCGCTGCAAAGGGTGCCTGGAATTCACTGAAAAGCATTGTATCCTCCTTCGATTCTGTTGCTACAGGTGGTCTATCTCGATTGGTCGTTCCTGCAGGCAGGACATTGGCCGACCAACGTCAGGTGCACCAGGTTGACCTCGAACCCGTACTTCGTATCCAGTAGCTCGCTCAGGGTCTCCAGGTCATCGGAGGCGACATCGATCATCGCACCGCAGCTGCTGCAAACCACGTGGTGGTGCTCCTGGCCGAAGCGCACCGCCTCGTAGCGCACCGGCTGCCCATCCAGCCGCAGCTCGCCGATCACGCCCTGCTGCTTGAGAAACATCACCGTGCGATAGACGGTGGACAGGTCTACGTATGGCGACAGTTGTTGAACGCGCTCATGCACCTCTTCGACACTGAGGTGTCCATCGCTGTGGTAGATCGCCTCTAAAACCATGGCGCGCTGTGGTGTCAGCCGGACACCGGACTCGCGCAATTGGTCGATCGCTCGTGATTCGCAGGACATGGTGGGAACGGTAGTTGCATATTGCAGATGCGAAAATTTGCAACTACGACAATTATACTCAATGTCCTTCGGAACGCCAATCTCCCGATCGGTGCATCTCGACGGGCGCGCCATGCATCCAGGTGGCTGCCTCGCCGATAGCATCCTGTCCTCCCACCAGCGTCACGTGGTCGCCGCGCTCAAAAATGTTTGTTCCGTGTGGCAGGATGATCTCTCCCCGCCGCCGGATTGACAAGACCAAGACGTCACCCGGCAGGTGCAGATTGCGCAACGATTTGCCAACGCAGACAGGATTGAGCAGTTCGACCTCCACCACCTCTTTATCGTCCTCCAGCGACGTGAGCAGTTCCAGCGCATCGGGGAAACTGATCAGACCGTCGATGACCGACGCGGTGGCAAGACCGGGGTTCACCGGTTGCACGCCGGCCACCTGAAACTCGCGCAGCCGGGCCGGGTCGTGGACGTACGCCATGATATGGTGGATGCCTAACGAGCTTCTTGCTGTGATACACACCCGCAGGTTGAAATCATCGTCTCCCGTTGCCACCACCACCGACTGGGCAACATCTGCGCCGGCCGCCAGCAACCCTTCAGTTGTGTCTGCTTCGCCCAGCACGGCGGTCATTCCCAGCCGTTGGGCGCGTTCCACTCCTTCGGGGTGTCTGTCGATGACCACAATCGCATGGGTGCGCTGCAAGAGGCGTTGTGCAACCAGCATGGCGATCTGGCCGGCGCCGACTACCACGATGGGCAATTGCTGCGGGACCGGTTTCACCGGCAGCATCCGGTTAAAAAGCGCCGGCGACAGCGTCGAGGTCGTGATAGCCACCAAAATGATGTCGGCGTTGAGCGCCTCGCTGATGATCCCCAGCCGCATGCCGATAGCCGAGGCTGCGATGATCAGCGACAGCCGCGAGGAAAGCAGCACACCGGCTGCCAGCGCGTTGCGCCGTCCGAAAGTGGGCTGCAGCAACAGTGACGGCACGACCTTGACAACGTAAGCGGCCAACAACAGCAGTGGGAACAGCGCCAACGCACTGACCGACGAAAGCAGAGCCGGCAAGTCGAAGCTGACCCCAACCATGATGAAAAAGATCGGCACCATGAAACCGAAACCGATGGCATCCAGCTTGTGCCGCGCTTCGTTGTCCCCCGGATTGTCCGGACTGGAGATCAGCGAAATCAGCGCGCCGGCCAGAAATGAACCCAGAATAACCTCAGCGCCCAACACTTCTGACAGCACCACGAAGCCAAACATGACAGCCAGGGCGCCACGCACCTTGATCTGCACAGTGGCGTGGGTCAGATCGTCCAGCGCGCCCTGCAAGGGCCGCCAGCGCACCAGCCGCGGGGCATAGCGGGCTGCCACCAGAAAGGCCAACACCAACAGGCCGACCAGCAACACCTCCAGAGTCACGCCACCGGAGAGTACCGCCACCACCAGGGTGATCAGCACCATGGTGACAAAGTCAGCGATCAAGGCTGCCAGCAGAATCGTTTGGCCGAACTGGCCCGTGGAGACCCCCTTTTCACGGAGGACCGGCAGCACAATACCAAGCGATGTCGTGGAAAGAATCAGCGTCGGCAATCCCGGGTTTTTGACCAGTCCCAGCGCCGCCAGCCCAAAAGCAATGGCAAACGACAGCGCAATGGTGAGCGCCAGGATCGACAGGCCGACGAAAACGGGATTTTCCATCAAGCGCCTGGAGGTCCGACGCAGGCCCGCCAGCACAGAGAAGTCGATCTCCAACCCGGAAAGGAACATCAGGAACGCAAAGCCCAGCGCCGCCAGCACGTTCAACACCGGATCATCGACCACCAGATTCAGGCCGCTGCGACCGATGACCATACCGGCGAAGATCTCCCCCACCACCACCGGTATCTGCAAACGGCGAAACCGCTGGAGGACCAATGGAACAATGAATGCAAGGCCAACAACCAACAGGACGGGCAACAAGCTGCCGCCGTTTTCCATGGGACTCCTTTCTAGCGAACGCCCATGTCGGGGTGAATGTGGGTATCCAGGTGAGCGATGCGGCCCTCCAGCCACTCTCTGACCTCGCGCAACCGATCGTTGCTGCCAAGAATCGTTAACCGGTCGCCATATTGCAATACCGTATTGCCGTGTGGAACGATCAACTCGCCGCGTCGCCGGATGGACAGCACAAGGTAATCCCCAGGCAGCCGCATGTGGCGTAGCAGTACACCGAACAGCGCGCGGTTTTCGAGATTGACCTCGAAAACATTGCGCTCGTCGTCCGTCGAAGTCAGCAACCGGAACGCGTCCGGGTTGCGCGCCAGCATCGCGATGATGGTCGCACGGTACATGGCGCCCATGAACGGCTGCACGCCAAGCCGTTCGTAGTCGGCCAGATATTGGGGGTCGCTGACGTAGGCCACCAGGTTGGAGTCACAGCACTGGCGCACCGCCCGCGCCAACTCCAGGTTCATATCATCGTGTTCGCCCAGCAACAGCACCGAGTCGGTGTCTGCAATACCCAGGTCGCGCAGCTCATCCGTGGTCCCGGCTGAGTTCAGAACCTCGAACCCAGCGCCGGTCGCCCGCTCAGCCAAAGCAGGCTGCTGCTCGACAAAGCGCACGGTGTCGCCGTGGGCGCGCAATTCCTGCGCCACGGCCAGCGACAGGTCGGTGACGCCAATGGCCAGCATGAATCGGCTGCGAACGTGCTCGACCACCGGCGCCAGCAGATTGAAGATCAGCGGCATGGCGAGAACCGTCAGCAGCGCAAACAACACGATGAAGGTACTGGTCGCCGCGTCCAGCAGGCCGGTGCGCAGACCGATGACCGCGATGGCCACCTCCAGCGACAGATGGGTGTTCAGTAATACCCCACCGGCCAGCCGCTCGCGCAGAGAAAAAGAGCGGCCGACGATCAACACCGGCACGATTTTCACAATCGTAGCGACGGCGAACAACACCGCCACAACCACCAGCCGCGCCGGCGCGTCAAACGCCGCCGCCAGATCCAGATCCACGCCGACCATGATAAAGAACACGGGGATGAAGAAGCCGAAGCCGAACGCCTCCAGTTTCTCGACCAGCGACTCGTCCTCAGGACCTTTCAGCAGCGAAACGATCAGACCGGCCAGAAATGCGCCCAGGATCAACTCGGCGTCGACGAACTCAGCCAGCACCACGAAGAGCATCAGCACCAGGATCGCGCCGCGCACCTTGATCTGAACGGTAGCATGTGACAGGTCATCGAAGAACTTGCGCACCCGCGGCCGGCGCACAAAAGCCGGTCCGATGCGATAAAAGATCAGGAACGCCACGAAGAGCAAGCCCAATGAGAGGACTTCCAGATCGAAGCCGCGGTCGAAGGTGATGATGTAGATGGTCAGCAGGATGATGGTGATGAAGTCGGCCAGCGTCGCCGACACCAGCACGAACTGCCCGAAACGCGTGCTGAGCATCCCCCGCTCCTTGAGGGTTGGCAGCACAACGCCCAACGAGGTAGCGCTAAAAACAAACGCCAGCAGCAGCGGATCGCCGCCTGCGCCCTGTCTGACAACAAGATACCCGGCCACCAATGCCAGCCCCAGGGTCAACGCATATACAACCAGCGCGCTGGATGCCACCCGCGGCTCCTGGCTCTTGGATTGGCCGTTACGCGCCGGCAGGAGCTGGTCGAGGTTGATTTCCATCCCGGCCAGGAACATCAGGAACGCCAGTCCAATGTCCTGCATAAAGACAAGAATGGGCGTCTCGGTGACCAGCCCCAGCACCGCGGGACCGACCAGAATACCCGCTACGATCTCGCCAACCACCACCGGCACGCGGCGAAAACGCGACAACAGGATGGGAACGACAAACGCAAGCAGAAGGACGATGACCAGAGGAAGAAACCGATTCGGGTCTTCGGAAGTGAACAGGGAGAAATTCATTGCACCATCTTATCGAATGTAACGGCATCTGACAAGAGCGCCAGCTAACAGTACTGAAAAAAGAGCCGCCGAAGTACGCTCCGGCGACTCTCTGTCCTTCCGTAACTGTTCACCCGTCATTCCCGCGAAGGCGGGAATCCAGGCTTGCAGGGTTATGGATTCCCGTCTTCGCGGGAATGACATCGCTCTGTATTTTGAGCAGTTACGTCCTTCCTACCTTGCGGTCAGCACGGCATATTTGGGCGTCACGCCCCCACAACATCCTCGCCGCCATCCACGTAGATCACAGATCCACTCATGAACTGCACCCGTGGATCGGACAGCGCAGCGATGGTCACAGCAACGTCGTTCTCTGTGGTCATACGCCCGGAGGGGTTGAAACGCGTTGCCATCTCGATGAAGGCCTCGTGGCCCGGAATCTTGCGCAGCGCGGGCGTATCTGTCACGCCAGCCTCGATGCAGTTGATCATCACACCTGCCGGTCCCAGTTCCAGCGCAAGCTGGCGTGTGTGCGACTCCAGCGCAGCCTTGGCAGCTGAGACCGCTCCATAGCTCTTGAACACGCGGTGCGAGCCGGAGCTGGTCATGGAAAAGACACGGCTGCCTTGAGTAAACAACCCGCGCCGCGTCAGATCCTGTACCCAATAGACCATGCTGTGGGCCATAACGTTGAGCGTCATGTCCATCTGCGCCTCTGAAATCGCCTCGTCAGGCGTGTCCGCAATGAAGGGCAGCAGCGTCCCAAAGGCCAGCGAGTGCATCATCACATGGATGTGCTGGTAGCCGCCGTCAGCCGCGAGCTTCTCCTGGATCTGATCCAGAACCTTGTTCCGTTTGCCGCTGTCGGCGGCATTGGTGTTGAAGAAAATTGCCTGCCGGCCCATGGCCTCGATGTCGGTCACGACCTGGCGCGCCACTGGCAGTGTGGATTTCAGGTCCAGGTGTACGCCGAAGATGTTCATGCCGCGGCTGGCCAGCTCCAGAGAGGTAGCCCGTCCGAATCCACTGGACGAACCAAGGATCAGCGCCCAGCGCCCGGTCAAATCCTGCTCATGTGTCATACTTGTCTCCTTTTTCGGTGGTTTCCCTACAAAAAACACCGGCGCCAGTACGTAGTTACGCTGCTGACGCCGGTTGCCCAAGAAGTAATCTCAGTTGATCAACTCGAAAATTCCAGCCGCTCCCATGCCGCCGCCGATGCACATCGACGCGCTGCCGAAGCGTACACCGCGCCGCTGCATCTCCTTGAGGAGCGTCAGCACCAACCGCGTGCCGGTCGCGCCCAGTGGATGGCCGATAGAGATAGCACCGCCGTTGACGTTCAGGATGTCGGTGTCCAGGTCGAGTTCCCTGGCACAGGCCAGACATTGGGCGGCAAAGGCTTCGTTGATCTCGAACAAGCCAATGTCAGCCAGGGTCATGCCGGCCCGCTTCAGCGCGATGCGGGTCGCGGGCGCCGGGCCGATACCCATGATGTCGGGGCTGACGCCGGCGATGCCCCAGCTTACCAGCCGCGCCAGCGGTTTCACGTCCAGCTCCCTGGCGACGCCAGCCGTGGTGACGATGACCGCCGCGGCCCCGTCCACGATGCCGCTGGCGTTGCCGGCGGTGACGGTGCCGTCCTTGGGAATGAAGCGGGCCGGCAGCCGCCCCAGCACCTCCATGGTGGTGTCCGGGCGTACATGCTCATCGACAGCTACGGTAACTGGCTTGCCGCGCTTGTCCTTGCCCTCTACAGGAACCACCTCCGCCGCCAGCCGGCCTTCCTGCCAGGCCGCAGCCGCGCGCTGCTGGCTGTTGAAGGCCATAACGTCCTGCTCCTCGCGCGTCACTTCGTAGCGCCGAGCCACGTTCTCGGCCGTGATGGCCATGGGCATGTTGTTGTAGCTGTCGGTCAGGCCCTGCCAGAGCGAGTCTTCGAGAGTCAATCCCTCGCCCAACCCGATACCCCAACGAGCGTCGCGCGCAACTAACGGCGCCTGGCTCATGTTTTCAGCACCGCCGGCCAGCACGACACTGGCCTCGCCACAGGTGATCATGCGCGCTGCATCGACAATGGCCTCGAAACCAGAGCCGCACAGCCGGTTCAGCGTCAGGCCGGGCACGTCCTCAGGCACCCCTGCCCACAGCCCAACATGACGCCCCAGGTAGGCCGCGTCGCGGCTGGATTGGATCACGTTGCCAAAGATGACGTGATCGACCCGCTCTGCCGGCACGCCGGTCGCTTCGAGTGCACCTTTGGCAGCCGCGACACCCAGCTCGGTGGCCGTTACATCGCGCAGCGATCCACCGAACTTGCCGAAGGGCGTGCGCGCGCCGCCGACAATCACGATTTCCTGTATGTCCATGGTGAAACCTCTCTACGTCGTCATTCCCGCGCAGGCGGGAATCCACTCTTCACGGGCGCTAGACTCCCGCCCTGCTTGCGCCCAGGAGCGAAGCGTATGGGTCCGCGGGAGTGACGCAACAGCAAGAGCTGGCCTGCCGCTCCGGCTCAGGCCAGTTGCGCCATGCCCATGGCTGCCAGCATCTCTTCGTTGGAGCCGTACTTGAATGCGTCCACACCGCGACGGGCCGCCTCAGCATCTTCCGCCTCTTCCAATCGCTGCCAGTCGGCCTTGCGCACAACAGGCACAGCGGATTGCGCCAACCGCCCCATCAACTGCTCCTCGCGTCGCCGGATCTGCGACGGCTCCAGCCGCGGCTGTGTCTCAAGATAGCGCAGCACAGCATCGGCGCCCATAGTGCCGTCCTTGCGGGCCACGCCCACCAACCCGTCGCTGGCTTTCCGCGCCCAGCCGGCCATAAAGACACCCTCGATAGGTGCGCCGGTTGCCGGATCAAATGCCTCGTATGAGACGCCGTCGGTCGAGAAGCGCGGATCGGGGTTCTTGATGAACTCGTTCCACTCCACAGGCAGACCAAACTCCTCGTCGACCCGGTCACCGATGCAGAAGACAACCGTATCCACATCCAGCACCCGGCGCGTGCCCAGGCTGCGCGCACTGGTGTCGCCGTTGCGGGGCACCAGCTTGGTATCCTCGACCTCAAGGCCGCCAACTCGTCCATGGCCGTCATCGATGATGGCAGCGGGGGAGCTGAGGAACTCGAAGCGCATGACCGTGTCCGAGGTTGCAGGCTCGCCTCTGGCCTGCGCGGAGAGGATGAAATCGCGCGCCTGCTCGGGGCTTTGGCCTACATCAAGCATCAGCGGTGTGACGCGGGCGATCTCTGCGTCCAGCGCCGCCACATCAAGATTGGCAACGACGCTTTCCATCTCCTTTTTGGTGAACTTGACCTCGGCCGGACCGCGGCGGGCAACGGCCACAACTTCGTCGATCTCCAGATCGCGCACCAGCCAATGGGCCACGTCTACCATCACGTTGCCAACGCCGATCAGCGCCGCCCGGCGGCCGATGTGGAACTGCTGCTGGCTGAAAGGTGGCAATTGGTTGTAGTGATAGACGATGTCCTTGGCGTGATAGACGCCCTGGAGGTCTTCGCCCGGCAGCCCCAGCCACTTGGTGCCCTGCGCACCCACGGTCACCAGGACAGCCTGGCAGCCCAAATCGCGCAGGTCTTCCAGCGTAAATATCCCGTTCTCGCCGACGGTGACGTTGCCGAAGTAGTGAATGTCGGGACTGGCAAGGATCTGGCGGAACTGCTTGCGCAGCCCTTCCTTCATCTTGTGTTTATCGTGATAGATGCCGTATTCGGCCAGCCCGCCCGGCTTGATGTCGCGGTTCAACAACACGACCCGCACACCGGCGTCCGCCAGTTGTTTGGATGCATAGATTCCGGCCGGCCCTGCGCCTACGACCGCCACAAATCTATCAGCTTCGTTGCCTGAAGTCACCTGGTCCTCCTCATTCGATACCTGGTCGATTATCTCCGTAGACTGCGCGTACCTGTTCAACGTTCATCGTCACGTCACTCCCGCGGAGGCGGGAGTCCAGGGCTCGTCAAGGGTCGAGCGACTTCGAAAGTCCCTGAAAATGATCTGAATTGCAGCGATTCGTCGCCAGACCATCGTGCTGCACGGCAAAAACTCGCCGTGGACCGCCGCAGTCTCGTTGCAGTGCTGACACTCGGTATTTACCGTCGCCGGGCCACTGGTTGTGACGCGCTTCATTATAGTTTGGTCACTGGCAATCCACAAGTTCACGACAGCACAAGGACGCGAAAAGCCCCGGCGGGGCGGAAAGCTGTTTCCGTCCCGCCGGGGCTGATCGCAACGTGGCGAGAGTTCACGTCTACGCCTTCTTGTCCTTGTCCTTTTCCTTGCCCAGGAACTCCGCAGCGATTCGGATCAACGCCAAAGCGGCGAAACCGAAACGGACGAAATCGGCTACCGAAGGCGTGTGGCCGACCAGTTCTCCCTCGGCATGGCTGCGGCGGCGACTGACCAACAACGCCGCCCCAACTCCTCCGATGATCCCGCCAACAACTACGCTCAGGGGGATGACAACGGGAATCGGTAAACGTTTTTCAAGATCCATCTTTCTTCCTCCGTAATGACGCGATCACGTAATCGCGCTCGGCTTTGAGTTTGGCCTGGCCACCCTCCATGGCGATGAACGGGCTGGCGGCCTTGTTGCTAATATTCTCAGTCGTGTCGGCCAGTTGCCGCGACTTGGTCTGTACCAGCGGCATGATCTCCTTGATCTTGGCGTTCAGCTTGATCATGGCAT
The DNA here is from genome assembly GCA_020634555.1 of Caldilineae bacterium. Classification (GTDB taxonomy): domain Bacteria; phylum Chloroflexota; class Anaerolineae; order JAAEKA01; family JAAEKA01; genus JACKBK01. The sequence goes on from JACKBK010000028.1 coordinate 11,231, forward strand.
AGACCGCGGCGGCCGTCATGGCAAGCGTGATGACGATCAGGATCAAGAAGTGAAACACGATAATCAGTGTGGCGGCGTCAGCGCCTGTTGGGATCATGGGTGTCTCCAGTTTCAGAGCTACAGTGAGCTGCGGACCGGCATGGGCATTGCCAGCTCAGGCGGCTGCACCGAGTGGGTCTCCAGGTCGTAGCGGTAGTCGGGCTCCAACTCCAGCACTCGCATCCCGCCCGCCTCGAAAACCTGGCCAGGGCGCCAACTCTGGATGTTGGTCGAGGTCATCTGCTGGCCGTCCACCAGATGCAGGTTGGCAAGCCCGACCACCTCGATCATGGTGTCGGCACGGCGAATAAAAGCAGCTTGATCGACCAGGCCAACGCCCAGAACATACGGATTGCTGGCGATGGCCAGTTGAAGGAGTTGGCTGTACTTGTCTACATCAAAATGCGCGGCTACCAGAATGCGGTTGCTCAACCCTAGCCCCGGCGCCATGCGCGGCAGCGGCTGGTCATCGTACACCAGCATGTGGTTGCCGAGAAAGGCCGCCGAGCCGCCCACGCCGCCGACCGCCTTGCCGCACGCGTTGGCGCGCCGGATGGCGGTCGCCAGCGGCGTGCCGCCGATGGTCGTTGACCAGCGCAGCGGATGCCCGCCCGAAAGAAAGACGGCGGTGCTGTGCTCGATGTGGTGAATGACCGACTGGTCGAAGCCGGCCGACCGATCGCCGACCACCACCAGGCGCACGCTGGCCGCCTCCAGCGCCTGAAACGCGGCCGTGTAGCCGTAGTCTGCCTCGCTCGCGCCGCTGTTGGTGGTCAGGACAACGATGCGCGCGCCGTAGCCGCCCGCCAGATTCCAGAAGGCATAGCGGGCATACTCGTTGTAGACACTGTCCTCCGCGCCGCCGTCATAAAAGATCGGGCCGCGGACGTAGCCGTCAGGTACTGGTGAGGGGGACATGGGCACTCTTGCGCATTTGTCGATGCTCGCCACACAGTGCAATTGGCAGGCAGCCATCATTGTACCGAAGGCAGGAACGACTGTCAATCCGAGCTACGGTACGGTTCACACGAATATCGGAAGTGGATCAGTTGTGGCTGATACGGTGTAGTCGGCTGCGATTCTGGCGGTGGATGAAGATATTGGGCAAAAGGTTGTGAAAGTGACATGCTTCGAAAACAGGGTTTCGCTCGGGCCGGTCTGTGCAAAGCCTCCCGGAGGGGCCGACCGAGTCCCGCTCATTTTCATTGATCGGAGTGCCGGGTCCGCCCGCCCGGGCGCCTGACTTGGAGAAAGACAAAGTTCTTTGCACGAAACGAGCCAGGCAGCCGGTGGACCAGGTGCGGGCGTTCGAGCACTGCGACGATTCCACACCGTACGATGCCGAGATGTACGCGGAACTGCTGCTGCGTTCGGTGGAGGTGCTTTTTTCGCCGCTGGGGTTGGAAGGGGCCGATATCGACCGCATGTTGTGCAGGTACAACGGGGAACAGCAGGCAGTGCAGTTGCCGCTGCCGTTTCTCGCCGAACTACCGATCAGCTTGTTGTGGGTATGGTTGGTTTCGATGGCTCCTGAGGTTCGCCAGGCAGTCCGAGTTGACGCTGGTACTGGACAACTTGCTCGTTGAGCGACTGGGCCTCGGCAGTGAGGCGAGCGGCATGGGAGCGGGCGCGCCGCCAGGCAACCAGAGCCGCCAGAGCGATAGCGGCAAAGAGCACTGCCGGCAACAACAGGCAGACCAGCATGATGAGAATGTAAGCGGCTAAATCCATAGTATTGGCACTTCAGTCGGTTTCAGTATTTCACAACGGTCTGTTCGTTGCAGCGACTCGGAGGGGATGACGTCAATGTCACTACAGAGACGGTGGACGACGATGATCAGTTTAGGGTGGTTGGGTTTGATGGGGTTTCCTGGTCACCAGGCTGTCCGAGTTGACGCTGGTACTGGGCGACTCGCTCGTTGAGCGTCTGAACCTCGGCAGTGAGGCGGGCGACATCCGAGCGAGCGCGCCGCCAGGCAACCAGGGCCGCCAGGGCGAGGATGGCAAAGAGCACTGCCGGCGACAGCAGGCAGACCAGCATGATGAGGGTGATAGCGGCTTCGCTCATAGAACTCGTCCCTTCTTCAGATGGTCAATCACACCACGCCATTCGCGAGAGGCGAAGGCGCTGCTTTCTGGCAAGGCGAGAGGACTTGAAGCTCCGATCTCGCGGCTCCGAATAATTTCCACCGTCGCTGATGGTCATTATACACGGTAGTCGAAATCTCGGCTACCGCTCACAATCCAGTTTGCTTTGCTCTGCCATCTCAAGCCGGGGATTCTACTGGGGATAAACCGCCATGCTCATGTTCAGAACAAGCGACTGGGCACAGTCGAGAGACCGGCCTGAGCATCTGTTCCGAACATGGGCCAATCGCCGAACGCTGCTGATACGGTTGATAACGAGGCTTCCACCGAAACGCAAGCTGCGCGCCTGTCTTGCAGGCAGTTTACTGGCTCGCAGGATAACCATGTTTATCGCCAGGGGGGATTTTGTGACCCTGTTGACGGGACCGGACTATACAGTTATACTGTTGGCTACGAGCGCCCGTTCCCCGGTCTACTTCCCCCCAACCGGTGAGCGGGCGCTTTCGCGTTTAGGAGGAGGTACCAACGCAATTCAATCCTTCGGATTGAAGTTGTTATCCATCGTCCTTCGTACCTCAGTTAGGACTTTCAATGATGTAGCCCTGGATAGCTTCCCCATTTTTTTAATAATCCGATCCTGCTTGATAGTGAATATCTTTCCGGCTTTCGCCACCGATACCTTAACTAGACCGGCAGATTTCACTTCCGATCCTTTGATGATCACCATATCTTGATCGAGGACAGGTGGAACGTTGCTTGTAACATACCCTAGGATTATTTCTTCACTAGAGTTGTTAAACCAAGCACCCGAAAGCACAACAGCGGGACGTTTCTTTGTGGTGTCTTCGTCAGTGAAAGGAAACGGGACGAGAACGATGTCCCCTTGCCTAAAACTCGTCATATGCCGCATCGATTGGGTTGTCCCAAGATTCGAAGGCGCTTTCAGCGAGAGCGAGCCATTCCATCGTTGAGGGATCCTCTGTAATTACCACGGCTGCTAGATTGACCGATTGTTCACCTTCCTCTCGCAACACCATGGCTTGCCGAAATGGAGGAAGCTGATCAGACCATATGTATGCGACTTGTGCACTGTAATTCACTGCCTGTGCAATAGGTGACAAGTGTTATTCCTCCTGATATTCCTTCGCTTGATATCGTTCGAGATTATCGTCAAGCACTTGTACAAATGACGGCATTCGATCTGCCGCAACCACGATACGTGCAACGCACTCGGCCGGTATCGAAGTCAGAGCATCAATCTTGCTGTTCACCTGCTCCGGTGGGCCAAATACTGTGGGCGGTAGGACCTCAAAGAACGAAAGAACGAACTCGTGTTCGGTATGCTGTACGATAAGGTGAGTTGCATAGCGAGAAACCAGTCCTGCTGGAAACTGCCAATCTATGGGCAATTCCAGCTTGATCACCTTCTGTTCACTCACTTATTGCTCCTTTATAGACTTTGTCGTCTTCACCAAGTAGATGTGAAAATCTATTAAGACAAGAACGCCCGACCATATGACTTGCACTAGCTTCAATGCCCCAACGGACAATCATCAACCAAGTCAGGCCGGGCTAACATGAAAACGAAAGCGTTTTCACCCTACTATAAAAATAGTATAACATCTGTATTGCCACCTGTCAATGTATCACGCTGTGATACAAGCGACTATTCAGTTAGGAGAGCAACGTCTGCACGTCGGGGCATGGAGGTCACCCTCCATGCCCCGACGTGCATGTTAGGTGGGCGGGCAGGCCTCCTGACGGACGTGGAGGATGGCGGCCTCTACGTCGTTGAGTATGCCGATGGCGGAGCGCCGGGATCGGTCGGGGACGCCGGCACTGCGCATGACGGCTGAGACCCAGAGCCAGAGCGCGTCGATCTCGTCTGGTGTGAGACGAACGACGGACACTGGCACGCTGAGGGGGATGGTGCTGGCTGGCATGGTTTCCTCCTGGTGCCATATAAAACCGACAGAGCGCGACGTCCGAGGTAGCCAGCCAGCATACGCACCACTGACGGTTTTACCCGTTGGACAGTGTTATCTCAGATGCCGCGCTCCGGCGGCGAACGTCGAATATGAAGCCAACGGGAATCAAAAAGCCGTCGGTTTGTTGGTGCGTCCAGATGGTGTGGGGACTTGCTGTTTGCAGGGTGATTGCATTACAGGTTGGGGTGGGATGTGAGGGAGAAAATGGTTAGTTCTGGCAGGAGAGAGGGAGGTGGGGTATACTGGGAGCGGCTGAGTTGCAACAGCAGAATTCTGTGTTCCATTTGGTCGGGTTCAGGGGTTCCGCATGTTTTTCGACATCCCAAAATCGATAAGGAAATTCTACCTCGATACGTGTGTGTGGAGTGATATTGTTAGATCTCAGGCTGCCAGGGATGGCTTCACATCTTACCTTATCAAGAATAATTATCTCGCAGCATTATCACAATTCACCATACTTGAACTTACTCGCGCCAAGAAGCACCTGAAAAGCCTGGATAGCCTTTTCCTTGAGTTGCGAGATTACATCTGGGTTCCTACATTGTATGACCAGGTCCTTGAGCAGGAAGTGAATAATTATCCCGCAGGCTGTCATGTTCAGTGGATGCCATTAACTCTGTTGATTGATGAAAATCAGCGAAATGTGATGAGTAAGTTTGCGCATGATAAAACTTTGATTGAAACCAGGGATGACTTTCTGAAGTTTGGATACGACAGTTTTATGAACCTGGAATTGTTTAAGGAGAACTTTCCGCCGGAGGATAACAATGGCGGCTATTCAACATTTCAAGCACAAGAGTTTGCGTGGCAAAATGTCTATGAATATTTAGGCCGACATTTTCCATGGTTTCTTTCAAGGTATTGGGACAAGACCGGAAATCTCGACACCCAATACTTCCCGTCTGTGCAAATCAGGGCGCTCTTCCTCTTCTACAAGTACTATATTCATGGCCAATCGCCGGAGAGATCGGACTTTTTCGATTTTGCACATGTTTCATATTCACCTTACGTTGACGTTTTCGTCACAGAACGAAATGCATCCAATGTGTTAAGACATCTTAAGAGCCGAGGACATATGTTGGAAGATACTGAAATAGTTCACGTTACAGAATTCATTAAAAGCTTCTAGATTAACGCGAGGACGTTTTTGCTAGGGAAACGGCGCCCTGGTTGACGGCCGGGGCGTTTGCGCGCAAAAGGGTGAGGCTGGAATAAGGGGTGCGGATGAAGGTCTGTAGGTCGATGACGCGGTAGGTGCCGCGGCTACCCGTCTCCAGCATGCGTTGGTCGGGTCGTTTTCGCGAGGAGTTTGTTGGTCTGGGTCGCGCACAACTCGTGCCACTTGCTACGATCCTACCAAGCGAGCGGGCGATTGCGTTTTCGAGCAACAGGCGTGCCCTTACCGTGAGGTTTTTAGTTTGTCAGGTGTTTTTTAGAGACTTTCTCGCAAGAATATATTTAGTGTTCAGAAAGTAGAGAGCCACTAGCTATAGTAGCTAATGGCTCTTCTCGTCATGCTTAAGTCGGGGCGAGAGGACTTGAACCTCCGACCTCACGGACCCGAACCGTGCGCGCTACCGGACTGCGCCACGCCCCGAAGAAAACCTGCGCTACGAATTATACATCGTCGCCCTGTTTTGGCAAAATGGCGCGTCTTGCGCAATACTTGGGGGAGTGAATCGCAAAACGTGAAACAAGAAACGTGACCTGCCGGGTTCACGATTTACGTTTCACGTTTCAGAGAGGCGTCCCATGTCCCTGCAAATCGGTATCGTCGGCCTGCCCAACGTCGGTAAATCGACGCTGTTCAACGCGCTGACCGACGCCGGAGCGGCGGTGGCCAGCTATCCGTTCACCACCATCGATCCCAACGTGGGCGTGGTAGCGGTGCCCGATAAACGTTTGGACTTGCTGGCGGCGTTGATCCAGCCGGACAAGGTAGTGGCGGCGACGGTGGAGTTTGTGGACATCGCCGGGCTGGTGGCGGGGGCAAGCCAGGGCGCTGGACTGGGCAACCAGTTCCTGGGCCACATCCGCGCCGTGGATGCGATCGCGATGGTGGTGCGCGGCTTTGCAGACCCCGACGTGGCCCACGTGGAGGCGACGCTGGATCCGCTGGCCGACATCGCCGCGGTGGACACGGAGCTGTTGCTGGCCGACCTGGCGACCATCGAGCGCCGGATGGAGAAGATCCACGTCCAATCGAAGGCCAACCCGCGCGAGTACGAGGCCGAAGTGGCGTTGCTGGAGCGGGCGGTCGCGCACGTTGATGCCGGCCGCTTGCTGGCCAGCCTGCCGGCCAGCGATGTCGAGCGTGACCTGTTGGCGGGGCTTGGCTTGCTGTCTGTCAAGCCGCGGCTCTATGTGGTCAACGCCGATGAGGATGACCTGCCGGCGGGTGGACCGCTGGCGCGTCCCGTGCTGGAGCACGCCGCGGCGTCTGGCGCTGAGGCGGTCGTGCTCTGCGCCCAGATCGAGGCTGACTTGCAGGAATGGCCGGCCGACGAGGCGACGGAGTATCGCAGTGAGCTGGGGTTGGTGGAGCCGGGGCTGAACGCGCTGATCCGCGCCGGGTTTCGCCTGCTGGACCTGATCAGCTTCTTCACCGCGACCGGCGGCGAGGTGCTGCATGTCTGGGAGCTGCGCCGCGGCAGTACAGTGCTGGAAGCCGCGGGCAAGATCCACAGCGACATGCAGCGCGGCTTCATCCGCGCCGAAGTTGTCCAGGCTGAAGACCTGTTGGCGGCCGGCACCATGGCCCACGCCCGCGAGCACGGCCAGGTGCGACTGGAAGGCCGCGATTACGTTGTTCGGGACGGCGACGTGCTGCACATCCGCTTTGCGTTGTAAGTTGGGAGATTGGGAAACTGGTAGATAGGGAATTTGGTCGCGCTGAATGCCTCGTTGCACCAACCTACCAGTCTACCAACCTACCCTGCCACTTTTGCCAACTCCGCACCCCTGTGCTATACTCTTGCCCGTGCAGCGAGGGTACCGGAAGCCCCTTCCGACCCTCGTTACTTTTCGCCTTCGGCGCGGGCAGCTCCTCACCTGGCTGCCAGATGACCGAGGGTAATCCCAAGGAAAGGAGGTAACTGCACGCATGAACGAGTATGAACTCATGTACATCGTTCATCCTGAAGCTGATAAGGACGGCGTGACAGTTGTTAGCGAACAACTGGCGTCCTGGATCAGTGAACAGGGTGGTGAGATCAGCAAGACCAATGTGTGGGGTCGCCGCAAGCTCGCGTATGCCATCAAGAAGCAGACCGAGGGTACCTATGTTGTGGTTGATCTGAAGCTCGACGGCGAAGCGTTGTCTGAAGTTGAGCGGAACGTCAAGCTGCACGAGCAGGTTCTGCGATACATGTTTATTCGTAAGGACAACTGAGAACACTGAGGAACGAGACAGATGACCAGAGGATTGAACAAGGTCCTGATCATCGGCTCCCTCGGGGCTGATCCTGAGATGCGCTACACGCCTGGCGGCAAACCTGTCACGTCTTTCAGCGTGGAGGTGAACCGCGGCTGGCGTACCTCTGAGGGTGAGCGCAAGGAAGCTACAGAATGGTTCAACGTGGTGGCATGGGGCAACCTGGCCGAGATCTGCAACCAGTACCTGCACAAAGGCTCGCAGGTCTACGTCGAAGGGCGGTTGCAAACCCGTAGTTGGGAGGACTCGTCAGGGACGCGCCATTATCGGACCGAGTTGGTTGCCAACGAGATGATCATCCTGGACGGCCGCAGTTATGTGGCCGACTATGATACCAGTGAAAACGACTATTAAACGAGGAAACTTCAATGGCTTATAACAGTTCACGCGGCTCACGGGACTCCGGCAGGCCGCGGCGCCGCAGATCGCAGATGCGCACCCAGCGGGTCTGTGCCTTCTGCGTTGACAAGGTCAAAGAGATCGACTACAAGCAGACTGACACGCTCAAACGGTACATCACCGACCGCGGGCAGATCCGTCCGCGGCGCAAGACCGGCCTGTGCGCCAAACACCAGCGGCGAATCGCCGAGTCTGTGAAGCGGGCACGCTTTATGGCTCTGCTTCCGTACACTGGTGAGCACGTTCGCCTGTACGGCTAAAGCGAGACGGTAACTCATGGCTAAACGACGCAGACGAGAGCGGGTAGAGCCGTCGCGCAAAGAGCAGACGATGACCAGGGTGGAGCGCGAGCGCGCCCGGCGCCTGACCATCATCGTCGGCGTGGTGCTTGGCATCGCCGTGGTGGTGCTGGTGGCAGGCGTGCTCTTCCAGCTTGTCGTCAAACCCAACAGCACTGTGGCGCGCGTTAACGACACCAGGATCTCCGCTAAAGATCTGGACAAGGAGAGCCGGTTCGTGCAGCTTCAGACTATCGCGCAGCTCGAGCAGCTTATCCAGCTTCAACAGAGCTTCGGTTCATCTGACACCGGTGGCTTCTTCTCCTCGCAGATCAGCCAGCTTCAAAACGATCTGGTCAGCAACGAGGGACTGGCCAACCGGGTCATGGAGAGCATGATCGACACCAAGTTGGTCCAACAGTTGGCAGCCGAGCGCGGCATCACTGCGTCGGACGATGAGGTTCAGAAGCGCCTCGAGTCCTTCATTGCTACTCAGCAAGGCTTTGTGACCGCGCCCGATGCTACGGCTACCGCCGAGGCGCTGGCGGCAGCAACGCCCACCCCGACGCTCACCCCGTCCCCGACGCCGACAACGACACTGACCTCGACCGTCACGGTGACACCGACAGAGGTGCTGCCGACGCCGACCGTACATGTGCAGACCGCGGACGATTTCAGCTCAGGACTTGACCAGGTGCTGACCAGCATCGCCAGCGGTTCTGGGTTGTCGGCCGATGAAGTGCGCAACATCTACGTGACCAGCATCACCGACCAGATACTGCGCGAGCAGTTGACCGAGCAACTGGGTGACGAGATGCCGCTGGCCGGCGAGCAGGTCCATGCCCGCCACATCTTGATCTCCGTGCCGCAGGATGCGTCGCCGGAGGACGAGCAACAAGCGCTGTCCAAGGCGATCAGCATCACGCAGCAGTTGAACGATGGCGCTGATTTCGCGACCCTGGCGGCCGAGTTCTCCGACGACACCAGCAATGCTGCCAGCGGCGGCGATCTGGGCTTCTTCGGCAAGGGCCAGATGGTGGCTGAGTTCGAAGATGCTGCCTTCAGCCTGGGGGTGAACGAAATCAGCGAGCCTGTACGCACCCAGTTTGGCTACCATATCATCCAGGTGCTGGAAACATCACCTGGCAGCCCGGACTTCACAAGCTGGCTGGAAAACCAGAAGGCCGCGGCCCGCATCGTTCGGTCGCTCACTTCGGATCTGGTACCAAACCTGCCGGCGGTGCCTTCCAACCTGTTAACGGCGCAGTAAGCATCCAGCCCGCGGTACCGCGCTGGAAACCGGTGGTGGCCAGCAAAGCAAACAAAGTCAAGGACCAGGATCGAACGGCGATCCTGGTCCTTCTCGTTTCAGGGCTGGTCACGCGGCGCAAACGCGCAAAATTCACCGCTTCGTAACGGTTTTCGTAACGATTTCGAGACGTTCGTCTTCTAGAATGGGTTCATCATGGCAAGCATCACATCACGCTGGCGCAGAAAAGACAAGGACAAGGACCAATCGGCTGTTTCGACCGCAGCGATTGAGCCGGTCTCGCCCCAGATGGTCGTCGAGGTGATCAACATTGACGTTGACATTGCCCCGACCGACCCGCTGCTGGCCTACTTCCAGGAGTCGGCTAACCCGGTGGAGCTTTCCCGGCTGAACCTGCAATCGCCGGCTCTCGACGAGCTACGCGCTGCCGGCGTGGCTGTGGTCGTGCCGCTGGTCAGCCAGGGCGAGTTGATCGGGCTGGTCAACCTCGGCCAGCGGCTCAGCGAGCAGGAGTACAGCACCGACGACCGCAAGCTGCTCAACGACCTGTCTACCCAGGCTGCACCGGCCGTGCGGGTTGCGCAACTGGTGCGCCAGCAGCAGATCGAGGCCCGCAACCGGGAGCGCCTTGAGCAGGAGCTGCGCGTTGCGCGGCTGATTCAGCAGACGCTGCTGCCGAAGTCGCTGCCGGAGCTGGCCGATTTCAGTCTGGCGGCCTACTACCAGCCGGCGCGGCAGGTGGGCGGCGACTTCTACGATTTCCACTATTTCGATGACGGGCGGATTGGGCTGGTCGTCGGCGACGTGACCGACAAGGGCGTCCCGGCGGCGCTGGTGATGGCAACCACGCGCACGCTGCTGCGGTCGGCTGCTGAGCGGCTGGAGTCGCCCGGCGCCGTGCTGGAGCGCGTCAACGACCTCCTGGTGGAGGACATCCCACCCAAGATGTTTGTCACCTGTCTCTACGCTTTGCTCGATCCGAAGACGGGCCGTTTGCAGTTTGCCAATGCCGGGCACGACCTGCCCTACGTCCGCACCGCCGGCGGTGTTCACGAGATGCGTGCGACCGGGATGCCGCTGGGGCTGCTGGGCGGCATGGGGTACGAGGAGCGGGAAATCACGCTGAAGCCGGGTGACATGGTGTTGTTCTACAGCGACGGCATCGCCGAAGCACACAGCCCGACCGGCGACATGTTTGGCTTTCCGCGCATGCACGCCCTGATGGAGAATTATCCCGGCGATCCTGATCTGGTGCGCTTTGTGCTCGATCAACTGGGCGACTTTACCGGCCCCGGCTGGGATCAGGAAGACGATGTGACCATGGTGACGCTGGCGTATCGGCAGCAGGCCGCCGCCGGTATGCGTGCCGTTGAACCTGGCTGGGAAATCCTGGCTGAGTTTGAGGTGCCCAGCGCTGTCGGCAACGAGCGCATTGCCATGGAGCGGGTAGCCCAGATTGCCACCGACACGCCGCTGGCCGCCGATCGTGTTGAACGGTTGAAGACGGCGGTTGCTGAGGCGACCATGAACGCGATGGAGCACGGCAACAAGTACCGCGCCGATATCCCGGTGCGGGTGCGGGTATGCCGGTCGGAGGTTGCGTTGTCTGTTACGATTACCGACCAGGGCGGCGGCCAGTTCGTGCGCGAGGCTGAGACGCCCGATATCGACGCCAAGTTAGCAGGGTTGCAATCGCCGCGCGGTTGGGGCCTGTTCTTGATCCAGAACATGGTTGACGAGATGCGTGTGACCAGTGATGACCTGCATCACACGGTCGAGTTGATCATGAACCTGCAGTAGGAGTCCAGCATGGCTTCAGGATTTAGTGAGTTCCAGGCATCCGTTCGGCGACAGGATGGAACAGCCATCATCGAGATGAGCGGTGTGATGGACAGTTCTGCCGAGCAGGCCCTCAACAGCGCCTATGCCGAGGCGACGTCGTCGCCGGCCGACCGGCTGCTGCTTAATTTCACCGACGTTGATTACATCAACAGCACCGGCATCGCGCTGATCGTCGGTGTGCTGGCCCAGGCGCGCAAGGCGCACCTGCCGTTGGTGACAGCCGGCCTGAGCGAGCATTACCAGGAGATCTTCAAGATCACCCGCCTGGCAGATTTCATGAGCATTTACCCGGACGAGTCGACAGCGCTCGCCGCTGTATAACAACGATGGAGATAACAAGAAATGCCAACTGCAAACATCACCACTAATGTTCGCCGTGTCAACGGCGCCAGCGTCATCGACATCGTCGGCGAGGTCAACGCCGCGGCCGACGAGGCGTTGTCAGCCGCCTTCAACGAGGCCAGCCAGGACGGTGTCAAGGTCATCGTCATGAACTTTACAGGGCTGGAGTACATGAACAGTTCCGGCATCGGTGTGCTGGTGACGCTGCTGATCCGTGCCCAGCGCAACAAGCAAAAGCTGCGCGCCTACGGTCTCAGCGACCACTACAAGCAGATCTTTGCGCTGACCAGGCTCGATGAGGCTATCGGCATCTATGACAGCGAGGCAGAGGCGGTATCGGAGCCCTAAATGGCGATGGGTGACAAGGTGGCAGACGACAGTTGTCTTTCCCCTTTTCCCTCTTTTCCATCCTTTCCATCGTTCCCTTCCCAGACGAGGTACCAGCCATGACTGACGAAACGACAACACAGCAAGCAACAAAGCGGGACGATGCATGGGCGAAGCCGGTGGATAAGCTGACGGTCAGTGATGCGCCGATTGGGGCAATGAACCTCAACGTCGATGGGCGCGGGCTGACCGGACCGCTCCAGGGATTTGGCCAGCTTTGGCAGAAGACGTACCGCATCCGGCTGGAAGGCGCCGAGGTTTCGCCGCAGGATGTGGTGGCCTACTGGAAAGCCAACCTGCCGTCCCTGATGCCCGACGACAGCCGTTTTTACCCCAGCCTGACCGGCGTGAAGCCAGGTGAGGTGCTGTTGATCAACGCAACCCTGCCTGGGATGCCCGGCGGCATGCCGGTTTCTACCGGTGTTCTCGTCCTGTACGCTGACGACGAGGCGTTCTCGGTGATGACGCCCGACGGACATCCCGAATCGGGCTTCAACACCTTCAGCGCTTATGACGATGGCGGCGTGACTGTGGCGCAGATCCAGTCACTGGCGCGGGCCAACGACCCGGTATACGAGTTTGGTTTTCGATTTCTGGGCGGCGGCGCGCAGCAAGAGCGCATCTGGCAGCACGTGCTGACCGGGTTGGCCGGCAACTTTGGCATCAGCAACGCCAAGGTTGATATCAAGAAGGTGTGTGTGGACAACCGCCTGCAGTGGGGCCGCGCCTCCAACGTACGCCACAACGCCGTGATCCGCACCACCCTCAACGCGCCGGTGCGTGCCGTCAGACGGCTCTTCGGCGGCGGCGCTCCAGCATGATTACCCGTTACGGCGCACGCGAACTTGCATGACCAAGAACTATAACGCTGTTGTCGTCGGCTCGGGACCCAACGGGCTGGCGGCGGCGATCACCCTCGCGCAGGCCGGCTGTTCCGTGCTGGTCATCGAGGGCAAAGAGACTATCGGCGGGGGACTGCGCTCGGCCGAACTCACGCTTCCGGGATTTATCCACGACCCTTGCTCGGCGGTGCATCCGCTGGGCATGGCGTCGCCGTTTTTCCGCAGCCTGCCGCTGGAGCGGTTCGGCCTGCACTGGATCCAGCCTGACGCGCCGTTGGCGCATCCGTTCGGCAGCGGCGAAGCGGATGCCGTGCTGGTCGAACGTTCGCTGGATGCAACAGCCGCCCGGCTGGGCGTCGACGCCGGCCGCTACCGCCTGTTGATGGCGCCGTTGGTCGAGAACTGGGCAGGCCTGCTGGGCGACATCCTGGGGCCGCTGCGCTGGCCGCGCCATCCGCTGCTGTATGCCCGCTTCGGCGCAACGGCTGTATTGCCGGCTGCCGGTCTTGCGCGTAGTCTGTTCAGCGCTGAGCGGGCGCGGGCGCTGTTTGCGGGCCTGGCGAGCCACTCCATCATGCCGCTGGAGCAGCCCATGAGCGCGGCGTTTGGCGTCACGCTGGGCTTGCTGGCTCACGGCGTTGGCTGGCCAATCCCTGAGGGCGGCAGCCAGCGTGTCACCGACGCGCTGGTGGGCTATCTGCGGTCGCTGGGCGGTGATTTGGTGACCGGCTGGATGGTGCAGCGGCTGAAGAACTGCCGCCAGCCGACGCCTATTTATTTGACATAACGCCAAGCAGTTATTGCAGATAGCAGGTGATCGGCTGCCTGGCGGCTATCGCCGCCAGCTTCAGCAGTTTCGCTACGGTCCCGGCGTCTTCAAGCTTGACCTGGCGCTGGATGGCCTGATCCCGTGGGCCGACCCGAACTGCGGGCTATCGGCACGGTTCGCATGTTAGGCACGCTGGACGAGATCGCCGCGGGCGAGCGGGCGGTCTGGCGGGGCGAGCACCCGGAACATCCATTCGTGCTGGTGGCGCAGCAGAGCCTGTTCGACCCCAGCCGCGCGGCTGGCAAACACACCGTTTGGGCCTACTGCCACGTCCCCAACGGATCGACCGTTGACATGACCGGGCGCATCGAAGCGCAGATCGAGCGGTTTGCGCCAGGCTTTCGCGAGCGCATCCTCGCGCGGCATACCCGCAGCGCCGCGGCATGCAAGCCTACAACCCCAATTACATCGGCGGGATATCAACGCCGGCGTACAGGACCTGCGCCAGCAGTTCACGCGACCGGCGATTCGTCCTGTTCCTACACCACGCCTGACCGCAGATCATCTCTGCTCCTCCTCAACGCCGCCGGGTGGTGGTGTCCACGGCATGTGCGGCTATTGGGCCGCCCGGGCCGCGCTGCGCCGGATTCGTTAGTAGGTCGGGGGCTGGATCGCGAAGGCGCTGGATCACGAAAGCGCGAAGGCGGTGCTGGCGACCCTGTGTTCGTGTTCTTCGCGCTTCGCGCATTCGCGTCCCTTCGCGGCTTCGTGATCCAGCGTTTACGCCGTGCGCGTTTGGTCTTTCATCGGGGAAGTGGTAGCATATACCGGTCAGATTTGTCTGTTCAAAATGGGTGACAATCCGGCGTAAGAATTGCCCGGTCACGGGTATCAAGCGAGGAGGAGGATCTACCATGAAGAAAAACAATCTCGCCCCAACTTTACCGCGCGGCTATCTTGTGGTGGTAGCCATCATTCTGTTTGCAGTTGTGCTCAATGCCTGCGCTGCGCCGCCGCCAGCCGCCAGCCCGGCCGGCGAGTCAGGCACGACAGAGAGTACAGCTGCTCCGGCTCAGGAACCGGCCATCCCCACCACGCTGCGGGTTGCGATGGAGGCGCCGGTGCAGCTCGACCCGGCCTTCGCGTCGTCTGACAGCGAGATCGCAATCCTCAACGCCGTCTATGACTATCTTGTGGACGTCGACGAGAACAACCGCCTGCAGCCACGGCTTGCGACCTCGGTTACAGCCAGCGATGACGGTCTGTCATACACTGTCGAGCTTCAGCCTGGCGCTGCCTTCCACGACGGATCTCCGGTGACGGCCGCCGACGTCATCTACACCTTCGATCGGCTGCGTGACCCGGAGGCAGGCCTGCCGACCGCTGATCTCTACAGCAACATTGTCGGTGTCGCTGCGCCCGATGGCGCCGATCCAGCGACCAGCAAGACAGTGATCTTCACCCTGCAAGAGCCAGATCCGTTCTTCCAGTACAACCTCAGCGACAACCATGCGCTGATCGTCAAGGCGGGCACGGAAGACCCGTCTGCTGACTTCAACGGCAGCGGTCCTTTCACCGTCGTCAGCTACAGTCCGGAGGACCGGATGGATCTGGCAGCCAACGACGCCTATTTCGTTGACGGCAAGCCGGGCGTCGATACCCTTGAGTTCATCTTCTTCGCCGACCAGACGGCCGCGGTGGATGCCCTCAAGGGCGGACAGGTCGATTTGGCCATGCGCATGGCGACGCCGCTCTACCTGTCGCTCCAGAACGAGCCGGGCATCGTCACATCGTCGATTCCAACCAACGGCTTCGATCTGGTGCGCCTGCGGGCTGACCGCGAGCCGGGCAACGACCCGCGGGTCATCGAGGCGTTCAAGTTGGCTACCGACCGGCAGGCGATCTTCGACACCGTGACCCTGGGGTTGGGCGCGGTGGGCAGCGACAGCCCCATTGGCCCGCTCTATGCCGACTACTACAGCACCGACACTCCGGTGCCTGACCGAGACGTGGTCAGGGCACGCGAGCTGCTGGCCGACGCCGGCTATGCGGACGGTCTGTCGTTGGACCTGTACGTCCCCGAATCGGGTGACCGTGTTGCACTGGCCGAGGTGTTGCAGCAGCAGTGGCAGGAGGCCGGCATCAACGTCGATATCAAGTCGATCCCCGAAAGCGTTTACTACGGCAGCGACAACCCCGACCAGAACTGGCTGGGCGCGACGCTGGGCATCACCGGCTGGGGATCGCGGCCCTACCCCCAGTTCTACCTGGACGTGATGTTGGTGTGCGACGCCAAGTGGAACGAGTCGCACTTCTGCGACGAGGAGTTCGACCAACTCGCCGCCACCGCCGGGACAACGCTGGACGAACAGACGCGCATCCAGGCCTACAAGGACATCCAACGCATCCTGGTCGAGCGCGGCCCGGTGATTGTGCCCTACTTCTTCGCCCAACTGGGTGCGATCAGCAACCGGTTCGCCAACTTCAACATGAAAGCCTTCGCCGGCCGCACCGATCTGGCGGCCATCACGCCGGCGCAGTAGCCTCGCGAGAGGGCCTACCTGTTCACCGTCACTCCCGCGGAGGCGGGAGTCGAGTGCCCGTGAAGAGTGGATTCCCGCTTTCGCGGGAATGACGGTGAACGGCTACAACTACTGGTGCGTCACTCCCGCGGAGGCGGGAGTCTAGCGCCCTTGAAGAGTGGATTCCCGCCTGCGCGGGAATGACGGTGAACGGTTACAACATTTCGAGTATGGACGGCTACACAGCAGGAGGAGGCGGGTCTGATCCCGCCTCTCTTTTTTCGGAAGAACGGCGACGCGGGCTGGCTGCTGCTTTCAGCCGCGTCGGGCGCGCGTTGCGCGAGCTATACGCGCGCCCAGCCTCCGCGCTGGGGACGACGCTGGTTTTGGTGTTCTTCTTCATGGCCCTCTTCGGCCCGCTGATTGCCCCGTACAGCGCGACCGAGCAGATCGCCGGCGCGGCCCGCCAGGCGCCCTCCTTGCAGCATCTCTTCGGCACCGACCATCTGGGCCGCGACGTGTTCAGCCGCGTCGTTCTGGGGGCGCGCGATATTCTGGCGCTGGCAGGATTGGGAACGCTGCTCGCGGTGACAATCGGCACGCTGGTCGGCATGTTCAGCGCCTACCGCGGCGGATGGGTGGATGAGATCTCGTTTCGCCTCTTCGACAGCCTGCTGGCGCTGCCGGCGCTGTTGCTGGCGCTGCTGCTGTTGGGCGTGGTCGGCCCGTCGCGCAGCAGCGTGCTGGTCGTGCTGGTGATCGTCTATGTCCCCATCGTGGCGCGGGTGGTGCGCAGCGTTGTGCTTTCCACAAAGCAAAAGGGGTTCGTGGAGGCCGCCCGGATGCAGGGCGAGAGCACCGCCTCCATCGTTCGCCGCGATATCTTTCCATCGGTTACACCGGCGCTGACTGTGGAAGCCGCCCTGCGCTTTTCCTACGCGATCTTCCTGGTTGCATCTCTCGGTTTCCTGGGAGTCGGCGTGCAGCCACCCAACCCGGACTGGGGACTGATGGTCAGCCAGGCTCGACCGTATGTCTCACTCACGCCGTGGGCGCTTTACTTTCCAGCCATCGCCATCGCCCTGCTGGTCATCGGCGTTAACCTGGCAGCCGATGGACTAAAGCGCGTCCTGTTGCCGGGGAGAGAAAGCTAAATGGCCAGTTTCTCCAACGTGCTAGAAATCGACGGGCTGACGGTGTCTTACCGGCGCGGCCAGAAATCACTGGACGCCGTGCGCAACGTCAGTTTCAGTATCGCTGCCGGGCAATCTTACGGGCTGGTCGGCGAAAGCGGCTCCGGCAAGAGCACACTGGCGCTGGCGATCATGCAGTACTTGCCTGAAAACGGGCTTGTTACCGGGGGGACGATCCGGCTGGGCGGGCAGGATCTGGCAGCCTTGCCGCGCGAGCAGATGCAACAGGTCTGGCGCGACCAGATCAAGTTGGTGCCACAGGATCCGGGGGCGTCGCTCAACCCGTCGCTGCGCATCGGTGACCAGCTTGACGAGGCGCTGTGCGATGGCAACGAGGCGAGGGACGAACTGCGGCAGCGCTCTCTCGAGCAACTGCGCCAGGTGCGTATCGCCGACCCCGAACGGGTGGCGGCCAGCTATCCGCACCAGCTCAGCGGCGGGATGCAACAGCGGGTGTTGATCGCGATGGCGTTGGCGCGGCAGCCCAGCCTGCTGATTCTGGATGAGCCGACCACCAACCTGGACGTGACCACCGAGGCGGTGATCCTCGATCTGGTGCGTGACTTGGTTCACGGCCAGCGAACAGCAATTCTTTACGTGTCGCACAATCTGGGCGTCGTGGCCAGCATCTGCGACCGGGTGGCGGTGCTGTACGCCGGCGAACTGGTGGAGGATCTGACGCCGCAGCAGTTGCGCCGCCGGCCGCTGCATCCTTATACGCTGGGCCTGCTGGACAGTGTGCCGCGTCTCGGCCAGCGGGCCGGCGTTGATCCGCTGCTGCCCATCGCCGGTACTATCGCGCGGCTGGATGCGCTGCCGGCCGGCTGTGTCTTCGCACCGCGCTGTCCCATCGCCCAGCAACTGTGCCGCGACTTGCGTCCGGAGCTGGAGGAAACGCCGGAAGGCGGCCTGGTGCGCTGCCATCGCTGGCGCGAGATCGCCGCCGGCATGGTGGACGCACGAGCGGACAGGCCGGCCGCGGTTGCCTCGCAGAACGGCGTATCCGGCGCTGCCAGCGCGCTAAGGACTGAGGCGCTGGTCAAGCACTTCCCTGTCCGGCGCACCCTGGCCGAGGCGCTGCGGCGGACGCCTGCCCGCCAGGTTCATGCTGTGGACGGGGTTTCGTTGCAGATCGGCCAACAGCGCACGTTGGGATTGGTGGGCGAGAGCGGCAGCGGCAAGACAACCGCCGCGCGCTGTATTGTCGGGCTGGTGGAGCGTACCGGCGGCCAGGTGACGCTGTTCGACATCGCGCTGGCGCCGGGGCTTGATCGGCGGGATGCGGCTGTGCTGCGCCGCTTGCAGATGGTCTTCCAGAACCCGGAGGAGGCGCTCAATCCGCACCGCACCGTGGGAGACGTGTTACAGCGTCCGCTGATGCGTTTGATGGGTCTATCGGCAGGCGAGGCGCGCCAACAAGCCGGTGAGTTGCTCGAAGCCGTGCGTCTCAGTTCGGCCTACCTTGATCGGACGCCTGGCCAACTGAGCGGCGGCGAGAAGCAGCGGGTCGCCATTGCCCGTGCCTTTGCGTCGAATCCCGACGTGCTGATCCTGGACGAGTCGGTGTCGGCGCTGGACGTATCGGTGCAGGCGTCGATTCTCAACCTCCTGACCGAGCTGCAAGCCGAGCAGGGCAGCGCCTACCTGTTCATCTCCCACGATCTGGCAGCGGTCTCCTATCTGGCCGACGACATCGCCGTGATGTATCTGGGGCAGGTGGTAGAAACAGGTTCCGCTGAGCAGATGTTGCATCCGCCGTTCCATCCCTACTCTGAGGCGTTGCTGTCGGCTGTGCCGCGCATCGACGCTGCTGGACCTGAACGCATTCGGCTTCCCGGCGATTTGCCCAGCGCGATCGATCTGCCCAGCGGCTGCCGGTTTCACACCCGCTGTCCGCGCCTGCTGGGCGACATCTGCCGCACGCAGGAGCCGCCCTGGCAGGAAACTGCGCCGGGCCATCGCTACCGCTGCCACATCGCGCCCGACGAGTTGACCGCCATGCAGGTGTCTTCAGGAGAACAAAACGGCTGGCCACGGCGTGAGATGGGTGAGGCCAGTCGATGAGCCGTTACGTTGCCCGCCGATTGGCGTTCCTGGTGATTACATTGCTCCTGACGTCGCTGATCGTGTTTGTGGTGACGCAGTGGCTGCCCGGCGATGTCGCCCGCGTGATTCTGGGCCGCGAGGCCAGCGAGCCAGCGCTGGCAGCCCTGCGGGCTGAGCTGGGTCTGGACAAGCCCCTGCCGCTGCAATACCTGTCGTGGCTGGGCCGCTTTCTGACCGGCGACTGGGGCACGTCATACAGCACCGGATTGCCTGTCAGGGATCTGGTGTTGGAGCGAGCCGGGAACTCGACGATGTTGGCCGGGCTGACGCTGCTGATTGCTGTGCCGCTGTCGGTCTTTCTGGGCGTGGTGGCCGGGCTGAAGGCCGACAAGCCGTTGGATGCCACCATCAGCATCGGCTCGCTGGCTGTTGTCGGCCTGCCGGAGTTCGTCACCGGGTTGATCCTGATCGAGGTACTGGCACTCCGGCTGCATCTCTTCCCGGCCAACTCGTCGATCCGGCCCGGAACCGGGTTCTTCGAGGCGTTGCCACAGTTGGTGTTGCCGGCGCTGACGGCGACCTTTGTGTTGCTGGCCTACGTGACCCGGCTGACGCGAGCCGGTGTGGTTGAGGAGATGCGCCAGGGCTATGTGCGTACGGCAACGCTGAAGGGGCTGCCGCGGCGCACGGTGGTTGGCCGTCACGTGCTGCGCAACGCGCTGCTGCCAACGATTACCGTGCTGGCGATTAGCTTTGGCTGGCTGATCGGCGGGCTGATTGTCATCGAGAACGTGTTCAACTATCCGGGCCTGGGCCGTCTGATGACGTTTGCCATCGACCGCCGCGATCTGCCGTTGATGCAGGCGATTACGCTGCTTACCGTGTTGGTGTTTGCGCTGGCAAACCTGGGCGCGGATCTGCTGTACGCCGCGTTGAACCCCAGAATTCGGCTGGAATAGTGGACAGGCATAACTGCTTACCCGTCATTCCCCCGTAGGTTGGAATTCGGGTTTGCAAGGTGTGGATTCCCGTCTGCGCGGGAATGACAGAACTTTGTTGGTTCCAACTGGGCTACGGAATCCGCAGGCCCGGAGGGCCTTTCACGTCGCTGCTCGCGCCTCGGAGTGGGTAGCCCGATCCGTTTTACGGTCGGGCGGTCGCACACCCACAGAATGCGACAGAATCAGGAACGCTGTAGGTTGAACAGTAACGACCAGACTACGCTGCGGAGGCATGGATGAAACCCGAAGAAACTCCCGACAGGTCAGGAAGCCGCTACGTCATTTGGATGATCGCGTTTGCAGCCCTGTTTCTTATATCGGCTGGAGCGGTATTGATGATGTGGGGGACCACGACGCGCGTTGTGAGTGATGGTTTGGTGAATGATCCGCGCGTTGTGCTGGGGGTCACATTGATGACTGCCACGATTTCGTTGGTTGGCTTCATTTCCACCACCTGGCTGGCCTGGCGCAAGGAGAGCCGCGAATCGGCATCGTACCGGCTGCAAATGGAGCGGCAACAGTTGGAAATCGAGCGGCTTCGATTGGAACTGGAAAAGGAGCGGGGAAAGAAGGCAAGCTCCTAGTATTACAACAAGACTTCGGCCGTTCCCACCGATTGAAATCGGTGTCTGGCACCAAAAGTATGCTGAAGCATACTCGAACCTCTACTTAGGCAACATGTTTCAACATGTTTTCCCTATCAGACGATGATTTCAATCATCGTTCAGATGCCTCACTATCGAAGTCTCGTTGTAGTGCTAGTACAATTACGCCCCTTGTAGCACCAGCAGCACTCTTCCCTGGCTGCTGCGTTCGGCCATCCATCCTTCTTCGCCGTCGAAGCGCACTTGCCACCACCGCAGCCCGTCCTGCTCCACCGGGCCGCCGGTAATTGTCCCGGCAGCGCCTTCGGGAACTGTGCGTAGCGTGTCGCCTGGCAGCTTGTTTTGAAAGCCTGGCGTGCGCCGCAGGTTGACGCCGCCGGCGTAGGCAACTGCGATGGCGTCTCCGTTGACAAATGACTGATCCTCGGGGCGATTGTTGGTCTGTGCGATAGCCTCGGCCGGTGCAATCGGTGTCCAGGAAGGGGCGGCTCTGAACTCTTCCAGGTTGCCGCCGGTCAGAAAGATCACAACGGCCGCCAGGCTGCACAGCACAAGCACAGCAAAGGTCAACAGTGTCCAGGGTAGGGAGCGTCCGGCTGGTTTTGGTGCTGGTGCGGAGTTCATACCAGCAATTATAGCCTGCGTGGATGTGCCCTGCAAGCAGTGAGTTGGGGTACGTTGGCGGGCGTGCTATAATTCTCTGGCGACTAATCAGCCCACGACTTCGGAAGTCGCCGATTCCAAGGAGGAAGCGAGCCTGAACCGCATACTGCACCTCTTGAAGTTGTGCGGCGACTTCCGAAGTCTCCGCGACGGTGCAGCTGAACAGTTACATTTTCTGGCTGAAATCAACCCAGAGTAAGGTGAAATCATGATTATCGCTGTGATGTCGGACGTTCACGACAACGTCTGGAATCTGGCCGACGCACTGAAGAAAATTGGTGCGGCCGGGGCTTCCAGTCTGCTGTTCTGTGGCGATTTTTGCGCGCCTTTTACGTTGGCGCAGATCGGGCAGGATTTTTCCGGAGAGGTGCACTGCGTGTTTGGCAACAACGATGGCGATCCGCGGTTGTTGATGCGCAACGCCGCAGCTGCAGGCAACGTAACCATCCACGGCCAGTATGCTGAACTTGAGCTGGGGGGACGGCGCATTGCGGTCAACCATTATCCGGAGATCGCCCGCAGGGTTGCCGAGGCAGGGCAGTTCGATCTGGTCTGCTATGGCCACAACCACCGCGCACACGTGGAGTTGGTAGGTGGCACCGTGCTGGCCAATCCGGGCGAGGTGATGGGGCGATTTGGCCGGCCTACTTTCGGTTTGTACGACTGCGAAAGCGGCGATTTCTCGCTGCACGACGTGAAGCATTTCCCGGCGACAGGTGGCTCACAGGACTTCGTGTAGCCAAAGCGCTACACTCTTCAACCTTCCAGTTTCTTTCAACCGGCAAACAGCACTATGCGAAGCGACCTGGGTTGTTCTGGCCGCGCCGGGGACGTTCTAGTGACGGCGTAACAGCAACAGGGGGGCGATGGCAACAGACAGCAGGCCAATCGCCAGGAGTATCGGTCCACTTCCATAGCTCACCGGGTGGCCATAGATGGTGTCAAGGGGGAGGCGTACGCTTAAGAACGCGCTGATGGGAAGAACAATGCTCAATACAGCCAGTACCCCGTTCACAGAGGCAGCAGCGACGAGGGGCAGGTGGCGAAAAAGCGGGTAGGCCAGAAGCGCAGCAACGACACAAACGCCCATCGCAGTGGTCTGCTTCACAAACTCCGGTGTAACCAGCAGCGACGGCGTCCACGCGGGCGGCAACATTGAGAGGGCAACAGGCACCGCGAGCAGGTTGATAAACCAGCGCAGCACGCCGGGGAATTTTAGCTCGCGACGGTGTGCGAGCAGACTCATGCTCAGGCTGATGGCTGCCAATGGGAGCAGAAAAAGCTCGCGCGTCAGGTGGATCTGTCCGCTGCGCACCTCGGCAATGAACTTGACATATTCCGCGAGATCGATTCCTGGCACGCGCAGCCCGGCCGGTTTTGCCCAAACCCACGCGCCCCAATATCCTAGTGCTGCCAACAGCCATCCGGCTAACAACAAACCGGTAGGGAGGTAGGGCGACTGCATGGCCCGCCGGATGCGCTCAGCCACGGTGTACCTGCTGGTAAGTATGCCACAGCGTCTCCGCCGAACGACGCCACGTGAAGCAAGTTGAGTGCTGGAAGCCACGCTCGCGCAGCGTGTTGCGCAGCGCTTCGTCCTCGATCAGCCGCTGTAGCGCTACGGCCAGTGCGGCATCATCGCTGGCGTCGACAAGTAGCGTAGCGTCGCCGGCCGCTTCGGGCAACGACGAGTTATCCGCGCAGACCACAGGCACGCCGCAAGCCAGCGCCTCCAGAACCGGGATACCAAAGCCTTCGTATAGCGACGGGAACGTAAAAACATCCGCGGCTGAGTACAGGGTCGGCAAATCCGCATCGGCCACAAAGCCCGCCAGGATAATCTCCTGCTTGAACGCAGAGGCGTCAATGGCCGCGAAAATCTCGCCGGTCAGCCAGCCCTCTCCGCCGGCGATCACCAGCTGGTGGGGGAGGGCAGTGGTCTGGCGAAGAATCGTCCATGCGCGAATGAGAGCCGGCCAGTTCTTGCGCGGCTCCAGCGTGCCAACACCCAAAACGAAAGGCTGGCTGCCGATGCCGTAGCGCTCACGCACCTGTTTTTGCTCATCCGCGTCGCCAACTGGCTGAAACCGCGCTTCAACGCCTGGGTAAACCACTGTGATTTTCTCGGCGGGTACGTGCAGTAAATCGATCAGGTCGTTCTTGGTCGCCTGGCTGTCGGCGAGGATGTGATCGGCTCGGTCTACGGAGCGCGGCACAACCCTGGCAAGATAGCTGCGCAGATTTTCATCGGCGCACTGCGGCACGGTGAGGAAGCTGAGGTCGTGGACAGTCAGCAGAGTGCGGGCGCTGTGAACAGGCGGCAACACGAAGTCGCTGGCGTGATAAAGGTCGTGGCCACCGGCCAGGAGCTCAACAGGGAACGGCATGCCGAGGCGATGCCACCCAATTGTGAGCCAGCGGTTAGACACGGGGACAACGCGCAACGCCATACCTGCTGGCGCCGCAGGAAGCGGGCTGGCGGTACGCCCGTACACCAGCAGCGTTATCGAGGAATCGTGCGCCAGCGGAGCCAGCGCGTTGACCAGCTCACGGGTATGGCGGCCGATTCCAGCACCCTGGCGAACAGCAGGCGTGTAGTCGATAACGAGGCGCACGCGGTGTTATTCGATCCCTTTGTAGGTCCAGACGCGGTTGACGCCGTAGTTCCAGAACAGCACAACGCCGATCGCGATGACCTTGGCTCCCAGATAGGCGAATGGGTCCTGCAGCAAGCCGGAGAAGATAGGGTGCAGACCCAGCACAATGGCCTCGTTGATCCCCAACCCAATCAAATTTACAACGGTGAACTGCACGAGCTGGCTTGCGATGGGCCGATCGCGGCTCTCAGGAAATGTCCAGAAGCGATTCCAGGTGAAGTTGCTGACAACGGCAGTGCTGAACCCCAAGGCGACCGCCAGCATCAAGGGCAGTCCCAGAATCTCGCGCGAGAACGTCAGCACGGTCAGATCGACCACCATGCCGATGGCCCCGACAATAGCAAATTTGATGAACCGTATCAGCTCAACCGGTTTGACGCCGGTTCGCGCTGACACGCGCCGAACCACCCGATTGGGCAGAGACATGGATAACTCAGGGCTAACTGCCTGTGACATTCGAACAAACGCTCCTTGTCAGGACTTTATCTCATCTGAGTTCAACACGGCCAGCAAACCGAACATCAGCGCAAGAACCAGGTAAATGTGCTGAACCCAAAGGTTATCGAAGACGTTGTGAACTGTGGCGTGTACCAAACCGCCCAACACGCCAGCGCCGACAGCGGCCACAAAGCGCCGGTTGCTGGCCGTGCTGCGCAGCGCCTGCCAGATACCAGCCGCCCAGAGCAGCAGATACCCAAGCAACCCTAGCACACCCGACTCGCCGGCAATGTTCAGGTAGACGTTGTGCGCATGGCCCAGCGCGTCCTGCCAGCGCGGCAGGCGATAAAGCTCGTACACGGTGGCATAGTTGCCCGGACCAACTCCCAGCCAGGGATGGTCGGTCCACATATTGATGGCCGCCTGCCAGTGCGCGAGCCGCTCGATCACGGAGAAGCTGGCGCCTGTCACTTCGGTGCGGGCAACGTCGACAAGGCCGATGTAATCGCCGAGATCGCCGATGCGCGCACTGATCGACGCCGGCAACAGATCCGTCAGACCGAAGATCACCATGATCCAGGCCAGCGCGGCGGCAGCCACAATCAAGGCCGGCGCGGCCCGGCGGGCATGGGCCAAAAACACAACCAGCAGCGCGGCAGCCAGTGCCAGCCACGCGCCGCGGCTCCAGCTCACCAGAACGCCGAGACAGATGACAACAGACGCCAGTGGCAGCGCGATCTGTTGCCAGGACCTGGGTACAACGTCGATCGCCAGCCTGCCCGGCTCCCGTCGAGTAGCCATAGTTGCTGACCACACCCAAATCGCCAGGCTGACAGCCAGCGGCGCGGCCAGCCCCAAATATCCGGCAAAGGGATTTGGCTGGCGAAAGGTACCGTAGGCTCGCAAGAAGCGGCCCATCAAGACAAACTCGTCCGGTCCCGTCTGGTTGAGGAACTGGTAAACACCAAAGACTGCCTGGCTGACCGCTGCCAGCAGCAATCCGGCTACCAGCCAGCCAGCGCGCTCCTTGGGCAGCACAGCAGCGACAACCACATACAGGACCAGCACCTGTACCCACTTCAACAGCTCCGGCAACCCCTCGCGGTAGCTCTCCGCGCCGACCAACGCCACAGCCTGAATGCCTGCAAACAGCAGCAGCGGCACAATCAGCGGCAGGCGGGGTACGACGATACGGCGCCTGACAACACCCTGCGCCAGCCAGGCTGCCACCGTCAGGACCAGGAGCAAATCGGTGCCGTCCAGCGCTACGCCAGCCACGCTCAGCGGCCACGCTGCCGCCCAGGGAATCGCAATCGCCAGGGCGACTAACCCAACCCATGGTCGAATCAGCACTGCGATGGTGATCGCGCCAGCAGCCAGCAGGGCAATGCCCATGGTGAGCGGCAGCAACGTGATCGACACCGCGCACACAAGCAACAGCCCCACCAGAAACACGGGAGCAGGGGGCGCCTGGAACGGCGGCAACTTCGCAGCCAGAGAAGTTCGCGGGAAATGCTGCATGTTCATCTTTCGACCGCCGCGCGGCGGGCCAACCGGTCTTGTACCATCGTTGCAACACTTTGTCAAAACCAGTCGGTTTTGTTCAGTTTGTTCCATGTCTTACGCGTTGTAGGTGTTCGGATTTTTGCTGCTTTCAACCCCATGGTATAATGCCCGCCAGCCAGCCGACTGGCGCATTCAAAACCCCTAATGTGAGGATATAATGGCCAAGAAGAAGAAGTCCCGTACCCCGAACGTCCCGACATCTACGACGCAAACCACTTCACAGAAGCGGAGCAGCAAACCGGTGCGCGCGCGCAAGAAGGACCGGACGACGATGTACCTGTTGGCTGCCGGAGCCGCCATCGCCATTGCTGTGATCGCGTTGATTGTGTTGCAGAACCGCAGTCAGGCCCAGGTCTCCCAGCCTCCGGCGGTCAGCACCGTTATCACCGAAGGGCTAACCGACCGCAACGTGAAGGGCTCCGCCGACGCACCGGTGACGGTGACGGTTTACTCCGATTTTGAATGCCCGGCGTGCAAGAGCTTCGCCACTGGCGCCGAGCAATCGCTTGACGCGGATTACGTGAACAACGGTCTGGTGCGGCTTGAGTACAAGCATTTCCCGTTGCCGCAGCACAATCCCAGTGCTACCCAAGGCGCGCTGGCTGCTGAGTGCGCCGCCGACCAGGGCCAGTTCTGGCCGATGCACGATTACTTGTTCCAGGAAGCTGGCAAGGCAGGAACCAGCACCTTCACATTGAGCCGGCTGCGCTCGATGTCGGACGCGCTTGGGCTTGACACAGCAGAGTTCAGCAAATGTGTCAGCCAATCGAAGTATGCGCAACAAGTCCGCGACGACATCCGCGAGGGCCAACAGTTGGGCGTCAACGCGACGCCGACCATCTACGTCAACGGACAAAAAGTTGACAACTCCTACTCGCTGATCAAGGCCAAGATCGACGAA
Organism: Caldilineae bacterium; assembly: GCA_020634555.1. Lineage (GTDB taxonomy): Bacteria > Chloroflexota > Anaerolineae > JAAEKA01 > JAAEKA01 > JACKBK01. The sequence continues at coordinate 38,500 of JACKBK010000028.1, forward strand.
GAGCTGGCGAAGCAAGGATAACCATGGAGAACTCGCGTCCTTGGATCACAAGACTGCAACTGATCTTGACCATTGTCGGGATCGCCGTCGCAGGCTATTTGACCTACGTCAAGCTTTTTGCCATCGAACCCTACTGCGCAGGAGTGGGCAACTGTGAAGCCGTGCAGACCAGTCCCTACGCCGAACTGATGGGCATTCCAGTCGCCATCTGGGGCCTGTTTACCTACATTGTTCTCTTGGGGATGGTGCTGGTCAAGCGAGCCGACTGGCGCGACCTCGGCCACTTGGCTGGCATGGCTGTCTTTCTGGTGACCATGGTGGGCGTGATCTTCTCTGCTTACCTGACCTACCTCGAACTGTTCGTCATTCACGCGATCTGTCCCTGGTGCGTGGCATCTGCTGTCGTGATGACGTTGCTGTTCGTACTGTCGGTCATTGAGATGTTCTTCTCCGGCCAGACTGGTACGGAGCCAGAGCCGGCCTGACCTCAATTTCTTAGCAATTCGTTCACGCGAAGAGCGGCGGTCTGATCATCAGACCGCCGCTCTTCGCGTCTCGGGTTGTGTCAGTTACGATGCCATGTACTTGCCCAGAATGAGCGACAGTTGCTGCTTTGCCTGCTCCGGCCAGAAATCAGGCTGTGTCGTGATACCATCCTTGAGCGCGTCACGCTGTGGACTTGGACCGGCCTCGGCCAGCATTCCCACTGCATGCCGTACGGCATGGCGGGCAGTCTCGGCGTTCTTGTGGAGCATACGAACGATTGCCTCCACTGTCACAGGGCCTTCGCCTTCGTGCCAGACATCGTAGTCGGTAACGTGCGCCATGACTGCGTAGCTCATCTCGGCCTCACGCGCCAGAAACGCTTCCGGCACCGTGGTCATGCCGATGACCGAAATATCCTGTTGACGGAAGATGTGGCTCTCGGCCTTGGTGCTGAAGCGGGGCCCCTCGATCGTAACGTAGGTGCCGCCAAAGTGAGCGCGCGCACCAGTCTGCTGCACGGCCCGATAGCAAACCTCGGATAGATACTCGCAGAACGGGTTTGCCACCGAGACATGTACGACAATTCCCTGGGTGCCGACCGCCGGATCATCGAAGAACGAAAGCGCTCGCAGGCGGGTGCGGTCGTAGAGTTGGTCGGGCACGATGATGTCGCCAGGACGAATATGCTCCTGTAAGCTGCCGCAAGCGCTGACGGCGACCAGGTACTCAACACCCAGTTTTTTGAATCCCCAGATATTAGCGCGTGAGTTGAGCTGCGTTGGGCTTATCCGGTGGCCGCGGCCGTGGCGGCTTAGAAACGCGACCCGCTGGCCGTCGATTGTGCCGAGAATGTACGAGTCGGACGGCGGGCCGAAAGGTGTATCCAGCGTTACTTCCTCAACGTCGTGCAGCGCGCTAAGTTCGTACACGCCGGTGCCGCCCAGCACGCCAATTCGAACTGGTTCCATGTCAACTTCCTTTCTCGCTGTGACCTTCTACCAAAAACCGGTTTCGGATCGGTATCCGGCTGCCTCAGCCGCGCGGGCCGTTGCCGAGACGATCTCAGATTGCAAGCGGCCGTTGCTGGCCACCAGCCCTTGCCGTTGGCGCACGTCAGCCTTGTTGTATTGGAGCGGATTTCCCCAACTGTCGCTGATCGCGCCGCCGGCCGCCCGCAGGATGGCCTCAGGTGCGCAAGTGTCCCATTCCTTCAGTCCCGGCGACGGGTGGATGTACAGGTCGCAGACAGCCGTCGCCAGAAGGCCGACCTTCAACCCCACGCTGCCGCTGGGGCGGTCGCGCGTAATGCCCAACTCGGCGCAGACAGAGCTGACCAGCGGGTCACGGTGAGAGCGGCTGGCAACCAGGCGCATGGCCGCGGTGTCGCTGACGTCCGAGACGGCCAGCGGAGCCGGCTTGCCCTGCGTGACCACTTCAGCCACCTCGCCCGGCACGCCGCGGTATAACACATCGGCGACAGGCTGATAGACCACGCCCAGGACCGGCGCGCCGTCAACAGCCAGACCGACCATCACTGCAAACTCGCCAATCTTGCCGATGAACTCCTTGGTGCCGTCCAGCGGATCGACAATCCACACACGCTTGCGGTTCAACCGGTAGGCGTTATCGGCCGATTCCTCGGCCAGGATACCATCCTCGGGAAAGGCGGCCCGAAGTCCGGCTACCAGATGTGCGTTTGCCGCATGGTCCGCGGCAGTAACCGGATCGTTGACACCCTTCCAGGCAACCTCAACGCCGTTCTCGTAGAAGTTGCGCACCAGTGCTCCCGCCTCGCGCACCAGTTGTTCGACCAGCGGCAACTCGTTCTCAACCAAACTTTGTAACTGCAAATTACTTACTCCCGGCGCTTCGATACTTCCGGCGCATGTAGACCAGGATTTCTGGGGCAGATGTTTTGCGAGGTGTGGATTCCCGCCTCCGCGGGATTGGCAACACTCTGTGAGCTGATCAGTTTTGTTGGCATAAACAAAGGGCTGACCCGCAATGGGTCAGCCCCAGCCAGGTGGAGATGGCGGGAATTGAACCCGCGTCCGAAACATTCGAGCGAGAACATACTACAAGCTTAGTCGCTGCTTGTGTCTTGGCTCTCCGACCCGCCAGCGACAGCGAGTTCCTGAAGAGGAAGTCGATGGCCAGACGCATCTGGCTCTTTTGCCAGGCCTATCGACGTCAGCCGGGCAGCATCTCTAACAGTTTATGACGGCTGGCTCACAGCCTGCGAGACACACTGTGAGGGCCGCCTCGACCCGTGGGCCGAGGGGGTGGCTAGCTTCGCTTAGGCAGCGAGGGCGAAAGCCGCATTGCTGCGGGGAGCGAAGGTGAAAGCCTTGCCGTTGTTGGCAGTTGTGTTTGTGCGCCTTTTAACGAGGTGGACGCACCTCGGCATGCAGTTCTCGGTCAGCCTGCCCCGTCGAAGCCGATCATCCCCTGGTGTCCCGATTATACCACAGTGGGCGTTCAAGTCAAAGGGCTGCAGTTCGACTTTTGCAGTTCGACTTTTTCGGCAAAGTCGAACTACTTCCGGCGGTGAAACGTGAAGACGTGAAACGTGAGAACCGACAGACAAGGCGACATTACGTTTTACGTCTTCACGCGTTAGTGATACATCTCCTTCATCGCCCGACGCATCTCACGGTCGTGGTCGTGCTTGGCAATGGCATCGCGCTTGTCGTACAGCTTCTTGCCCCGCGCCAGTCCGAGCTCCACCTTGGCGCGGCCGTTGCGCAGGTGAATCTGCAAGGGCACCAGTGTCCAGCCCTTCTCCTTGATCTTGCCGGCCAGCCGGTTTATCTCCCGGCGGTGCAGCAGCAGCTTGCGCTCCCGACGCGGCTCATGGTTTTCGCGGTTGCCATGGCTGTAAGGCGACACGTGCGCGCCGATCAGCCATGCCTCGCCGCCGCGAATCACGCCGAAGCTGTCCTGCAGGTTGACCCGACCGGCGCGGATCGACTTGATCTCCGTGCCGGTCAGAGCGATCCCTGCCTCGATAGTCTCTTCAATGATGTAGTCGTGGCGAGCCTTCCGGTTTCTCGCCACGACCTTGATGTCTGATTTCTCTTTCATGGCCTACGGACTGGGTTGCTGATGCTCCAACAAGTACTTAACAGCTTCAAGCAACTGAACATCTTCGGTTTCCCCGCTGTCAGCTGCCGCTTCCTTAACCTCGATGTCGGGCGCCAGCCCCTCGCCGTGGATGAGGCGGTCGTTGGGTGTAAACCAGCGGGCTGTGGTGACGCTGAGCAGCGAGCCATCGCTCAGTTGGTGTGGCACCTGGACAGATCCCTTGCCGAACGTGGTGGTTCCCAACAGGATGCCGCGGCCGGTATCCTGTACAGCGCCGGCCAGGATCTCAGAGGCGCTGGCGCTTCCCTCGTTGACCAGCACTACCAGCGGGATATCGAACGCTGACCCCTTGCCGGTGGCTTCGTACACCTGCTCCTCGCCGTCCTTAAAACGCTCGATGAGGATCGGTCCCTCCGGAACGAACTCGCTGGAGATGTCCACAGCGCTGCGCAGCAGGCCGCCAGGATTGCCGCGCAGGTCTAGCACCAGTCCGGTGGGGTTCTGCGCCAGCATCTCTTTCAGAGCTGCATGAACCTGAACCTCTGCCGGACTGCTGAACTCACCCAGGCGCAAGTAGGCAATGCCATCGTCGCGTAGCTCGTACTCGACCACCGGGATCGAGATCGTGTCGCGCGTCACCGTCACGTCACGCGCCTCCTGCTCAGGCGATTTGACCAGCAACAGGACGTCGGTGCCCTTCGGCCCGCGGATCAGGTCGATCGCATCGGACAGCGACATACCGGTAACATCCTCGTCGTCCACTGCGAGAATCACATCGTCGCGTCGAATGCCGGCATTCCAGGCGGGTTGGCCCTCGAACGGCTCTACAATGCGCACACCGCCGCCTTCTGCTTCAGCCACACGAGCGCCGATCCCTTCGAACGACCCGCTGAGACCCTCATTGAAGAAGCGCGCTTGCTCAGGGTCGCGCAGGAAGGTGTAGTCGTCGTCCAGCCGGAACATGACGCCGTTGATCGCGCCGTAGGTCAGCCGGTCTGTCGCTGGCAGCGTGCCAAGGTCCTGTTCCAGAATATCGACTACTGCGGTGATCACCTCGTCCGCAGTGGCTTCCCGGTCCAGTTCGCTGTCCGTTTCCCGCTCAGCCGCACGCAACATCCCCGTTACGAGGCCGCCAACCATCTCCGGCGTGTCAGGCAGGTCGCCGTAATAGTCCTTTTCCAACGCGTCCCAGGCCTCCCAAAGCAGATCAAATTCCGGCGGGACGTCGCTGCCCTGATCGAGAAACGGCAAGGTGCTGGCCGCGGCAGGCGCCGCCGGCGTCGTGTCGGGGCGAACCAGCGCGTTGGAGGCATTGGAGACATATTGGGGCGCAGTGACACGCCCCGTGCCGAAACCGGTCCCAAAACCGGCGACGAATATCATCCCACCCAGTAAAACAGCAACAGCGATCACAACGATCCATTGCAGTGGGAAACCACGTTTCGAGTTATTCATTACTTTCCTCTGTCAAATCTACACTATGGTCGGTGGGACGGCGATAGGTCAATTCTGGGCAACGTTGCCGGTCAACAACCGGATCGCCGCCGCCAGCGGTGCGTCGATGTCGTCCTGGTGGAGCGCTTCGATGTCGGGCGTGAGGCCGACCCCGTTGATCTCGTGTCCGTTGGGCGTCTGCCAGCGCGCCACAGTGACGTGTACGGAGGAACCGTCGCTGAGATCGCGGATGAGCTGCACCGAGCCTTTGCCGTAAGTCTTCTCGCCTACAAGCTGCGCCCTGCCGCGGTCCTGCAACGCGCCGGCGACGATCTCGGCCGCGCTGGCCGTCGCTCCGTCAACCAATACCGCAGTTGGCCAGCTTGGCGCGCGTGGGGCAGTAACCACACGATAGGTCTCACGGCTTCCATCCTTCTTTCGTTCAAACAGCACCACGCCGTCGCTTAGAAAGCGGCTGGCCACGTCGATGGACGATTGCAGCAGACCGCCGCCGTTGTGGCGCAGATCCAGTACCAGGAACGAGATCCCCGCATTGTCCAGGTCCTCAATCGCACTGTCAAGTTCATCGACTGTGCGCTCGGTGAACTGGTGTATCGCGATGTAGCCAACCGTCGGTGTCTCCTCGAGCACCATCCATTCGACCGAAGGTGTTTCGACACGCTCGCGGACCACAGACACGACCACCAGGTCGGCCGTGTCGCCTCGCTGAAGTTGCAGTTCTACCGGCTCGCCGATCGGTCCGCGAATCATGTCAAGCACCTGGTCCTGGCTCAGCTCAGGCGTGATGGCAACGCCGTCGACCGCGGCGAGGATGTCACCTTCCTGGATTCCGGCCGCTTCGGCGGCCCGGCCAGGCATTGGCTTGAGAACAATGTTGCCCTGATCGTCGGTGGATACCCAGGCTCCGATACCTCCGAATTCGCCGCTCAGGTTCTCTTTTTCGCGCTGCCGCGGCTGTGGTTCGACAAAATAGGTATACGGATCGTCATAGGATTGGGCAAGCCCCTGGATCGCGGCATAGGTGCGCTGCTGGTCGGCCGGTTGGTCGCCGAAGAAGTCGCGCTGCAAGACGTGCCAGGCTTCCCAGAAGACCCCAAACTGCGCCGGCTCGTTCGAATCGCTGGCCACTAACTCAGTCAGCGCATTGCCCGACGAATCGGTGCTTCCGTGGCTTGTCAGCCAATGTGTGCCGAATCCCGCCAGGAACACAATTGACAGGGTAAGTAGGGTCAGCAGGGTAAGTCCCAGGCTGCGAAATCTGTCCACGTCAGGTTGTCTCTCGTTCACTCACTTTGTTTTATCAGACAAGCCGATATTGTATCACAGGCAGCGAGGCGGCAACAAACGGCGCGCAGGCTATAAACCAGAGTATAGGGCCTGCGCGCGGCCTATGTCGTACCCGCGCTTCCGGTTTAATTTCAACCTAGCGCGAGACCATTGCGCCGTCACCGGTTTTCGTGTAGTCGCTTTGGGTAAATGGGGCAGTGGGGCGGTGCG
>JACKBK010000029.1 GCA_020634555.1 Caldilineae bacterium
AGCGCCGCGCAGAGCGCTGCGGTGGTTTTCCTGGGCCAGATGAACCTGGCGGAGGAGCAGGCTGGCCTCGTGTCGTTCAATTCAGGAGCAACCTTGAACCAGACTTTGACGCACAGTCTGACGCAGCTGACGAATGCGGTCAACAACCTGACAGCGGGAGGCGGCACCGCCATCCACACCGGCATCAACACCGCCCAGGCAGAGTTGCAAGGTCCCCGACAAGACCCCAGCCACTCGAAAGCCATGATTCTCCTGACCGACGGCCAAAGCGACGCCGGTCAAGCCCTGGCAGCGGCCAATGCGGCCAAGCAGGCTGGCACTGTCATCTTCACTATCGGCCTGGGAGGCGACGCCGACGCTGCCCTGCTGCGGCAGATCGCAACCAGTCCCGATCACTACTACTACGCCCCGACTCCGGACGACCTGGAGGAAATCTATCTAGCGATCGCAGGACAGGTTGGCTGCACGCAGTAGAGAATCGAAGCGGGCCGGCTGTTCTGAGTTACAGAGCAGCCGGCCCGTTGCTAGGTGGTGAACCGACCGGCGTTTCCCGCGAAACACCGGCAAGGGGGAATTTTCGTAACTGCTCACCCGTCATTCCCGCGAAGGCGGGAATCCACTCCTCAGAGATCTGGATTCCCGCCTTCGCGGGAATGACGCCACTCTGTAGGCTGAGTAGTTACGAATTTTCTACATCTCAGACTGATTCTGGTACCTGGCGGCCAACTGCGGTGGCAGCTTGCCGAGGATCAGCACGCCGTCAGGGGTGTGTTTCTCGGACTGGATCTGGCCGTAGACGTGCCATTGGTTGACCAGCTCTCCCTGGTCGTAGGGAATCAGCGCCTCGACGGTGACCAGGTTACGGTTCATGACGGTCTCTACCCTACCCAGCAGCTCGGCAATGCCCTGCCCCGTGACAGCCGAGACGGCCACCGCGTCCTTGAACACCTCGCCCAGGTCCGCAGCAACTTCTTCAGCGTTTGTCAGCAGATCGACTTTGTTGAGCGCGGTGACAATGGGCCGGTCGGTGACCCCCAAATCACGCAGCACTTCACCGACGGTATTGGCCTGTTGCAACGCGCTTGGGTGCGTTATGTCAACAACATGGATCAACAGGTCAGACTCGGCGATCTCCTCCAGGGTTGCGCGGAAGGCAGCTACCAGCGTTGTCGGCAACTTTTGGATGAAGCCCACGGTGTCGGTAACAAGCACCTCTCGCCCACCCGGCAACTGCACGCGCCGGGTCGTCGGATCCAAGGTTGCAAAAAGCATGTCGGCGGTGAGAACGTCGGCGTCCTTGCCTTCGGGGCCGGCCAAACGTGTCAACGAGTTTAGCAACGTGCTCTTGCCTGCGTTGGTATAACCGACCAGCGACACGGTACTCAGCGAGGCACTTTTACGCTGTTGGCGATGACGCTGGCGATGGGCGCGCACTTCCTCCAGCTCACGCTTCAGATGGGCGATGCGCCGGTTGATCTCACGCCGGTCGACCTCGAGCTGCGTCTCGCCCGGCCCGCGCAGGCCAACACCGCCCGAACCGCCCCGCGCTGTACCGCCGCCGGCCTGTCTGGCCAGGTGCGTCCAGGCCCGGGTCAGGCGAGGCAGACGATACTCATACTGCGCCAGCTCAACTTGCAGCGCGCCCTCGCGGGTATGCGCGTGCCTGGCAAAGATGTCCAGGATCAGTGCGGTGCGGTCGAGAACCTTGATGTTCTCATCCTTGACGGCCTTCTCGATCTCACGCTGCTGGCGAGGGCTTAGCTCCTCGTCGAAGAGGATCGCGGTCGCGTTGTTCTCGGCGCGCAGATCCAGCACCTCCTCAAGTTTACCTTTGCCGATCAGCGTCGCAGGATTGGGTGTGTTGATCCGCTGGAAGGTCTCGCCTACGGTGCGCACGCCGGCCGTCCCGGCTAGCTGCTCCAGTTCGGCCAGCGAATCGAGCACGTCGAATCGGCCCGGATCGGACTTGAACTCGATGCCTACCAGGATCGCGGTTTCTTCAGGTTGGTCGGGATAAAAGTAACGATCGTCGCTCACAGGGTAACCGTTCTCATGCGGGCCAGCGCTTCTTGCAGCTTGCCCGTCTCCTGCCCGATGCTGATGCGCACGTAACCCGCGCCGCTGGGGCCGTAGGCATCGCCCGGCGTGATACTGACGCCTGTTTCCAGCAGGATCTTGTCGGCGAAGCCTTTGGATGTGTAGCCTTCAGGCACCCGCGCCCAGACGTAGAGACTGGCCCGCGGCGTGTCGGCTTCCAGACCCATGCCGCGCACGGTCTCCAGCACCAGATCACGCCGGTGCTGATACATGTCGTTGCGCGCCTGCATCCATTCGCTGTCGCCGTTGAGCGCTGCGGTGGCGGCGTCCTGCAGAGGCCGGAAGATGCCGCTGTCGATGTTGCTCTTGGTCTGCAACAGCGCCTTGACAGCCACCGAATTGCCGACGGCCATCCCCACCCGCCAGCCGGCCATGTGATGGCTCTTGCTCAAGGAGTTGAACTCCAGTGTGACGTCCTTGGCGCCGGGAACCGACAACGCGCTGGGCGCGTCGTAGCCCTCAAAGCAAACGTCGGCATAGGGCAGGTCGGAGCAGAGCAGAATCTCATTGCGGCGGCAGAACGCCACGGCTTCCTCGTAGAAGCTGAACGGCGCCACCGCCCCGGTCGGGTTGTTAGGATAGGAGACCCACATCAATCGGGCGCGGCGGGCCACGTCATCCGGGATTGCTTGCAGGTCAGGCAGCCAGCCCAGCCGCTGCTCCAGCGAAACGAAGTAGACGTCCGCGTCCGCCAGCTTGGCGCCCATCTGGTAGGTGGGGTAGCCAGGATCAGGCACGATGGCAATGTCGCCGGGATCAAGCCAGGCCAGTGCGATGTGGGCCAGGCCTTCCTTGGATCCGATCAGCGGCAGAACTTCGCTGGCTGCGTCCAGGGTGACGCCGAAACGCGATTGGTAGTAGTCAACGATGGCTCGCTTTAGCTCAGGCCGGCCGGCGTAGCCGGCGTAGCCGTGATTCTTTGGGTTGTTGGCCGACGCTTCCATTGCATCGATGATGAACGCCGGCGGCGGCTCGTCTGGTTCGCCGATGTCGAGGCGAATGATGTCCAGGCCGTCCTCCGCCAGCTTTCTGAGCCGCGCGCCGTGCGCGGCAAAGACATACATCGGTACGTTGTCAAGTCGTTTTGCGGGTCGCATGGTGGTTAAGTTTCTCCATTGATTTGATGAGACTGATTCGTACTGCTGTCACTCTGAACGGATCTGACGCGCTATTACCACGACGGCGAGTCGCCAGTGAAGAGTCTCCAGCGCACATGAAAGGAGAGATTCTTCGCTGTGACTTGCCGTGGTAGATCGTCGCTGTTCGCGTCGGGTTGTTGCAATAAGCTCGTTGTCCGTCGAGTCGCTCAGAATGACAGTTTGCGTTCTATTGCTGTTCGAGATAGACCTCAAGCACTCGCCCGACTTGTTCGAGGCTGCCGGAGGAAAGTTTGTCGGGCGTATCGCTTGTGGTGCGCAGATAGGTATAGTCTGGATCGGCAATCGCAGTGGCTGCCTGGCCGTGATCGCTGAACACTTGCACGCTGCTGTCAGCCGTGGCCCCCGCTTCTTGAACGAACCAGCGAGCGTAGCCCAACTGCTCGGCCACAGCCCAGAGGTCGGCCGCGACTTGCGGATCGCCGTTGGGAACAATCGTGAATCGCTGGTCCTGGCCGCCAGCCAAATCGACCCAGATGACCGCCTTGACCGTTTCGGGCAGCGCTTCTGCCAACGCGTTGGCTCCCGAGTCCGCGATCTGTACCGCTCCATCAGGCGCCGTTGGAGCATAGCGGCCATCAAGAAAAGCCAGCCACACCTGCCCGTTCAATTGGCCTTTGTCCAGCGAACGGGCAAGTTCCAGCAGCACAGCCGGACCGCTGGCGCCGTCGTTGGCGCCGGGTGATGGGGTGGCCCGATTGGCTTCGTCGGGATCGAGGTCAGAAACCGGGCTGGTGTCGTAATGGGTCGCGATGACAACAATGTCGCCGCTGCCGCTGCGGGCGATGATATTGGTGTGTTGTGCTTCATCAACCGTAAACGCCTGCTGTTGTAGTCCCCAGGCGTTGCGCCGCAGTTCGTCGATCAACAAACCGACAGCTTCCGTGTGGCCATCGGAACCGAACACCCGCGGGCCTGCGTCCACCAGATTAGCAGCCAGCCTGGCCGCCTGTTGGCCGTCAAATGTGTCGCGCACCGGCTGGATCAGGGGCTGGTCAGGCTGTGTTCCGGCCGGCTGAACCGCTGTCGCGGTTGGCAATGCTGTAGGTGTTTCAGTTGGTACGGCGGCAACGCTTTGCCACACGCCGCGCGCGGTAGTTGCAATCCACACCAGCGCGGCGACAAAGATGAGCAGCAACAGCAGCTCTAGCCAGTTGTCGCGCAACCGTTGGCCGAAGCCGGGCCTGGTTTCTTCCATACGACTGGTCTATTCCTCGTTGCGGTTGCGGAAAATCAGCTTCACCGGTGTTCCTTCAAACGGGTAAAACGCTCTGATCTGGTTTTCCAGAAAGCGCTGGTAGGTGAAGTGTACCAATGTGGCGTCGTTGACGAAGAAGACAAAGGTCGGCGGCGCTATCTTGGCCTGCGTGGCATAGTAGACGCGCAGTTGCCGGCCAGTCTTGCTGGGCTGACGATGCCGCACAACTGCCTCCTGGACGATCCGGTTGAGGTCAGAAGTCGGGATGCGCACGTTGCGCTCCGCCTGAACGTGTCGAGCGATGGGAATTACCTTCTGGATGCGCTGGCGCGTGAGCGCTGAGATGAACAGCAACGGTGCAAAGTCCATGAACTTCAACTCCGAGCGGACACGCTGGGTGAACTCATGCATGGTGTGGGTGTCTTTTTCCACCAGATCCCATTTATTCACCACCACCATGATTCCCTTCAACTCATCCAGCGCGTAGCTGGCAACGTGAGCATCCTGCGCGGTGACGCCCTGGGTAGCATCGATTACCAGCACGACAACGTCGGCACGCTGCATGGCGCGCATAGCCCGCATGACGCTGTACTTCTCGATGCCTTGTTCGACGCGGCCGCGGCGGCGGATTCCGGCTGTGTCGATCAACACAACCTCCTCACCTTCCCAGATCAACCGTGTGTCGATGGCATCGCGCGTTGTGCCCGGAATGTCGCTGACGATAGCGCGCTCCTGGCCCAGCAGCGCGTTGAGCAGCGATGACTTGCCCACGTTGGGCCGGCCGATGATAGCCAACTTAAGTGTGTCGTCCTCATCCTCATCCTCAGAAGTCGCCGGCAGACTTTGCACGACAACATCGAGCAGGTCACCAACGCCCACGCCATGAATCGATGAGATGGGAAACGGCTCGCCCAGGCCAAGCTCGTAGAACTCAACCGCGGAAAGGCGTCGTTCCTGATTGTCGGCCTTGTTGGCAGCCAGGATAACCGGCTTTTGGCTGCGACGCAGCACTTCAGCCACATCCTCGTCGCCGCCGGTGACACCCTCGCGCGCATCGACGAGGAAGATCACCGCGTCGGCCTCGTCGATCGCAATCTGCGCCTGCTCGCGGATCTCGCGTCGAAACTGGCGCGACGCGGTGCTGAGCGGGTCAGGTCCGCTGCCGACATCCGGGCCGGTGGTCAGGTCAATACCGCCGGTGTCTACCAAAGTGAACGGTACCGCAGTCCATTCTGCATCCGCGTACAGCCGGTCACGCGTGGTGCCGGGAAGGTCTTCCACAATTGCCAGCCGTTTGCCGGCTATTCGGTTAAAGAGCGTGGATTTGCCCACGTTTGGCCGCCCTACCAGGGCGACAATTGGCGTAGCCATGTTTTGTTTTGTCCTGTTGTGAGAACTATTCTATCGATACACCAGTTGCGATGGTCTGACGTTCAATGCAACCCCAAACCAAAACAGCGATTCGCATAGGCTATTTGGGTTGTTTGAGTGAGAAAAGAAGCCTAAAAGTGTAGCGTAGCGACTACACGAAATAGATGAATTCAGAACGCCAACGCGGCACACACTTGCTCGGCCGTTTTCCTCGATTCAGGACGCTGCAAACCGCCAAATGCCATCGGTCTCTGTAAAAACAGCGCCGCATTGCCGGCAACGGAGCATCGCTCCATACCCATCCCACGAAACCTGACTGCAGCTTTCACAGCGCACAATGTTGCGCCAGTCAAGCGGAGGCGGCATGGCCGATCCACCCTCCTTCACAGCCAGCACCCGGTCGTAATCGACCTGCCAGGGTGTGATGCTGACATAGGAGCAGCCGCGGCTGCGCAGCAGGCCAGCAAGCTGCTCACGCTCGAATCGCCTGCCGGGAAAAAGATGTGACTGCCAGCCGACCCGATTGGTCAGCATCAGTAAGCCGCCCGGCCTGGCTACACGAACCAACTCACCTATTAACGTCCGCGGCTGAGGCACGAACTCCAGTGCTTCCAGACAGGCGACCACCGGGAAGGCATTGTCGGCAAATGGCAACGATCCTGCATTGTGCTGCACATAGAAAACCTGCCCGGCGGCGGCGATCCCGTCCAGATTACGGAAAGCCTGCTCCAGCATCGGCCCAGAGCTGTCCAGACACACGAACCGCAACTCGCTGCCAGCCGCCTGCATCACAGTTTGTGTAAACCGTCCGGTGCCGCTGGCCGCATCGAGTAGCCAGACAGGTTGTGGCAATACCTCCATGCGCTCGGCTAGAAAACGCGCCACAGGCTCGCCAATAAAATGGCGCTCATAATGTTTGTCGTACGCCTTTACCCGATCATAGCGGCCGGCGTAGCGGTCGTACAACACCGTGACAACCCGCGGCCCCAGGTAAGCGCCCTCGGTGAAAACCAACAGCCAGCAGGCAACAGCGACAGCCGCGCCAAGCGCCAGAAACGCCAGCACCCAGCCGGCCAACGGCATCAGCCAATCCCAAAGCCGAACGCCAACGAACTGCACAGCACCGCGCCCAGCCACCAGCCTTGCAACGCGCCCCGTCTTCCCTGGTAGCGGCCGCTCTTGGCCAGCAGGGGCGGCATGGCCAGCAGGAGCGTAACGACCGCGGCAATCGGCAGCTTTGCAACCACCAGCACACCGACAATTGCCGCTGCGCCGAGCACACCAACCAGCAGCCCTGTGACGTCTTGTCCGCGTGCAGCGATGTTGGTGCTGGCAACGGCCAACAACACATAGCCAGACGCCAGGCCAAGCAGCCACAGACCGCGCGGCTGGTCTGGCCACGCCGTCAGGGTCAGGATGCCTAACGAAAACGGCAGCCCGGCCACTACCACCCCGCGCAGCCAGTTCCAGAGGTCATCGAGTCCAGCGCGGATCGCGGCTGCGCCGACCAAGACCAACACAACCAGGACCGCGGTAGCCAGCAACGCCTCTGCACCGAGCAGATAGGCAACAAGGGCCGCCAGGCCGATCAGCGGCAGGCCGATGCGCACAAGATGGCCTAACACGCCTGGTTTGTGCCAGCCAGCCATGCGGCCCGCGGGACTGCGCGGTGTCACATAGGGCAGCGAGGGCCGCCGGACAGTGTACGCATTGGGCAGCCAACGGTTTGCCGTCAACTGCGTCCATAGCCCACCCCAAAGCATTCCTGTCAACACCAGCCCCAAAGCCACGGTCAGCCATGAAAGCGGGCTGCGCACCCACGCACCTGCAGCAGCCAGTCCCGCGATGAAGAACCACCCACCCGACAGTCGCCAGGGAGAGCCAGCCAGCCACGCTTGTAATGCCAGAAACGAGGTCTGCTCAACCTGCTCCGGCGTCGAGACCACAACGGCCAAGGGATTTTTGCTGCTCACAACGGAGGCGATTATACCACAACACCGGATGAGCGGCGCAAGTGATGCAGGCGCGACGATTTGATAGATTGTCCTATGCGTCGGTGCTGCGTTAGACAATTGTAACTACTCAGCCTTCACTGTTGCGTCACTCCCGCGGAGGCGGGAGTCTAGCACCTGTGAAGACGTGGATTCCCGCCTCCGCGGGAATGACGGATGAGCAGTTACAGACAATCTTCCAAATTGTCCCGGTGCGCGTGAAACAGAAGACTCCCGGAGGCCTCGCTGACGAGTCGCAAGTGCGGCCAGTCGCGAAGCCTCCAGGAGTCAAGGATCCAACAAAGCAAATCAATCAGGATCGTCGCCAGGCACGACGGCCGTTGACTGGCCGGCGGGCAGGGCGGGTGCAGCATCGACCGGAGTGGCGGCGAGCGGCGGCGGGGGATAGGGCCGTGTGCCAAAACGGGTCAAAGCAATAGCCCCAACACCGAAACTGGCCACCAGCGCGCCGTAGATGAAGTCGACGCAGGGCAGAATGCCAACCAGGAAGTAAACGCCGACCACAAGAACCGTCCCGATCGTCGCTTCCAAAACGGTTGTTGGGCGATCCAGGTTCAGCAGCGCCAGTAGCTTGCGTCCCACCCACCAGCCGGTAACAATCCAGGACAGGATAGCGGCCGCCACCAGCACCAACGCCAACAGAATCGCCAGCGGTAACAGGCAGATGGTGATCGCAGCAATGGCAACCAAAGCCAGACCAACCAGCCAGGTCAACGCACCGACGGCCAGCGCCATGAACGGAGTCTTCTCGCCCGCTCGCCCTATGCGCTCGATGCCGCCCGGCCAGATCAGCGAGATCACCAGCGCCAGCGCACCCAACCCGGCGGTCATTGCCACAGCCCGCAGCACAGCCAGAAATGCAGCCACAAGCCACCGACCGGGCGACTGCTCAAAAGGAAGTTGGGACGGCGCTGACGGCGAAAAGATCGGTGGCACGAACCGTCCCTGCCACATCCCGGGCAGATCGAATGTTCCGCCCTCGCGCGTGCTGCCGCGCACCTCTGCGCCCGGCGCCACGTCGAGAGAGCCGCCAAAGCGCACCAGGTCGCCTGTGACCAGCGCGGTGGATGCCAGGTCCACGGAACCGCCAAAGACAGCGATGTCGCCGTTGACGGTGCCCTCCACATCCAGGGAGCCACCCATCGAGACGATATCGCCCCGTACGACGCCGCCTTCTTCGATAGTTGCACTTCCACCGAAGATCGCCAGATCGCCCGACAAAACTTCGCCGGATCGCACCCTGTAGGAGCCGCCGAACACCACCTTGTCGCCTCCTGTGTCCTGAGCGAACACAGGAGCGACCGCAAGCAAAATCAGGATCGCTGTGAGCAGCAGCGCGGCTGCCAATCTGAGACGTTTCATCTCACGTTCCTTCCGTTTTCACCGGCTGCGACGGCCTGCTGGCTGTTGTTCCAGAAAACCAGCCAGACCCACAGAGCCATCAGCGCCACGAGCACGCACAACGCCGCAACCAAGCCGCCCGGACCGGGCATTGTCAACAGGCTGTCACGTAATGCGGTCACGCTTCTGACCACTACCGCCACTGCCTGGCTGCCAAAGCCAAGGTACTCGGCGATCTGCCAGCGTGCGCCCGGCGCGATGGCCAAACCAACGAGGACGGTGATGGCAACGCTGAGCGCCGCTACCATCCAGATCGACACCGTGCCGCCCACTAACACCACCCCGCCAAGAATCCGTTCCTTGCGGCGTTGTTCGCGCTGCACCAAGTCGTCGACGCGCAGGGCAAACCCCGGCGCAGGACCGGCAAACGGCTCGACCCACAGCACATCAGAGATGCGTTGCCACTTCAACCAGCGGGTGCGGCACGGCTCGCAAGCCGCCAGATGCTGATCGAACGCAGCCTGCTCAGCATCAGCCAGCATTCCGTCCAACGCCAGCGACATGCTCTCGCTGAAGATCTCGTGTTCGTCCAATACGTCCATGTGTTCAACCATTGCTCTGTTCCTCTAAGCCGCCAGTCCCGCGGATCGCACCAGCGTGCTGAGCCGCCCGCCGGGCTGAGGTGCCGGACTGCTGGCCGGCTTTGCCTTCCGCGATGCCGCAGTTGACTGCTCTTCCAGCAGTGCAGCCAGTTTCAGCCGTGCCCGGTGCAATCGTGTCTTGACGGCCGGCTCCGAAAGTTCCAGCACTTCGGCAATCTCTTTGTAGGATAAATCGTGCCAGTAGCGCAAGATCAACGGCGCCCGGTACTCTGGCGCCAGGTGCTGCAACATAGAACGAACCTCCTCGGCCCGCTCCGAGCGCACCGCGGCGTCGTCCGGCTGCTCGTCGTCGCTGGCCAGCCACGAAACGGCCGGGTTGTCCTCGACAGACAGCCATACAAACCTGCGTCGCCGCAACAGATCGATGCAGTGATGGGAGGCGATCGACAGTATCCAGTTGCTGAACTTGCGGCCGGGCTGGTAGGTATTCAGCCGCTTGTACGCGCGCAAGAACGCTTCTTGAGCTGCATCCTCTGCCTCCTGAGGATTGCCCAACATCCGATATGTCAGATTATAAACCGGCAACTGGTATGCCTGGACGAGCTTGCTGAACGCGTTACGGTCGCCGCGCCGGGCTGCCTCGATCCAACGTAGTTCTTCGTTTTCGGTATTGCTCACTCGATGCTCCAAAGGGACGTCCAAATGCCGCCATGATAAAGCGCTGACGACTGCACACACGTGTCGCGCATCTGCTTGCATTCTACCATACGGTCAGAGTGCTGGGAAGGTTTCAGCGAGGCTTCAAAGCTTTGACTTTTTTTGATGCGGCGGGTAAGCTAATTGCCAGAGACACTGTTTACACTACCATCCTCCAGGTGACCCGTTGACCCACCACACCTACATCGCTGTCGAAGGCCCGATCGGGGTCGGAAAAACCACCCTGGCGCGCATCCTGCAAGAGGAGCTGCACGGCCAGGTGCTGTTCGAGGTCTTTGAAGAAAACCCGTTTCTGAGCGACTTCTACGCCGACCGGGCGCGCTACGCGTTTCAGACACAGATCTTCTTCTTGCTGAGCCGCTATCGCCAGCAACACGAGACGGTAGCACGGCTTCTCGGCCGCGGCCCGCTTTTTGCCGATTATCTTTTTGCCAAAGACCGCCTTTTCGCGCAGCTCAATCTGGCCGGCGACGAACTGGCAGTCTACGAACACGTCCATGCCGCGCTGGGTGAGCAGGTGATCGCGCCCGGACTGGTGATCCACCTGCGCGCTACCACCGATGTGCTGATGAACCGGATCGCGGTGCGCGACCGGCCCTACGAGCGCACCATGTCCCGCCAATACATCGACGACCTGCGGGTGGCCTACGAGCGGTTCTTCGCCGACTACGACCAGGGACCGGTGCTCAATGTCGATACCACCGAACTCAACTTCGTGGCCGATGCTGAGGACCGGCGCCACATGATTGGCCTGGTGCGCAGCGCGCTACAAGACGGCCCTTATCAACAGCCGTTGCCAACTCTGGAGGCTTCCCTGGCAACCAGCGGAGCGCCCAGCGGCCCGCCGCACCGACTCAGCGATCTGCAGGAGATGCACCGTGATGGCCAGCGGCATGGTCAGACGACCGACCTGTTTCTGGATTATCTGGGGCTGACGGAACAAGTTGGCGCGCTGGGCAGCCAATTGAAGCGGCTGTGGATTCCGCGACTCGATGAGACCCTGGCAGAAGCCGAAGGAAGCCCTGAGCTGCGCGCTCAGTTCCGATCCGCGCTGCGCGACGACTTGACCGGCGCGCTCTCCTCGCTGCTGAGAATCGCCAACGACGCGGGCATCGACCTCGAAGAAGCATACGTCGAAAAGATGGCCGTCCTGGAATAACCAGAGTGGAATACCGCCATGATCAACAAACGCTTTGTCGCCATTGCGGGCAACGTCGGCGTCGGCAAGTCGACACTGACCGACCTGCTCAGCCAACGGCTGGAATGGGCGCCCTTCCCCGAGGCTGTGGACGAAAACCCTTACCTGGCCGACTTCTACCTTGACATGCCCCGCTGGAGCTTTCACTCGCAGATCTACTTCCTCAGCCGCCGGCTGCGACACCACCGCCAACTGCTGGACCACCCGACGTCGGTGGTTCAGGATCGCAGCGTCTACGAGGACGCGGAGATCTTCGCCCGCAACCTGCGCGCACAGGGTGCAATGGATGAGCGTGATTACCGCAGCTACCGCGAGCTCTACGAGGTGCTGACGCTTTTCCTCCCCCCACCCGATCTGGTAGTCTACCTTCAGGCGTCGGTGGACACCTTGTTATGTCGAATTCAGCGACGTGGACGCGACTACGAACGCGACATCTCCCCGACCTATCTTGACCAGCTTAATACGTTGTACGAGGACTGGATCGATGGGTTCGACCTCTGTCCTGTGCTTACGATCCCCGCCGATCACCTCAACTTCGTCGATGAGCCGCAGCACCTTGAACTGATCATCGGCAGGATTCTCGACAAGCTGAGCGGCAAAGAAGTGGTGGTGCTTGAGTAGCTGCTCTGGCCAGTTTAGGTTGGCTGCTCTGGCCGGTCTCCGACCGTGCCAGCGTTGTAGCGGAACTGGCACGGTCGGAGACCGGCCAGAGCGGTCACACCAAACCGGCCAGAGCAGCCAACCCGTCTACGGACATAGCCGTTCTTCGGCATTAGTCTGCATCAGCGGCGCCCGGGTCCAGATGTTGTCCAGCGCGTTGGCGATGGCCGGCAGGTCAGGCAACTGTACCATACCCCCTTGGGGCGTCACCCAATCCTCTACCAACGGGTAGCGCAGCACCATCCCGAACAGGTTCTCACTCTTGAAGCCCGCCGCCCAGCGAGCCAGCGCAGCAATGTCGCCCGGCCCAAGATCGGTGTCCACTGTATCGCGCAGCGCCATGTAAAGCGCAGGCACACGCGGCAGCAGATCGGCCTCCAGCACGCGCCGGCGAATCGCCAGGAGGACACGCTGCTGGCGACGGGCGCGGTCGAAGTCACTGGTGCTCTTGCGTGACCGGGCGTAGTACAGCGCCTGCCGCCCATCCATGTGATAATCGCCAGCCTCGAGCGTGTAGACGCCGAAATAACCGGGGAACTTCTCGTCGTATAGATCACAGTCTACGGTGACATCAACGCCGCCCAGCGCGTCGACGATCTCCTCAAAGCCCTGAATATCTACCCGTACATAGTTGTGAATGGGTATGCCAAAGTTCTTCTCGATGGTTGAACTCAGCAGCGCGATCCCGCCGCCCGGCTGCCGCTCCTCACCGTACCCGAACGCTGTGTTGATCCGGCTATAGCCGACGCCGGGGATGGGCAGATAGACGTCGCGCGGAATGCTGACCAGTGCAGCGCGACCGTTCGCCTCGTCCAGGCCAAGCACCATAATCGTATCGGTGCGGCCCGCATAGCCCAGGGTTCGCTGGTCGCTTCCCAACAGCAAGATGTTGTGGGTCTGCTGCAAGGGGCGCAGCGTGTCATCCGGCGCAGGCTGCGACAGTACCGGAGCCACCGGCGCAGCTTCGACCGCGCTGGACGCCGAGCGCGTCACGGGCACGCTGACCACCGGCTGCGGAAGAGGCGAAGGCTCGGCAACCGGCGTTGCTTCCGGCTCACCTAACTGCACGAAGTTGAAGTCGGCCGATGGCTCAACAATGGGCGTGGACTCGAGGGCAGCGGGCTCATCCGCAGCCGCGCCAGACTGCTCCAGCATCAGCGGCACCCTGGTGACAATTACCTGTGGTCCAGCGGCCGGCAACGCGGCGCCGCATCCCGTCAACACCAGCAGGACGATCATCAGTAACGCGAACGGTCGAATAATTCGATGGTTGATTGTCATAGAATGCCCTGGCTATCGGATACCACTAAAATCGTTATGCGAATACTGTTGTTGGAGCTGTTCGAACAGGAATGCAGACGCAGAAAAGTACCACGTATACTGGGCAGCACTTTCCCAGAAATCATCGAGACCGCGTCGCCCGGAGGCGTGATAGGCAGCCGCCTGCAGCAGCAGGTCGAGCCGGTCGGCATCGCGGGCTAGGCGCGCCTCGTCCGTCGCGGCATCTTCGAAGTCCCGCCACAGAGCCAGCCAATCGGCCGTGAACGGCAGACCGGCCAGCATATCCCGTAACGCCCGCGCCTCTGCTGCCGACTTGGCGCCTGGATCGAAGTAGCGCACCGCCGGCCGCGGCAGATCGCCGATGACCGCTTCGGCCAGGTCATGCAACAGGCAGATCGACAGCAAGCGGCCGCGGTCGATGGGCGTCTCTACCAGGTCGGCCAGCAACAGCGCCACCAACCCAACGCCTGCCGTGTGTGCGGCTACACTCTCGACTTCACCGGGCGCGACGCCACGGATCAGCCACCCCATGCGCGGCGCACGTTTGAGAGCCGGTATCTGCATCGCCAGTCGCGCGACCGCCTGTGGATCGACGGTGAGATCCTGTGCGTCCGGCATCAGGGCGTTCCCGGCGCCGAGCCGCTTGCAGTCATCAGCCGCAACCGCAACTCGTTGAGCGCGCCGTTGCCGGACCAGCGCCGCGCCAGTTCGTCCACACCGCCAACATCGATGCGCTTGACGGTGAGGGCGTCACCCAGCCCGACGGCCACGAAGGTCTCGCCGCGATAGGCGCCGTAGGGACCGGCCGCGCTATCGCTGGTGCCGCAGACGGCCAGTGTGACAACATCCGAATCCGGTACAGATGCTACGGCCAGCCTGACCTGTTCAGCCACCCAGCGCGCGCCGGCTTGGGACACGATTTCGTCAGGTCCGCCGTCGGCAAGCTCAAAAGCGGATCGGATCACCTTGTCCCAAACCAGCGGATCCTGCCCGTTGAGTAAGCTGTGGAAGCGCTCCGCCAGCTCGCCGCCGGTGTTGCTCTCCAGAAGGGCCAGCGTAAACCCGCGCTCGCGCAGCAAGCCAGCTACTGCCGCCTCAAAAAGCTGATCGCCTTCCCCGTAGACAGCAAAGCCCAGCCGCCGGCGCACCTCGTCGGCGACTTCGTCAGTCATTGACTGCGCGTTGGCCGGCGATCCGGCACGGCCGGTGACTCGCACATCGACCTGGCCGAAGTGAGCCGCCAGCCCGACGGTCGGGTTGCTGAGATGCATCAGGTCGTCGATGCGCTGGTCGATGACGCTTTCGCCCAGCCCGACGGTGCGCAGCGTGCGGGTGCTCAGATAGACTCGGTCGGCGCCCAGACGCTCTGCCAGCATCGGCTCTACGGAGTTCTGCATCAGGTGCATCATCTCCCGCGGCACGCCGGGCAGGCAGATCAGCAACGCCGGATGGGTGCCGTTGCGCGCCACCTCAACGGCGAAACCAGGTGCCGTACCTACCGGGTTATAGATCGGGATAGCGCCGTCGGGCAGAAACGCCTGGCGGCGGTTGTTGTCCTGGACAGACCGACCCCAGCGCGCGAAGATGGTCTCCATGTGTTCGAGGCTTCCCTGGTGAAGGACCAACTGACGGTCGGTAGCCAGCGCGGCCGCATCCCGGGTAACGTCATCGACGGTGGGGCCCAGCCCGCCCGAAACAAGAACCACGTCGGAACGGCCCAACGCCTGGCGCATCACCGCCGCGATTCTATCCAGATTGTCGCCCACTGTGGTCTTGTAGTAAAGGTTGACGCCCAACTCCTTGAGCCGGCGCGCCATCCAGGCCGCGTTGGTATCGACGATCTCGCCGAGCAGTATCTCAGTCCCTGTAGTAATGAGTTCAGCGTTCATGAGTTACAACAACGCCGTAACTACTCAACCTTCACTGTTGCGTCACTTCCGCGCTGGCGGGAGTCTTGCGCCTGTGAAGACGTGGATTCCCGCCTCCGCGGGAATGACGGGTGAGCAGTTACTCGACGCCTACATCATCAGCTGCGCCTGCGAGCGAATCTGGCGCAGTCTCTGGGCAACCTCATCGGCTCCTTCGCTGGACACCTGGTCGATCAATTCCTCCAGCGCGTCGATGAAGTCAGGCGTTATGATCTCACGGTTCTCACTGAGAATCTTGCGGGTGCCGGCGGGATACTCTGCGCTCAACAACTCATTGAGAAG
Source organism: Caldilineae bacterium (assembly GCA_020634555.1). Lineage (GTDB taxonomy): Bacteria > Chloroflexota > Anaerolineae > JAAEKA01 > JAAEKA01 > JACKBK01. The sequence goes on from JACKBK010000029.1 coordinate 15,845, forward strand.
CTCGACTTCCGGCCCGGCGCTGATGTTCAGCAGTTCGATGGCGGCGTCCCAAACCTCCTGGAGGCGGCGGACGGCCGCGCCTGCACCGCGCTTTTTTGCATCCTCAAGATTTGCACCCACGATCGAGATAAACGTCTGGTCGATGTACTGGGCGCGCTCCATGACGGCGCGCTGGATGTCATCGGAGGCCAGAATGTCGCCTAAAATCTGGGTGTACTGCTGGAGGGTCGCCTGCTGCATCTCCTCGTAGCGATCGAGGGTCTCCAGCAGTCGCTGGCGCAGATCGGTCAGGCGCTCCGCTTCCCTGGTATTCCCGGCAGCCTGTGCTGCGTCGATACGTCGGGTCAACGCCTCGAAGAAGCTGTAATCAGCCAGACGGCGGGCGGATAGAATCAGCGCCTCGGCGACCCGCGGATCATCGCTTGCGACGACCATATTGAGCAGGTCCTCGCTGGTGGTTTCCGGCTTAAGCTGCGCAACGGCGGCCCGCTGCCGCTTGACGCCTTCACCCCAGGTCGTTAGCTGGATCAACTGCTCGCGCAGCTCGACCAGTTCACGAACAGCGTCCGTGTCACCGCCAGCCGCCGCCGAGTCGGTCACCATGGTCAGCAGGGCGAAGAACTGGTCGTCGAAATCGGCGTCGCTTTCCTTGGCCAGCAACCGCAGCCCTTCCGGGTCCTTCAAGGCAGCCAACCCCTGCTCGATGAGCTGCAACTGGCGGCGCTGCTTGTCCATCATCTCGCGGGTGACGCCTTCGTTTTCCAGGATCGCCTCCAGCAAGCTCTGGTAGGAGAGAAACTGCTTGGGCGTGAGCATGTAGCCGCGCCGATCCTCTTGCGGCAGACCGTCCATGAGCCGCTTGCTGAGATCACCGATCACCTTCTGCTGTTCGTTCACGCCCACCTGCTCCGGCACGTAAACGCCCAGGAATTGATGCTCTGGGTCGTGGTAGAGCAGCGGGGTAGTCAGTGCACCGCCGCTCCCGCACCGCGGGCAAACGGCCACGTTGAGTTGGCCCTGCAAGAGAACGTTCTTGAGCACAGGATCCTGGCCGACATCCACGATCGTAAACAGTTGCGCCGGAAAAGGAGTATTGCAGTTTGGACAAGTGACACCAATGACCTGCGGCGGAAAATGCAGCTGTATCTGCCCGCGGCCGGCCTGTTGCGGCGGCGCTGCTGCCGGCTGCGGCGTCTCGGGCGGCGCCGGCGGCTTGTCGCTTTCCGGCTGGCGCGCGGGTGAATAGCCCTTGGGAGTAAGAATCGTCATGTGAAACCCTTTCTGGTTTGTAACGGCTCAGCCTGCCGTCAGATTGACTTCGGAAGTCGCTGCACAACTTTAAAAGGTGCAGCGTCCGGTTTGCGGTGGCTTCTTTCCTGAAGTCTGCGACTTCCGAAGTCTTGTGCTGAGCAGTTTCTCTCTATTTCCAAACAAGCAGCTATTGTACACCAACTCGCACAGGCTGCCGAAACCTTTGAGATGTCCTGTGCCAGACTTCGGAAATGACGGGAGGCACGGCGGGTCACGGTTCCTGAGAGATCTCCGCCAGCACGCTAGGGCCGCGGCTTTCCAGCAACTGGCCGGCCATCAGCGTGGTTCCGGCATAGACTACCCCCGCGTAGACGATGGCCAGCACGCCGCCAGGGATCACGTTCTTGAGGACCAGCCCGCTGCCCACCAGCGTGATGATAATCGGCATCAACAGCAGCCCCATCCCGCCCATCACCGCAAACACCGAGATCAGGCTGGTGCGCGATTCGTTGGAGGCGGCCCGTCCCTTCTCCAGGTCAACCTTGTAGGGCAGCAGGACGGCGGTGAAGTTGCACACGGACAGGGTAATCAACTGCACGAGCATCGCCGCGCCCAGCGCTGCGAACGGCGCGGAAGGATCACGCTTCACGATGCCGGCCAGTATCCCGGCACCGAAGGACATCACCGCCACCAGCGCCGTCAACAGCAGGTTGTGGCTGACCAACAGCCAGCGGGCCGGGACAGGAGCCAGCAAGACTGTGCCCAGACCGGGGCTATCCAGAATGCCAAAGACGTTGTGGCCGTAGCTCAGCGTCACCGTCGTGACCGCGGTGAATCCCAGCAGCGCGGCGATGCCGGAGGCTGATCCGGGCATGGTGCTGCTGAAAAAGACCGCCATGATCCCCAGAATAACCGGCCCGATAGCCATCCGAATCGTATAAGGGTTGCGCTTGAAGCCGCGCCAATCGGCCGCCAAAAGCGCCCATAACGCCTGTGAGGACGCGGCAGAAACAAACGGCAAGCGCGGCCCCGCAGCCCGTAGCTTCCCATTGCTGGACTGCCCTTTGGCCTGCACCCGCACCAACTCGCCAAAATAGAGCTTGCTCAACATATAGCGGTGGGCGAAGTAGCCGAGAACTACAAAGGCAGCCAACAGCGCCGTCCAGGCGATCCACTGGTCATAGCGCCCAACCGCTGCCGCACCAGCCGCTTTGCCCAGCCACGCGCCGGGCTGCCAGATCAGATAGCGCGATAGACGGATATCCCAAAGAAACGAATTGGGGTTGCCCATGGCAAGGTTGGCAAACTCGTCAAACGACTCCGCGGCCCCGGCGTTTGGGATGACGAAACGGCTCTGAAAATACAGTTGTCCACCGACGATGAAGATGACAGGCACCAGTGCAACCATGATGCCGATGGTGCGCAGACGACGATCCTCGGCGATCAGATCAAATATATCATCGATCAGCGACTTCAGGACCAGGAGCATCGAGAGAAACAGGGTGACAGAAATCAGCATTGGGAGTATGCCGGGAATGCTGCGAACCATCCCCGCCGTAACTGCAAGGATGAACGGAAGAGTTGCCAGAAATCCGACGCTGAAAAAGTTGACCACCAGGCTGCCCAGCACCAGCCCGTTGAGGCTGATGGGGAACGAAAACAACTTCGGCATCGAAAACGGCTCCACCATCTGGGTGTTGGAAGCCGGCGTGAGCAACCACATGAGGATGATGAAGGACATGACGATGGTGACCAATTCTGAGGCCGGCCACGGAGCCAGGCTGCGATAGATCCAGATCAGCAGCGCGTTGAAGATGATCAGTGCCGGGACCACTATCAGCGCCAACAGCACGTAGCCGATGATGCGCAGCACGTCCTGCTTCTGCCCGCTGCGAACGCTGGCGACCATCAGCCGCCACTGCAGCCACAACAGATTCTTGATCTCGGTCCAGGTAGTCATCATATGCGTCAGGTGTTAGCGCCAACGAACCGCGCTCTGTACGGTCGTGAAACGTGAAGGCGTGAAACGTGATACGTCAACTCGAGACGCCTCTCACGTTTTCCGTTTCACGTTTCAGATCCAAGCCATGCATCCAGAAGTCGCGCGCGATCTCCGCGTCAACTCGTCAACCAACTCATGTCCTGCTCGGCCAATTCGGCGTTGACCAGTTCCAGGAACACGTCCTCCAGACTGGCGTCGCCGTCGGTTGCGGCTTGCTGGCGCAGCGCGGCCAGCGATCCGGTCGCCACCAGATTCCCCTTGTTGATAACCGCCACGATGTCGGCCATTCGCTCCACCAGCTCCATGATGTGCGTCGAGAAGAAGACCGTCACGCCGCGACGATCGACCATCTGACGCAGCAGGTCTTTAACGACGCGCGATGAAACGGCGTCAACCCCTTCGAACGGCTCATCAAGAAACAGGATCTCCGGACGGTGCATCAGCGCGCCGGCCATCGCCAGTTTCTTTTTCATGCCATGCGAATAGTCTACCGAGGCGTTGTCTGATCTGTCGGCCAGGTCCAGGGTCTCCAGAAGCTGGGATCGCCGCGCGGTGATCGTCTTCGCGTCGAGACCACGCAGCCGGCCTACCAGCTCCAGGTACTCGTTCGCAGTCAGGCGCTCGTAGAGGTTGAGGTTTTCGGGAACGACGCCGATGCGCCGCTTGACCTCAATGGACTGTTGCAGGATGTCATGACCGGCCACCACGGCCGTGCCCTCAGTGGGCTTCAGCAACCCGGTCAGCATCTTCAGAGTCGTGCTCTTGCCGGCGCCATTGGGACCGAGGAAGCCGAAGATAACGCCGCGTGGCACCTCCATGGTGAGATGGTCCACGGCGCGCACGCCGGGCGAACGGCCATACACCTTACTCAATCCCTCGGTCCGGATCGCCAGGTCATCCATAGTCAGTCTGCTACCTTTCCGGCACTCCGCTGCCGCCACTCAGTTTCGAGCACACTCATGTAGAGCATGTCGTGCCATCGGCCATGACGCCATTCGGTGTCGCGAAAGCGGCCTTCGTGCTGGAAGCCAAGACTCTCGTAAACGTGAATCGCTCGGGTGTTCTCAGCGAAAACGCGCAGAAAGATTCGGTGCAGATTCAGGTAGTCGAAGCCATAGCCCATCACCAACGCCATCGCCTCGCTGCCGACTCCGCGTCCCCAGATCGACTTGTCGCCAACGAAGATGCCGATCTCGGCGCGCCGGTGGACGTGGTTGATGCCGGTCAACCCGCACCCACCGACATAGCGCCCCTCGACTTCAATGGCAAAGTTGATGACGCCATCGTCCTGGCGCATTCGCTCATACCAGGCGATCTCGTCGTCCATACCCAGCGGCGCGGGCTGGCCAAACCACATCAGCACCTCCGGGTCGTTCAGGTATTGAACCGCTAACGGCAGGTCGTCGCGTTCCGTAGCGCGCAGGCGCACCCGTTTTCCCTGTAATATCATAGTCGCTCCATTATACCGACGTTTTCATGCTTTTGCCCAAAACTTGATCTTGACAGCGCGCGCGCTGTGCGGTATATTACGTCTAGTCGATTCTCCCACAACGTGTTGGCTCGAGGTCACTTTCATGAAATACTTTCGCCAGGTGCTCATTGCTCTAACACTGTTAATCGTATCTGCTGCCGCCGCGCTGCCGGCCGGAGCCGCCCCGTTGCCGCAAGAACAGACGGTGTATGTCGTAAAGGCCGGCGACACGTTGACCCAGATCGCCCTTCGCTACGGCGTCAGCCAGCAGGAGTTGATGGCCGCCAACGGCATCAGCAACGCCTCGCTGATCTACACCGGTCAGACGCTGGTAATACCGGGCACTGACGCGCAACCCGCTGCGCAACCCACTGCGACCAGCGAACCAGCTCTGCCGGCCGTACACATCGTCAAGGCAGGTGAAACACTGTCAGCCATCGCAGCGCAGTATGGACTGACCACGGCCGAACTGGCAGCGGCCAACAACATCACCAATCCGTCGCTCATCCGCACCGGAGGGCGCCTTCGAATACCGGGCGGAGAGTTCGCTGCGGAGCCCGCACCGTCGGCCGCGCAACCGGCGACCGACTCTGCACCAGCTACGGCCGAATACGTGGTAGGCGCCGGCGACACCCTGGCAAGCATTGCTCAGGAATACGGCACAACGGTCGCGGCCATTGCCAGCGCCAACGGAATCACCAACCCCTCGCAGATTCTTCAGGGCCAGCGCCTGACAATCCCGTCGGTTTCCGCACCGACGGCCCGTCCCGCGCCCCAGGGCAACCTCAGCATGACGGTCAGCATCAGCCAGCAGCGTTGCAAAGTATACCAGGGAGGCACGGTGCTGTACAACTGGCCCTGCTCCACCGGACGGGCTGGCTCCGGCACCAAGACCGGCACTTTCTACGTGCAGAGCAAGATCCGCGAGGCGTGGGGATCGCGATGGGGATTCTACATGCCCTACTGGCTGGGGATCTACTGGGCCGGCGGCAGCGAGAACGGCATCCACGGCCTGCCCTACGAGCCGGGCGGCTATCCGGTATGGGCCAATTCAGTCGGCACGCCGGTTACATTCGGCTGCGTTCTGCTGGGCGCCAACGAGTCGGCAACCCTGTGGGACATTGCCTACATCGGCATGCCGGTGACCATTTCGTAATGATTGCTGCTGAATTAGAAGTAAACGGCGCACCCGCAATTGCAGGTGCGCCGTTTTGTTGATTACGCCACAGGCGCCAGGTCTTCTTCACTGAGTAGTTCCTTGCCTGTCAGCGCCATAAAGACGTCCTCCAGTGTGACATCCTTGCCGCTGCCGTTGGCAACGCGGGCTTTAAGTTCCGCAGGCGTCCCTCTGGACACGACCTTGCCGTCGTGGATGATGGCAACGTGGTCGCACAGGGCGTCGGCTTCGTACATGTCATGGGTCGTCAACAGGATGGTCGCATCGTGTGTGTCGCGCAGTTCCTCGATAAAGGATTGCACCTCGCGCTTGGAGCGCGGGTCCAGCCCGGTGGTCGGCTCGTCCAGCAGGAGGAGCACCGGTGAGGTCAACAGCGCTCGCGCGATAGCGATCTTCTGCTGCTGGCCGCGGGAAAGATCCTCGATGGGCTGCTTGTAGGTGCGGGCCGGAAGATCCAACCGCTCCAGAATGCGTTTTGCTTCCGGTGCAGCATCAGCCGGCGACATGCCGTACAAGCGGGCCGCGTACATCAGGTTCTCCATGGGCGACAGCTTCTTGAAGAAACTCGCCTCTACCGATACCCGGTTGATCAGGCGTTTGACCGCCATCTCGTCCTTCTCAACGTCATAGCCGAAGACCTTGACCTCTCCGCGGTCAGGCACCAGCAAGGTGCTGATGCAGCGAATCAAGGTCGATTTACCGGAACCGTTGGGACCCAGCACGCCGAATATCTCGCCGCGCCGGATAGCCATACTCACGTTATCTACTGCGATGACGACACTGGACTCGGCAGGCTTGCCGTTAGCGGTTCCAGCCTTGTCATCGCTATGGCCGTTGCGCCGCAGCCACCCCGGCAGCGACCGGCCCTGCTTTTCACTGCCAAACGACTTGCTGACGTTCTGCACAGAGAGCGCAATGACAGGGTCGGGATAGGAACTGAAGGTCGTCATCGGGTCTGGAAACTTGTTGTTTTGCTGGGAAATCCCAGGAGGTGTGATACTCATATCTCTACTCCTTCCGCCCCGGCCGCTCATCCCTTGTAGGCAAACAAATGGCCGCGGGCTTGCTCTATTGCGAACCCACGGCCTGGCACGAGAATCAAAAACGGCCGCGGGCTGGTCAGTGACGCCCACGGCCGTTTGTTACGTCAAGTAAACGGTCAAAGGGCGCGCCTCACCACTGAATCGAAAACGGGTCCACCATTCCATGCCGGGGAACGGTAGCTGGTGAAGAAAACGTTCATGATAGTTCCGTTGCCAAACACGCTCTTGACCTCCTTCATAAGATACGACGCCACGCTGTGACGCCGCACCTAGTTTATCATACCGATACGGCTGTGTCAACCGCTTTTTCGACGAATTTTGTGAATGGCTATTGACTCGCCCAATGCCTTCTGTTATGATCGTGGCAAGTACACTTCCCTTGATCGGACGACTTCCTTATGACCAATCCTGAATTCGAAACGTTCCTTGCAGCGATTGAAAGCGGTGACGACGAGTCAACCGAGAACGCCGTGCAGGCTCTCTATCACAACGGCGACGGTTCGCTCGATCGTTTGCTGGAAATGACCTCCTCCAGTGATGACGACGTGCGCTGGTGGGCAGTGCGTGCGTTGTCCAACGCGGCCGAGGAAAACCAGCAGCAGCGGACGCTCGTGATGCCGGTCCTTGTTCAAGCGCTGACTGACAGTGACGACTCGGTGCGCTGCCTGGCAGCTCTCTCCCTGGGACAACTGCACGCCACCAGTGCGGTGCCGGCATTGATGGTGCTGTTGGCCGACCCCAGCGGCTGGGTGCGGGGCGCGGCCGCCGACAGCCTGGCCATGATGGGCGAGGCAGCCGTGCCGGCGCTGGGAAGTGCGCTGCACGACGACCGCGAGGGCGTCCGCGTCCGGGCCGCCTACGCCCTGCACAAGATTCGCAGCATAGCCGCGGCCCGCTGGCTCTTCCCCGCCCTCAACGACCCCAACCCCGTCGTCCACACCTACGTCTACGAGACGCTGGATGATCTGGGGCTCCTCACCACCACACTAGTACAGTAGGTCTAACGCAGCAGCGTTCAGAAGTTGGACTTCTCAGAGAAGTCCAACTTCTATTGGCGCGGCACTTCGTTGCGAAAGGTCGGCGCCAGCATCTGATCAACCGGCGCAAACTGGTCGGTCAGCGTCAACAGTGGATGCTCTGCCAGCAAAGCCGCCAGGTCAGCGTCGTCCAACAACTGGCGAGCCAGCAGCGCCAGGCCGTCGCCTGCATCGATGTCCGCCAACCGCCCAACATCCAGCGGCTCATCCGATGCGATCAGCACGAAGGTGCTGCGCGGGCTGCTACGCCAGGCATCGATGGTCGGCGCAACATACACGTGGGGAAAGGTCTGCTGCAAGGTGTTGGCAAACGCGCGCACGAAGTCCCCGCGCGGCCCGTCGATGATGTTGACCATGTACAGACCGCCAGGCGCGAGCCAGCGTGCCACCAATTCGTTGAACTCCACCGTCGTGAGGTGATACGGAACTGAATAGTCGTTGAACGCATCGCCCATGATCAGGTCGAAGGGCCGGTCTGGCTGGCCGCTCAGCACCATGCGCGCATCCTCGTTGCGCGTGACGATGGCGCTGTCAGCCGGCACACCCAGCAGATCGTAGGCGATGCGGGTGACGCCCGGATCGATCTCGATCACCTCCAGCTCGCTGTCAGGATATATCGCTGCCATGTATTTGGGAAAGGTGTAGCCACCTCCGCCGATGAAGAGCGCCCGCAGATCAGCCTTGTCCGCGGCGCGATAGGCGGTCGCCTCGGCGTACATCTGCTCGTAGCCGTAAACCAGCTTGGTGGGGTCATCCATCGACGTGAAACTGTGGACCAGGCGGTCGAGCACCAACACGCGCACCCGTTCCCCATTGCGGTCCTCCTCGCGCACCTTGATACAGAAATAGTTGGTCTCCAGCGCGCAGGGGCCGTGGGACCAGCCCTGCCACCACGCCAGGCTAAGCCCGCCGGCCACGATCACTGCGGCCAGCACCAACGCAACGGTTTTGCGGCGCAGCAGGAACAACGCGCCCATGGCGATCAGCGTCAATCCGACGCCCCAGACAATGGCGTGGGTACCGAAGCGCGAGATGAGCACGAACCCGGTAGCAAAGGTGCCGACAATGCTGCCCAGCGTGCCGGCAGCGTAGATCTTGCCCACCGTCGTGCCGGTGGTGGCCAGATCGCGCACAGCCAGCTTGGCAACCACCGGCGAGATGGCTCCCAGAATAGCGCATGGGATGAAGAAGAGCGCAGTCACCAGCACCACGATCTGGATAACGATAGAGCCGGGCGGCAGGCGCACGCCGAGACGATCAACCGTCAGAACGATGAAGCTGGTCATACCGGCTGCTAAAAAGAGCAGGCCCAGCAGCCGCGTCGACGGCCAGCGGTCTGCCAGCCGCCCGCCCAGGTAGTTGCCCAGACTGATGCCCGCCAACACAACGCCGATGATGGTTGTCCAGGTATAGAGCGACACGCCGACGTAGGGCGCGACAATCCGCCCTGCCACCAGTTCCAGAATCATGATACAGGCGCTGCTGACGAAAACAATGGCATACGGCTGCCACGACCAACGCCGGCCGGCAGCCTGCTCCATGCCGACCGGATCGACCGTGGAGGAAATCCTCACGGCGTCTTCTACCCCCATAACTGCGGCAGGCTCTCGATCTGCTGCCATCCCTGCCCCTCGTCCACCGGATCGGCCGTCAAGTCATGAAAATAGATATCGAGAACCGCGGCGCGCTCCATGGCCAGCGGCGGACGGCAGTAATCCTCCTCTTCCCAGACTGCAACACCGGCGTCTGCTTTGCGCGCGTTGCGCAGGCTGTAATCAAGCGCCCGTCCGAAGGGGCGCATGCCACCGATTTCGCCGCTTTCGAGACGTTGCCACAGATCAGGTAACAGTTCCGACCGCGGCCGAGCCCGCACCAGATAGTATGCCATGGGTCCTCCTTTCGCGAACAGCGATCCTACATGTTTCGGTCATTGGTGACAATGCGGATAGCATTGCGAGAGGGATCCTGCAATGTTATCTCGACCTCATCCCGCTGATAAGCAACGCCAGCCCGATCAAGACGAGCCACGATCTTCGCAAGCGCGTCCATATCCGGCACGATGATCTCGAAATGGCGTAGTCCAGCGCTGCCGGCCGGCGCCGGCGGCGTGCCTTGCCCGGCCCAGGTGTTCAGCCCGATGTGGTGGTGATAACCGCCCGCCGACACGAAAAGCGCGCTGGCCCCGTAGCGCTGCACCAGATCAAACCCCAGCACATCGCAATAGAATGCCCTGGACTGTTCAATGTCGGCGACATGCAGGTGAACGTGTCCCATGGTCGCGCCGGCCGGCATAACCTGCCACTGCTCCCCATCGCCGTTCAGTAGCGCAAGCAGGCCGCGCGCGTCCAGCGGGTCGGACACCATTTGCAGTTGGCCATTGGCAATCGGCCACTCAGCGCGCGGGCGGTCGCGGTAGACCTCGATGCCGTTGCCGTCCGGGTCCGCCAGGTAGATCGCCTCGCTGACGCCGTGGTCCGCCCAGCCTTGCAGCGACCAGCGCGCCTCGGCCACGTGCTGCAGCCAGCGCGCCAGGTCAAGCCGGCCGGGCAACAACAGGGCGAAATGGTACAGCCCGGTAGCTCGTTGCGGCTTTGGGCGCGCGCCGCGGCGTTCGACAAGCTCAAGCAACGGCGTGCTATCCGCGGCTGTCAGCAGCGTGCGCCCCTCCGCCACAGGCGCGGCACGCAGCCCCAGCACGGTGTCATAAAACGCCAGCGACTGCGCCAGATCGCTGACCGTCAGACTGACGATACCGATGTGTGCGGCAGGTGAAATCGAGGGTTGATTTGTCATCTCGCGGGAACCTCTCCATCGACAGGGTTTGTTCGTGAGTATATCCGCGGCTGCACCGTCGTCAAGTAAGCTGCTCTCCACATACTGGCAGCGCGAGCAATCCTGCATCGACTTCTTTCATGAGAGATATTATCGATGATATAATTCACAAACTTGTTGTTTGTCCTCGGCTCAGACTGTTCGTTTTGCGAATCGGCTCAGGCTACCACTACCATGACAGGCTTTGCGGGTGCAGACCAACAGAAGATAATCCTCGGTGTTGCAGGCGCGGTGGCGACTGCGCTGATCCTGGCCGCGTTCTACCTGACGCCGGCCGGACGTTCGCGCATGTGGACCATCATCGTTACGCCGCTGGCCTCGATCATCGGCAGCGGGTTTCTGGTGGTCGCGCCGCTGCTCTACAGCAACTTTGGCGGCGCGTCACTGCCGGCCATCGTCCTCATCAACGTGTTCGCGCTGGCCGTCGGACTGGTCATCCGCACCAACATCCACCATTTCGAGCCGCTGCTGGAAAACGCCCACGGCGGGCGATTCCTCCTGACCACCGAACGGGTTTCCAACCTGTCGCTGGCCGTCTCCTATGTGATATCTATCGCCTTTTACATCAGCCTGCTCAGTTCCTTCGCGCTGGAGATGTTCTCCTTGCGCCAGCCGCTGGCAACGCGCGGTTTGACAACCGTTCTGCTGGCCGGGATCGCCATCTTCGGCTTCGCGCGCGGGCTGCACGGGCTGGAAGCGCTGGAGAAGATCGCGGTCAACAGCAAGCTGTCGATCATCGGCGCGCTGCTGATCGTCCTGGCGGCCGCCGGGCTGCTGCGTGACCACACTGTCCTGGCCTCTACATCCTTCACGGAGCCAACGTTCGACATCCACGGTCTGCAAATACTGGGCGGCATGTTGCTGATCACACAGGGGTTCGAGACAGCCCGCTATCTGGGCAAAGACTACTCACGCACAGAGCGGGCGCGTGCCTTGCTGGCCGCACAGCTTATCGCCGCGGTGGTCTACGTAGCGTTCGTCGCTCTGGCGGAACCTTTTGGACATGCCATCGAGGATGTGAACGAGACGGCGATCATTCAGATCGTGGGTGCAGTAGCGATTGGCCTTCCGGTTGTGCTGAGCATCGCGGCCATCTTCAGCCAGTTCGGGGCCGGCGTGGCCGACACGGTAGGCACCGGCGGCATCGTCGAGGAGGAAAGCCGTGGCCGGATACCGCGTCGCGTGGGGTATGTGTTGGTCTGTGCGCTGGCGATTCTGCAGATCTGGGTCGCCGATATCTTCCAGGTACTCACCCTCGCCTCGCGCGCCTTCGCTCTCTACTACGCGCTGCAAGCCATTATTGCCACGGTGGTCGTCCACCGCCAGAGCAACGGCCCATACCGTCGCGCCAAATTGGTGCTTTTTCCCATATTGGCAGTCTTGCTGCTGCTGGTCGCCATCTTCGCTATCCCGGCCCACTGACCGACTCGTTTTTCCACAATTGATTGGGGGGTATTCGGCAAGCAAGCACTTGACAGTTTCGGCGTTTGGTCTACAATCCCCACACAGTTACTCCACTTTGTTTTTCCATACAATAGAATATCGAGATCATACCATGAACAGACTTGCCTGGCTGTTTTTCTCATATGCTATCGGGGCCATCCTGCTGGCCGGTTGCGTCTCCCCTCCCCCGGCAGATCCGGTAACAGCGTCACTGAATGAGCCTCTGATACTGGCTGTTGGTGACTCAACGACAATCGACGGTGATGTGTTAACCCTCACGTCGATCGTGGAAGACTCGCGCTGCCCGAGCCAGGTAGAGTGTGCGTGGACTGGCCGCGCCGTTCTTCAGTTTCAACTCGACACCGCCGATGGACAACGCAGCGATTTCCAGTTGATCACGATCCACAGCCCGGCCAGGACAACGCAAGCAGTGCAAGCCGGCCACATCTTCACGCTGAACACGCTGGAGCCATACCCGGAAACCCCCGACCACAAGATCCCACAACGGGACTACCGCGCAACCGTGACCGTTGCGCCGCTGGCGACTGCCGAGTGCCCACTGCACGAGAACGATCCAGACGGCTACCTGACACTGATCTGCCGCCACATCAGCGACAACGGCATCGACGTCAAGCCGGCCGATCCGGCCGGCTACCAGATCAAGGATATCCAGGAGACGACGGAAAACGGCCGGCCCGTGGCCCAGGTATTTCTGAACTGCTGCGGGATGGGTGATTTTGCGGTCATCGACATCGGGACAGGCGAGGTCCTGTCGTTTCGAACCGGCGACTTTTAGCAGCTGGCTGACATCCGCACGTGCGTTTGTAAGGAAGGCATGATAGTACAAAAACCAACCTGGCCTGCTGTCCGTGAAGGACAGCAGGCCAGGTTCTGGAGAGCATTGATCAGCGGGCGTGACCGTGCTTGCGGCTTTCACCCCGTCCTCGTGGCGGGGTGTTTTCTTTGACGAGACTACGACAGCCCTACTCTGCGAACCCTGGCCCCGCAGGAATCCCGCACGACGAGCTGAACCGGCAGCACCACCGACGCGGCCTGGCGGTTCTGAAACTGCTTTTGCATCATCAACACTTGCAGCGCGTAGGCGGCCATCCGCTTCTTGGGCACGTCCACCGTGGTCAGCCCGGGGCGGATCATCCCGGCAATGCCGATGTTGTCGATGGAAACGATGGCCACATCCTCCGGCACGCGCAGGCCGCGGTCGTGCAGCGCAGCCATGGCGCTGATGGCCCGCTCGTCGTTGGCGGCAAAGATGGCCGTGGGGCGCGGATGCATACCGATGATCTCTACCGTGGACTGGTAGGTCGACTCGAACACATCCGCCTCGTCGGTAGCCAGTACCAACTGCGGGTCGTAGGAGAGACCGTGGTCCAGCAGGCTCTGGCGGTAGCCGGTCAGCCGCTCGTCCTCGATGGAAAGATAGGCGATGCGCTGATGGCCTAACGAGATCAGGTGTCCCACAGCAAGGCGCGCCGCCGCGGCCCGGTCAAACACCACCGTCGGCCAGTCGCGGATCGGCTCCTCCAGGCACACCACGTTGGGGATGCGTTCGGCGATCTTGTCCAGGATTTCCTGAAAGTCCTCCGTCGCCGGGAACAACGCCGGCAAGACGAGGACCAAGCCGGAGATCTCGTCGGCGTGGATGTTGTTGTTGAAGAACACGGGATCGGTAAGCGCATCGAAGAAGCTGAAAAAGCGCACCTCCTGCCCCAGCCGGTGCGCCTCCTCGAACAATCCGGCGAGAATCGTGTCGTAGTAAGGCCGCTCCAGCACGTTGAAGCTCTCGCCCCCCGCGATAATGCCCAGTGAGCTGCCAGCTTGCTCGCTGCCCAGCTTGAGCCGCTGGGCATTCTTGTTCGGCTGGTAGCCCAGGTCACGGATAGCGGCCAGCACGCGCTGGCGGGTCTCCGGTGCCACATCGCGCGGGCCGTTATTGATAACGTAGGAAACAATGCCCCGTGATACGCCGGCAGCATCGGCGACATCCTGTTGCGTTACCGCGCGCTTCTTGTTTTCAGGGACCATGGCAATCCAGTCTTGCTCCTTCAGCTCAGGGCGCTGTTCCAACGCTCAGGCATCGAGCGGCAACAGTCCGACCGTTGTCGATGCTGCCGGAAGCCCGCCGGCACGGGCAGTGATGGTCACCGGCCCCGGCTGGTGGCGCGCCTTCAGATACAAGGCGCCTTGCCCGCCAACCATCGCAAACGGGTTTTCGCCGATCAGGTCAGCGTCGCCGTTGATCTCCAGCGTGACCGCCTGGACAGAATAGGGCACCGGGTTTTCGAATTCGTCGGTGATCCTGAGGACGAGACGGGTCATGTCGGCGCCGTCAGCGACCAGTGTACTCGCGTCGGCGGTCAACGCCAAGCAGCGCGGCAAGCGACTGCTCGCGATGCGCTGCTGAGCCACTTCACGGCCTTCCACATAGCCTACCAGCAGCAAGTCGTAGAACTTGTCCTGACCCCAGGCGTTGTAGGCGTCCAGGCCATCAACCGAAAACGGTGGGTGTAGCAGGTGAGGAAAGTCCGTACGGTTAGGGAGATACCTGCCGATGCGCTGGTCACCCACGAAGACCTCGATCTCGTCGCAGTTGCTGAAGACGGTCAGGGTCCCAACGCCGCCGACCGAGCGGTCGCCCATGGTCCAGTGGGTCGCGGCGTGCAGCACGACCCTGTCGGCGGGCGACTGCTGGCTCTCATAGAAGCGACCGGCCCACTTGGGCAGACGAAAGATGTCCATCACCCCGTGGTGGCAGATACGGTCGCCGGACCCGAACTCGATGTGTGTATTATAGTCGAATGCTGCCCAGCCAATGGCTCCGACAACTCGGTCGTTGCCCATCTGTAGATTCTGAACGCGGGCGTGCAGCAGCGCGTGGTCGACCAGCCGCTCCTCGTTGTCCCACGCCTTGGTGGGGAACATGTGCCCGGCAAACTCGGTGATCAGATGCGGCTGCTCGGTCGGCTCCAGCATCGTGTTGGAGAAGTCGTTGTAGGTGTAGACGTCCTCCAGGAAGGAACTGCCCAGGAAGTTGCGCACGCCGCCGGTCGGGCGGGTCGGGTCCAACTCATGGGACAAGGCGTTGGTGCGGGCATAGAAATCATCGTCGTCGCGTGACTCGTTGATGCGCACGCCCCACAGGATCACGCTGGGATGGTTGCGGTCGCGTTCGATCATCGCCCGCAGCTCGTCCAGGGAAACGGACTGCCACGCCTCGTCGCCGATGTGCTGCCAGCCGGGGATCTCCTCGAAAACCAGCAGGCCGATCTCGTCGCAGCGGTTCAGGAAGTGCGGCGACTGGGGATAGTGCGAGGTACGCACCACGTTGCAGCCAAGCTCGTGTTTGAGAATGTCGGCGTCCTGGCGCTGCAGCCGGGCCGGCGCGGCCGCGCCGATGTAGGGAAAGGTCTGGTGGCGGTCCAGGCCGAACAGCTTGAGCCGCTGCCCATTGAGGTAAAAGCCGCCATCGGCGCGAAACTCAGCTGCACGAAACCCGAAACGGCTGGCTGTGCGGTCCAGCAGCTTATCGCCACGGTAAAGCGAGATCTCCACGGTATGTAGCACCGGACGCTCCGGGGTCCACAGATCGACCGGCGGAAGTTGATGGAACGTGAGCGTCGTAGTCTGGCCTGATACGTTCCCTTTGGTGCTGGCAATCGCTTCGTCGTCCGCTGTCAACAAGCTGGCTGTCATCCGCAGATCAGCCGCCGGCTGGCTCAGCCGAACATCCAGCGACAGGCGCGGCTCCGTAAGCACATCCTGGGCACGAACGAAGACGTTGTCGATATGACACGGAGGAACCACGCGTAGATGGACATCGCGATAAATGCCGCCGAAGGTCAGGTAGTCCACCAGGTGCCCATACGGCGGCACGTCGGTCCGTTCGCGCGAGTCGACGTAGACGGTGATTGCGTTGCTGCCCGGCTGCAAAGCGTCGGTGAGATCGATGGAAAAGGGCGTGAAGCCGCCGAGGTGCTCGCCTACCAGGACACCGTTGGCATAGACCGTCGCGGCCAGCATCACGCCGTCGAAATCGAGAAACACCTTCTCTTCCGCCTCGCCCGGCGTCCAGTCAAGGTATTTGCGATAGGTTGAGACGAACTGGTAGTCCAGGTTGTCAACGCTGCGGTGAGAGAAGAGCCGGTTGGTGTGCGGCAAGGTGACCGGCGTGAACTGGCCGTCGTCCGCGCCCAGTGCCGCTTGATCGGCGACATAGAGCCAGTCGGAGTTGAAGAGCTGAACGTTTCTCATAGAACTGCCCTCTGCAATGGGTGGAATCGGCGCGCGTTTGGCTATTGACTTGCGAACACGCCTAGAGTATAATTGATTTTGCACGCGTAGTCAACACGTGTTGATCCCATCAGCCGAAATCAGTTTCGCCTGCCGCTACGGGTAGCCAGAAACTCCCCCGATGAACGGGGTCACGGCGTCCCAAAGCTCGAAAGGCAGCGTCTCTACAATCCATACACTCAGTGCGGAGGTACCATGAAGAAGACTCGACTCTACGCAATTCTGGCAGTCGTCCTGACGCTCACGCTGGTCCTGAGCGCATGCGGCGGTGCAGCTACCCCTGCCCCTGCGCCCACCGAAGCGCCGGCCGCAGCAGAACCCACGGCGGCCGAAGCACCTACGGCAACGCCGGCGCCGGCCCCCACCGACACGCCGGCTGAAGAAGCCATGGCAGAACCCACCGAAGCGCCGACCGAAGCACCTGTCGCCGAGGAGCCGGTTGCTACCCTCAAGATTTGGGCCGATGATACCCGGACGCCCATCCTGCTGGGGCTGGCAGACGACTTCCTGGCTGAATACGGTGTCAAACTCGAGGTCGAGGACCTGGGCGTGGTACAGGATATCCGCTCCCAGGCGATTATTGCAATTCCTGCCGGCGAGGGGCCTGACATTTTCGTCGGGGTCCACGACTGGCTGGGTGCCCTGATCGAAAGCGGTCTGGTGGCGCCTATCGACCTGGGCGACAAGAACGACGAGTTCGTCCAGTCGGCGCTGGACGCCTTCACCTACACCGACGGCCAGTTGTACGGCCTGCCCTACGCCACCGAAAACCTGGGGTTCTTCTACAACACAGACCTGGTGCCCGAGCCGCCGACCACCTGGGACGAGGTGCTGGAGATCGGCCGCCAGTTGCAGGACGAAGGCAAGGTCCAGTACGCGCTGGCCGTTTCGACCGGTCCGCTGTACAACGCCCTGCCGATCCAGACCGCCTTTGGCGGCTACATCTTCGGCGTCGATGACAACGGCGCCTGGAACCCCAACGATGTCGGGCTGGACAGCGAAGGCGAGGTATCGGCGGTTGCATGGATGACCAACGCAGTAGACGAAGGTCTCATGCCAGACACCTTCGACTACGAGACCGCCCACTCGCTGTTCGAGACCGGCCAGATCCCGTTCCTGATGGCCGGCCCGTGGGCGCTGGACCGCATCCGTGCCTCAGGTGTATCCTACGCGGTGGCACCTGCTTTCCCCGACGACGGCGTACCGTTCCTTGGCGTGCAGGGTTTCCTGGTCAACGCCTTCAGCGACAATGCGCTGCTGGCGCAGTCGTTCCTGACCGAGTTCGTCGCCACCGACGACACCATGCAGAAGCTGTACGAGACAGGGTTGCGCCCATCGGCGCTCAAGTCCGTCCTGGCAACCACCGACGATGCAGATTTGAAGGCTATGGGCGAGGCAGGCGTGAACGCGATGCCGATGCCCAACATCCCCGAGATGGGGTCGGTCTGGAGCGCGGCGGACAACGGCATCACCCTGGCGGTGACCGGCCAGCAGACGCCGGAAGAAGCTATGGCCGACGCGGCCAACCAGGTGCGCGATCTGATCAAAGGCGCGCTGGCCGGCATGGTCAACCTGCCCGGCACGTTCCAGGACCAGGTGGGCTGCGGCGCCCAGTGGGATCCCGCCTGCAAGGCAACCGGCATGACCGAGGGCGACGATGGTCTGTTCACGCTTGCAGTGCAACTTGCCGCCGGCGACTATGAGTTCAAGGTCGCGCTGGACGGCGCCTGGACCACCAACTACGGCTCCGACGGCGAACAGGACGGCCCGAACTACACCTTCAGTATGCCAGCCGACGGCAGCGTGACCTTCACTTATGACCCAGAGACCCATCTGGTGGACATAGCGATCCAGTAGTCTGATTACTTCATGGGGCAGGAGAGGTTGGACCTGTCCTGCCCCCTCGTTTCACTTGCTACATGCCAAGCCGCTAAGATGCCGACCTCCTCCAAAGCTCTTGGCGGCTTGGCGTTCTCTTTTGGATGTGTTCAAGGTGTGTTCCGTGTGGTCTCCTGACCGATGGGTGTGTTTGAAACTGGTTGATGAATCGCCGAGAACGTAGCGTCGGTCGAGTAGCGGGTCAAGCATGTATCGTCACAAGCCAATGCCGTCCGCGTATCGAGACCAGCGGCATTAGCAGACGACCCGCTGGTCTCGATACGCTGAAACTGGATCGCTTCATGGAGCTAGCGTTACCTCAATCCGCTACTCGACCGACGCTGATCAACCAGTTTCAAATGCACCCATTTCTTTTCAGCAGGCACGCAGTTGAGCGCAGCCTAACTCCCGTGGACTTGCAGACATGACCGCCGTTGTTCCCCAGAACGACCGCGAGGCAAAAGCCTCCACACCGGCGCCGTTGTTGCCGCGACTGCTGCGGTTTGTGCTGCTGATCGTCGGCGACATCGTCCTGATCTGGATTCTGGCCAGGATGGTGTCCTTGGGCTACCTGCCGCTGGCGGCTGCACTGCTGGCCATCGGCATCTTCGTGAACGTTGTGATGGTGCGCCGGGAGGCCTATCCGATCCGCTGGATGGTTGTCGGGTTGGTGCTGATGGCGCTGTTCACCATCTACCCGATCTTCTTCACGGTCTGGGTGTCTTTCACCAACTACGGCGAGGGACACCTGATCACGCAGGAGCAGGCCATCCAGCAGATACTGAAGGCCAAGTACCTGCCGGAGAGCGGCAGAGCCTTTACGTGGACAGCGTTCAAATCGGACGACGGAACGTACGCCCTCTGGCTGCAGGACACGGATGGCAATGCCTATCTGGCCCGACCCGGTGAACCGCTCAGCCAGCCGCAGCCGGGCGAGGCGGGGATCGGACCGTTGGACGACAAAGGCATCCCGGAGACCATCGAGGGTTACCAGCGGCTGAACGCGATCCGCGCCGCCACCGACAAGAACCTGACCGAGATCCAGTTTGGCGAGGCTGGCAGCACGGTGCAGATACGGTCGCCGCGCGAGGCGGCTGAGCTGCTGCCGCTCTATGTCTACGATTCGGCGCAGGACGCGATGATCGACCAGCAAACCGGCGTCGTGTACAAGAACTTGCGCGGCACCTTCACCTCGCCCAGCGGCGAGCAACTGCGGCCAGGGTTCGTCGCCAACATCGGACTGACCAACTTCCAGAACTTCTTCGCCAGCCCCGCCCTGCGCGGCCCGCTGCTGCGCATCCTGATCTGGAACTTTGCCTTTGCGACCTTCAGCCTGCTGCTGAACTTCTCCTTCGGGTTGCTGATAGCCATCATGTACAACGACGCGCGCTTTCCGCTGAAGAAGACCATTCGCACGCTGCTGATCATCCCGTACACCGCCCCGGCCCTGCTGACCATCCTGGTCTGGCGCGGTATGCTCAACCCCGAGCTGGGCGTCATCGACCGCGTGCTGGAGAACCTGTTTGGCTGGGCTCCGCCCTGGCTGACCGACCCAGGCTGGTCCAAGGTTGCCATCCTGATCATCAACCTGTGGCTGAGCTATCCGTATTTTATGTTAATTTGCAGCGGCGCGCTGCAAGCTATCCCCGACGACTACTACGCGGCCGCCCAGGTCGATGGAGCCAACGCCTGGCAGCAGTTCTGGAACATCACCCTGCCGCTGCTGCTGGTGGCCCTGGGGCCGCTGCTGATTGCCTCGTTTGTCTTCAACTTCAACAACTTCAACCTGATCTACATCTTCAACGCCGGCGGGCCGCCCATGGCCGGCACACCAACGCCGGCCGGGCACACCGACATCCTGATCAGCTACGTCTACAACCTGGCCTTTACCGCCCGACGCGGCGTGGACTACGGCTTTGCGGCGGCCATCACCATCGTCATCTTCTTCATCGTCGGCACGATCACGCTGATCCAGTTCCGCTACACCCGCATGTGGGAAGAGGTGGGCGAGAATGTCTAGCACCGGCTTCAGACAGCGGCTGCGCTCCTCATCGACGCTGCAATACAAGGTCAGCGTCGCGATACGGCTGGTGATCGCGGTCTTCCTGATCATCTTCTCCATCTTCCCGATCCTCTGGGTGATCTCAGCCTCGCTGGACCCGACCGGCTCGCTGGCCACCCAACGGTTGATCCCAAGAAACATCGGTTTGGACAACTACCAGACCCTGCTGACATCGGGCGAGTTTCCCTTCTGGAAGTGGATGTGGAACTCGATCAAGATCGCCACCATCGCTTCGCTGTTGTCGCTGTCGATCACCACCGTTGCAGCCTATGCTTTCTCGCGCTTCCGCTTCCGCATTCGCCAGATGATGCTGCGGGGCATCCTACTCATCCAGGTGTTTCCCGCGCTGCTGGCGCTGGTGGCGACCTTCCTGATGATCGCCCAGATCGGCGATGTGGTGCCGTTCATCGGCCTGAACACCCACACCGCGCTGATCCTGGTCTACCTGGGCGGCGCGATGGGCATCAACATCTGGCTGATGAAGGGCTTTCTGGACACCATCCCGCGCGAGATCGACGAGTCGGCCATGGTGGAGGGTGCGTCCCACTGGCAGATCTTCACCCGGCTGATCCTGCCACTGCTGCGGCCGATCCTGATCGTCATCTTCATCCTCAACTACATCAGCTTCTACGGCGAGTTCGTCCTGGCGCGCGTGCTGCTCAAGGGCACCGACCAGTACACGCTGATGGTTGGTCTGCAGATCTTCGCCGGCGCCCAGTTCGACCAGCGCTGGGGCGTGTTCGCCGCCGGCGCGTTGATCGGCGCGCTGCCGATCATGTTCATCTACATCCTGCTGCAGGACCAGATCATCGGCGGGCTGACCCAGGGCGCGGTGAAAGGATAGTCTGCGATGCGATCGCACAAGCTGCGTTTTATGGTCCTTGTCCTGCTGGCAGCCCTGCTGCTGGCCGCGTGCAGCGCACAGCCAATGTTCGTGCCCGCGCCGGCGACCGAACCTGTGGCAACACCGGGTAGCGCGTTGGCGCCGACGGCCGAGCCTGCGACCACGCCGACAGACCTCCCCGAAACCGAGGCTCCACAGTCCTTCTACTTTGGCGTCGACCTGTCCTACGTCAACGAGATGGACGACTGCGGCGCGGTCTATCGCGAGAACGGCGAATCGCGCGACGCTTTCGAACTGTTCGCCGACCACGGCGCGACCATGGTGCGCGCCCGCCTGTGGCACAACCCCGACTGGACCGACTACAGCACCCTGCCGGACGTCGAGCGGACGTTCCAACGCGCGCGGGACGCCGGCATGTCCACCTTGCTGGCCATCCACTACTCCGACAACTGGGCGGACCCCGGTAAGCAGGCGATCCCGGCCGCCTGGAAGGACCTCAGCGAGGACGCGCTGCCCGACGCCGTCTACCAGTACACCTATGATGTGCTGAAGGAACTACACGAAAAAGGGGTAATGCCCGACTTCGTGCAGGTTGGCAACGAGACCAACGCCGGGATGCTCAAGGCCGTCACGGAGCTGGACTGGCCGCGCGACACCCGGCTGTTCAACGCCGGCATCCGCGCCGTCCGCGACGTGGCGGCCGAGACCGGAACCAACACGCGCATCGTCCTGCACGTGGCGCAGCCGGAGAACGCCGGCTGGTGGTTCCGCAAGGCCCGTAACGCCGGCATCACCGACTTCGACGTGATCGGCCTCTCGTACTACCCGCAATGGAGCCAGTTCTCGGTACCGGATGTCGGCGCACAGGTTGCCTACCTGCGCCAGGAGTTCGGCAAGGAGGTGATGATCGTCGAGACGGCCTACCCATGGACGCTGGACGCCGCGCCTGAGACCGCCGACAACATCCTCAACCAGGGCGTGCGCGCCTACCCGATCACGAAAGACGGGCAGCGCCAGTTCATGATCGACCTGACCCAAAGCCTGATCAGCAACGGCGGGCTGGGTGTGGTCTACTGGGAGCCGGCCTGGGTTTCGACACAGTGTACGACTCGTTGGGGACAGGGGTCGCACTGGGAGAACGCCACCTTCTTCGACTTTCAGAACGGCAACGAGCTGCACCAGGGCATCGACTTCCTCGGCTATCCCTACCTCTTCCCCGGCGAGATGGTGGACGGCGTTCTGGAGAATGCCTACGGCGCCCCGCTGTTGAGCGACCCGGTCGGCGACAACCTGGACCAGCAGCCGCACCTCGACCTGCTGGACCTTTACGTCCGCGAGGACGCCGAGTCGCTGTATCTCGGGCTGACCATCGCCGGCGACGTGTACGCCACCCCGTGGGGCAGCTACCTGATCTACTTCGACACCACGGAGGACGCTCAGGGCGCTCCCATCGACGTGGACCGGCGTCCCCTCACCGTAGCCGCGCCCTGGCTGCCTGAGTTCCGGCTGGACATACGCGCCCTTGACCGCAAGGGAACAGCCAGCGGGAACTACCAGCTCTATGCCTGGGACGGCAATGAATGGCAGACGCAGGGCTTCTCCGGCGGCGCCGCCATCGACGCCGGCACACCCTCGGTGATCGAGTTGCAAATCCCGAAAGCCCTGCTGAGCGACCCGGATTTCGTCAACATCGGCGTCGCCAGCACCGGCCGCGGCCGGGTCCACACCGCCGGGGATGTGCTGGGCACGCCGGTCTCCCCCGGTGACTGGAACGAACCGGTCAAGCTGGACGTGTTTGCCAACTACGCGACCGGCCGGTAGGCTGAGCAGCGGGGCGCGCCGTCCAGACTCGCACCGTGGAGGGCGTGGTAGTGAGCGAGGGTGCGCCGACGGTGGGTGTCGTCCTCCAGACCGCGGGCGATGGCATGGTGTGGGTGATGGTTAACCCGCAGTAGCCGCTGCAGCGAAGGGCCGTACTTTTCCTCGTAGAGACGCAATAGGAACACCATCGGCGTTTTTTCCCGAAGCAACCGAGGTTGGCTATAATCTCTTGTTGTCCGCTTCCTCAGCGGGAACGGACAACAGGAGTCTCGACTTGTCTATCCACCACACTGTCCGGCCAATATTCGCCCGTTTCACCGCCGCGCCACAGATCGGCGCCTTCCTGGCTGCCCTGGCAGTGCTGCTGCTGGCCGGCTGCTCGGCCGCACAGCCGGAGCCAACGGCCACACCGCTGCCGACGGATACACCCACAGCTACGCTCACACCGTCAGCGACGCCGACGGCCACAGCGACCGCGACTCGCACGGCCACAGCGACTCCCACGGCAACTGCCACCAACACGCCCGCGCCGACCGACACCGCGACGCCAACCGTTACCGCGACGGCGACACCCAGCGCCACGCTGACAGCCGCTCAATCCAGCCTGGCAGCCAATGTGCTGGTAACCTCGACGCCCATCGTCCCCGGCGGGCCATGGCCCACGCCCGATGTGTCGCAGGCCAGCGACCACTACTGGCTGGGCCGGCCGACCGGTCCCGGCACCACGCAGTGGGCCAGCCCGTTCTATCCCTACGCCAGCACCGGCCAGGGCGCCTATCTGGTGCATCACGGCGCGGACATCGCCAACCCGACCGGAACAACGCTGCTGGCGCCGGTGGACGGCACGGTGGTCTTCGCCGGCTCCGACAGCGAGACCGCCGTCGGACCGACCACCAACTTCTTCGGCAACGCAGTGGTCATCGAGATGGACCGGCGCTACCTGGACCAGCCGGTCTACGTGCTGCTGGGCCACATGTCCAGCGTGGCTGTGCACCCCGGACAACGCGTGCAGCGCGGCCAGAAGGTCGGCGAGGTGGGCAGCACGGGCATTGCCCTGGGTCCCCACGTCCACGTGGAGGTGCGCATCGGCGTCAACGACTACGACCATACCCGCAATCCCGAGTTCTGGCTGGAGCCGCTGGCGGGACATGGCACCGTGGCCGGCCGCGTGCTGACCGCCGACGGACGCCATCTGCCCGAGGTGCCACTGCTGTTCTATCCCGGACCGGACTTCAACTCCCCGCGCTACTACGCCTATACCTACATCGACGGGCTGGGGCTGATCCACCCCGACGACCAGTGGGGAGAGAACTTCCTGCTGTCCGACCTGCCGGCCGGCGACTATCTGGTGGAAGCCACAGTCAACGGCAAGGTGTACCGCCAGAACGTCACAGTCCAGGCGGGCAAGACCTCCTGGGTGGAGATCCGCACCGATAATTAAGCCACCAAGGGGGTTGGCAAAGCCATGCGTTCAATTGCAACACGGCTACTACTTATGCTTTTTCTGGTGTCAATGCTCGGTGGTTGTATACCCATCGCCAGACTGCGAAAAGGTGACCTGTCGAAGTACACGACACCACTGGATCGCGAGACAATCACTTATGTATGCGAACAATTTGATCTTGGCGATACGCGGCTGTGCCAGCCCGGAAACGTTGTCTATGCGCCGGACTTCTTTCCCACGTTTCTGGCCAGCTTTCAAACAGGTGTGTCAACACGAGCAGACGTTGCGGCACAGCTGGGGAGGTATGAATACGATTGCGAAGAACCCACATATTACCCCCGTTTAGACGTAACGAACTACTGGTGCAGTTACGATTTGAATGGTGACAAGGTCTTTTGGTTTGGGGTAAAATATCAGGTTATGAGCGAGGACGGGATAGCATCCATGGATGACGTTGTTTCGGGAAGGGTAGGGACAATCGGAGACGACTAATCAGGCCGTTTCATTGTGGCTGGTGGCTAGCACTACAACGAGACTACGATACTGCGGCACCTGAACGATGATTGAAATCATCGGCTGATAGGAAAAACATGTTGAAACATGTTGCCGAAGTGGTGGTTCGAGTATGCTGAAGCATACTTTGGCTACCAGACACCGATTTCAATCTGTGGCAACGGCTACGGTTGTTCGCCGAACCAGCGTGCCTCCAACTCAGCCAGCGTCCCGTCTTCTTTTAGCGCCTGGAGCGTCTTGTCAACCTGCTGCTGCAAGATCGACGCTTTGCGCGGCATGACAACAACGTAGGGATCCGAGACGACCGGCTCAGGCGCGATCCGAAGCTGCGCGATCGAGGGAAACTGCAATGCGCTGACCCGGTCGACCAGCGCCGCATCCGCATCGCCGTCAACGACTGCCTGCAAAGCGTCCTGAGCAGTCTCCAGCGGCAGGATGACGGTTTCAGGAGACTGGCGGCGCAGCGCGCGGGCTTGCAGGTCGCCCTCCGATCCCCACTCTACCGCGATCCGCTGCCCGGCCAGATCCTCCAGAGTGTTCAGGTCGTCTCGGCCGGATGCGGCAACAAGCATCAGCCCGGCCTCGAAATAG
The DNA here is from genome assembly GCA_020634555.1 of Caldilineae bacterium. GTDB lineage: Bacteria > Chloroflexota > Anaerolineae > JAAEKA01 > JAAEKA01 > JACKBK01. The sequence continues at coordinate 41,562 of JACKBK010000029.1, forward strand.
GGCTGCGAGAAGGCCACGTCCTGGCTGAACTGCGGCTGATAGGGCAGCGCTGACAGCGCCGTGTCCACGCGGCTGGCCCACACCGCGTCCACCAGACTGTCGAAGCCGACGCTTTCGATGCCGGCCTCCACCCCCCAACGCGCTGCCATCTCGCGCGCCAGATCGACGTCGAAGCCAACCGGCCGGCCGGCCGCGTCCAGGGTCTCGAAAGGCGGGAAACTGGGGTCCATCGCCACCCGCCAGACACCGGTCTCCTCCATGCGCTCCCAAATACGATCGCGCGGCTGGCCCACCGTCCGCCACAACGTCAGCAGAAGCGCCAGCAGCAGAAG